>CAYGMD010000010.1:0-51888 GCA_964350785.1 uncultured Acidobacterium sp. | reverse complement strand
TGCTCTTGCAGGCCGCGGTGTTCATGAACGCCGGGTCGTAGGTGCACAACCCCGGATCGTCGCCGCCGGTCGTGATTTTCTTCAGGTCGGTGGCGCGGATGGTGCCTTCCGCGATCGGGACCTCGTAGGTCTTGCCGGTCCGGTTGTCAGTGATGGAGAGCGTTTCAGGCATAGGGTGATCCGATTCATTCTAGATCACCCGCCCGCCGCCGTCACCTTATTCGGCCCGGGCGGGGCCGGCCCCGGTGTGGCGGACGTCCTTGGCCGACAGGATGAAGATGACGTCCTCGGCCACGTTGGTGGCATGGTCGCCAATGCGTTCCAGGTGGCGGGAAATCAGGATCAGGTCCAGGGCCGGCTCGATGGTGGCCGGGTCGGACAGCATGTAGGTGAGCAGTTCGCGGAAAATCTGCGTCTTGAGCGCGTCGACCACGTCGTCCTGGGCCAGGACCGACTCGGCCAAGGCCATGTCGCGGCGGACAAAGGCGTCGAGCGACTCGCGCAGCATGGTCTGCGCCAGCTCGCCCATGCGCGGGATGTCGATCAGCGGCTTGACCGGGGCGTGGCGCAGGTAGCGCTTGCCGGCCTCGGCGATGTTGACGGCCAGGTCGCCGACCCGTTCCAGGTCGGTATTGATCTTGACCGCGGCGACGATCACGCGCAGATCGGCCGCCATGGGCTGGTGCAGCGCCAGCAGCTTGAAGCAGCGATCGTCCAGCTCGATGTGCAGGTCGTTGATCGGCTGGTCGCCGGTCAGCACCGCGTCGAGCGCGGCGGCGTCGCGTTCCATGATGCCGCGAATCGACTCGCGGACCCGTTCTTCGGCCAGGCCACCCATGGCCAGCAGGCGCTGCTTGAGGGTGTCGAGGTCGTCCTGGAAGTGTCGAAACACGCGTTCCATCAGCCGCACCTGCCTGTGACGTAGTCTTCGGTCAGTTTTTCCGCCGGCGCCGTGAAGATCTTGTCGGTGCGGTCGAACTCCACCAGCCGGCCCAGCCAGAAGAAGGCCGTGAAGTCCGACACCCGCGCCGCTTGCTGCATGTTATGCGTGACGATGACGATTGTGTATTGCTTCTTGAGCTCGTAAATCAGCTCTTCGATGCGCTGGGTGGCGATGGGGTCGAGCGCCGAGGCCGGTTCGTCCATCAGCAGGATCTCCGGCCGGATGGCCAGCGCCCGGGCAATGCACAGCCGCTGTTGCTGGCCGCCCGACAGCGCCAGCGCCGAGTCGTGCAGCCGGTCCTTGACCTCGTCCCAGATCGCGGCCTGCCGCAGGCTTTCCTCGACCCGGCCGGCCAGCTCGGCCTTCGACTTGACCAGGCCGTTGATGCGCAGGCCGTAGGCGACGTTCTCGAAGATCGACTTCGGGAACGGGTTCGACTTCTGGAACACCATGCCGACCTTCCGGCGCAGCTGCACCACGTCCACGCCCGGGTCGTAGATCGACTCGCCGTCGATCAGCACCTTGCCGTCGACGCGGGTCATCGGGATGATGTCGTTCATGCGGTTGAGCGTGCGCAGGAACGTGCTCTTGCCGCAGCCCGACGGCCCGATGAAGGCGGTCACCAGGTTGGCGCGAATCTCGATCGAGATGCCGTCGAGCGCGCGCTTGGGGCCATAGTAGAAGTTCAGCCCCTCGACGCCAATCTTGACCGGCCGATCGAGCGCGCTTGCGCCCTGGCCGGGCCGGGCGGCGACGCCGGCCAGGCTGGCCGGCACGGGCGGGGTGGCGGTCATGCCCGCCCCCGGCGCTGTTGGCGATCCCGGACGATGATCGCGACGGCATTCATCGAGAGCAGCAGCACCATGAGCACAAGGATACCAGCGGCGGCGTTCGCCTTGAATTCGGGTTGCGGCCGCGACACCCAGTTGAACACCTGGATCGGCAGCACGGTGAACTTCGACCAGACCCCGTCGGGCGCGAACGGGATGTAGGTGAGCGCGCCAATGGTGATGAGCGGCGCGGTCTCGCCGATGGCGCGCGACAGCGCCAGGATCAGGCCGGTCAGGACGCCTGGCAGCGCCATGGGCAGCACCTGGTTCCAGATGGTCTGCCACTTGGTGGCGCCCAGGGCGTACGAGCCCTCGCGAATCGAGCTGGGCACGGTGCGCAAGGCCTCGCGCGTGGACATGATAACCACCGGCAGCGCCAGCAGGGCGAGGGTCGCCGCGCCGGCCATCACGCTCTGGCCCATGCCCATCAGGCGGACGAACAACCCCAGGCCGAGCAGGCCGTAGATGATCGACGGGACCGCGGCCAGGTTCGAGATGTTGAGCTCGATGAAGCGCGCCATGCGGCTGCGCGAACCGTACTCCTCGAGATAGATGGCGGCGGCGACGCCAATCGGCAGCGCCAGCGCGCCGGTCAGGGCGATCACCCAGATGCTGCCCATCAACGCGTGGTAGACGCCGGCCTCCTCGGCCTTGCGCGACGCGATGTTGGTGAGGAACTGCAGGCTCAGGCGGCCGGCGCCGTCCGAGACGATGTCGAACACCAGCGCGGCCAGCGCCGCCAGCGCCACCAGCAGCGCGCCGAGCGAGACGAACTGGAAGATCAGGTCGGCGTGCTTCCTCATGCGTATTCCTCGCGGAACCGCTCGCGCAGCCAGGTGCTGATCAGGTTCAGGCTGAAGGTCATCACGAACAGCAGCATGCCGACCGCGAAGATCGTGCGGTATTCAATGGTCCCCTGCGGCGTGTCGCCGAGCGAGACCTGCACAATGTAGGCGGTCATGGTCTCGATCGGCACGAACGGGTTGCCGGTGAGGCGCGGCTGCTGGCCGGCGGCAATCGCGACAATCATGGTCTCGCCAATCGCACGCGACACGGCGAGGATGAAGGCGGCGGTGATGCCCGAGAACGCGGCCGGCACGACCACCTTGAGCGCGGTCTGCATGCGCGTCGCGCCGAGCGCGTAGGAGCCCTCGCGCAGGCCCTGGGGCACCGCGCGCATGGCGTCCTCCGACAGCGACGACACCAGCGGCAGGATCATCAAGCCCATCACGAGGCCCGGGCTGAGCGCGTTGAAGCCCGACAGGGTGGGGAAGACCTGCTGCAGCAGCGGAGTGACGAAGGTGAGCGCGAAGTAGCCGTAGACCACGGTGGGCACACCGGCCAGGATCTCGAGCACCGGCTTGACGACCCGGCGGAAGCCACTGGGGGAGTATTCGCTGAGGTAGATGGCCGAGAGCAGGCCCATGGGCAGCGCCACGACCATGGCGATGCTCGACACCAGCATGGTGCCGGCCACCAGCGGGAGCACGCCGAACTTCTGGCTCGAGAACAGCGGCGTCCACTCGGTGCCGGTCAGGAAGTCGACGAGCGGCACCTCGCGCAGAAACTCGTAGGTTTCAAACGCCAGCACGGCAATGATGCCGGCCGTCGTGAGTACCGAGAGCGCTGCACAGAGAAACAGCGCCCGCTCGATCATCCACTCGAGCGAACGGGTCGTCATGGCGCCGCGCTACTGCGCGCGTTCCTTGCTGAGCAGTTGGTCGATGGTGACACCGACCGTATTCTGGCCCGAAAACACCGAGCCGGTGTGGCGCTTGGCGAAGCGGTCGGTGACCAAGCCGTAGATCTCGGGGCCGAGGCCGACGTAGTTGACCTCGCGGACCAGGGTTTCGGCGTTCTTCAGGTAGAACTCGACGAACTTCTGCACTTCCGGCTTGTCGGCGGCCTTCTTCGAGATGTAGATGAACACCGGCCGCGACAGCGGCTGGTAGGTGCCGGTCTTGATGGTGTCGGGCGAGGGGGCAACCGGCCCGGCGCCGTTGTCGGCCTTCTCATCGTCCACCGGCACGAGCTTGAGGCGTGCCGCGTTCTCTTCGTAGTAGGCGAAGGGGAGGAAGCCGAGCGCCAGCTCGTCGCCGCTGATGCCCTGCACCAGCACGTTGTCGTCCTCGCTCGAGGTGAAGTCGCCGCGGCTGGCCTTGGCCTTGCCGTTAATCGCTTCGGTAAAGTAATCGTAGGTGCCGGAGTCGACGCCGGCACCGAACAGGTGGATTTCCCGATCCGGCCAGCCGGCGCGGACCTGGTTCCACTTCTTGACCTGGCCCTGCGCCTCGGGCGCGAACAGCTTCTTCAGCTCGGCGACCGTGATCTTGTCGGCCCACTCGGCCTTGGGGTTCACCGCGATGGCAATGCCGTCGTAGGCGATCGGCAGCTCGATGAACTCGATGCCCGACTTGCCGCACGCCGCCACTTCGGTGGCGCTGATCGGCCGCGACGCGTCGCTGATGTCGATTTCGCCGCGGCAGAACTTCTGGAAGCCGCCACCGGTGCCGGAAATGCCGACGGTGACGTTGATGCCCTGGTTGGCCTTCTGGAATTCTTCCGCGACGGCCTCGCTGATGGGAAACACCGTGCTGGACCCATCGAGCGTCACGAGCGCCGTGCCTCCGGATGAAGGGGTGCCGCTGGACGAAGAGCCGCCGCCACAGGCGGCAAGCGTTACGGCCAACAGGCCAACAGCGACAATGAGTCGAATGGGTAACAGCAACATGATCCCTAGAGTATGCGACAGGGGTTTCGCGGTAGTTTCTGGCGTGTTAATTCGGTGTTAACGGCCGGAGTCAGGCCTGGCACGACGGATGAGTTGCCGGCGGCGGCGCCAGGCTGAGCTCGCTTTGGTCGGCCGCCTCGAAGGCCAGCTCGTCGATGGCGCCGTTATCGCGCATCCGCTCGAGCACGCGGTGCCGGAGGTCGGCCGCGCTGGCCGCGTCGCACCACGGGTCCGGGCCGGTACCGCCGACCAGCGCGGCGATGAGCGCCACCTGCGGCAGCGTCAACTGCGCGGCGGGGCGCCCGAAGTAGCCCTGCGCGGCCGGCTCGAGGCCGCGATACCCCATGCCGTATTCGCCGCGCTCGACGAGCGTGGCCAGCAGGTCGGCCTTCGTCCACGAGCGCGCCAGCCAGACCGTGGTGACGAACTTCGCGTGGCCCTTGCGGAACCCCGGCTTCTCGAAGCCGGCGGCGCGCATGTGCAATTCGGAGAGGTACTCCAGCGCCTCGACGGCCGGCACGTATTGCCTCCGGCAGTCGGCTTGCGCCGCGTCGCGCAGGGGACCGGGGCCTTCCGTTTCTGCCTGCGCCATGCAGACCACCAACGGCGCGAGGTTGGATGGCGTGAAGGGATTGAGGTCGGTCGCGGCGCCCCCGTTGGCCCGGGCCCAGAGGGCGTCGCCGATCACGGGCACGACGTGACGGGTGGCCGCCACGGGCCAGGGCGGCGCGAAGAACAGGCCGAGGGACATGTAGCCGGCGAGCAGCAGCGGGAACCCGATGATGGCGGCGACCGCCAGTCCGATCACGAGGCGCCGGGCGGTCGGAGTCACCGTGTCTTTATATCACAAAGTTATTTGCGACTCTTGGCGGCGCCGGGGACGACGCTGCGGCGGTCGGTCGGCCCGAGCCGCTGCCGCGTCAGCTCGGTCTCCACTGACTTGAGTCCCTTGCGATAGGGCACCTTCTCGATGCGGATCTTCCGGTCGAGCGCCAGCTCCAGCGCATGCGCCTGCTTGTGCGCGGCCCACACTTCCAGTTCGGCATCGCCCACGGCCTGCACCTTGATGCGCAGCTCGCCCAGGCGTTCGCGCACCTCCAGTCCGCGGATCACGCCGTGACGGCTGCGGTCCAGCGTCTCGGCGAGGCGCAGGAACGCCCCCAGCACCTCCACCGTGCGGCGCCGCGACTTGTTCAGGTCCTGCAGCGCCTCGTCCTCTTCCTTCGGCAGCCCGCGGCGGTGATAGCGGGCGGCGAGCGCCATGATGTCGATTTCCCCGGGCTCGAAGCCGCGCAGGTCGCCGTTCTTGACCAGGTAGTACGAGTGCCGGTGATGGCCCTCGTAGCTGATGTGGTTGCCGATGTCGTGCAGGAAGCCCGCATACTCCAGCCACTCGCGCTCGCGGTCGCCCAGGCCGTGAAGGCGCTTGGTGAAGTCGAACAGGGTGAGCGCCAGCGCCGCGACCTGGCGCGAGTGCTCCGCTTCCCAGCTGCACCGCTCGGCCAGCTCGATCACCGAGCGCCGGCGCACGTCGGGGTACGAATCGACGCGCGCGATGTGCCGGCGATGGCCGTGGATGTAATCGAGGATCACGCCTTCGCGCAGCGCGAGGTCGCACAGCGTGATTTCGTCCGCGCCCAGCTTCTTGATCAGCGTGTCGAGCAGGATGGCGCCGGCCACCATCAGGTCGGCCCGCCGCGGGTCCTGGCCGGGCATGTGCATCCGCTCTTCGAGGTCCAGCTCCACCGCCGCCTTGCGCAGCTTCCGCAGGCTCTTCGACGGCACCCGCAGGTTCCGCACCTCTTCGGGCGCCGTGCCGCGCTCCATGGCCGTGGCGACCACGCCCAGCGAGAGGATGGTGCCCGAGGTGCCAATCACGCGGTCGTAGCCGGCCTCGACGATGTGGCCCAGGTAGCGATCGACCTGCTCGCTGATGAACTTGGCCATCTTGCGTTCGTCGCGGCTGGAAATCGGGTCGGAGTCGACAAACCGCTCGGTGAGGCGGATCACGCCGAGCTTGAAGCTGCGCGCGAACTCCACCGCGTGGCCGGTGCCGCGCGTGATCTCGACGCTGCCGCCGCCGATGTCGATGACCACGGCCCGCTTGGGCGTGTCGACGCCGTAGACCGCCGCCAGGTGGATCAGGCGCGCCTCTTCAGTGCCGGTGATCAACCGCGCCCGGATGCCGGTCTTGCGCTCGATCGCCTTCAGGAACGCGCCGCCGTTTTCGGCCTCGCGCGTGGCGCTGGTCGCCACCGCGAGAATCTCGTCCACCTGGTGGGAGGTCGCCAGCCGCTGGAACTTCGACAACGCCTGCAGGGCGGCGTTCATCGATTCCTGCGTCATCTTCTTGCCGTCGAGGCCGCCGGCGCCGAGCCGGACCATTGCCTTCTCGCGGTCCACCACTTCAAACGAAAAGTCGGGCCGGACGCGAACCACGATCATGTGGACGGAGTTGGTACCGATGTCGATGGCGGCTAATCGCATAAAGGGACCGGGCCTGCCCTGAGCGAGGCGTCACGCCGAGCCCGCGGTGTGGCGCCGAGTCGAAGGGTATGATTGGATGGTCATCCTAGCATGGAGCCCTCAGCCCTCTCCGTCGCGATCCTCCGCCAACGCCTGATCGCCCTGTTGAGGGCCATGCCGGCGGCGCAGTCTGGCGACGAAGCCTCCGTGCACCAGGCGCGGGTCGCGTCGCGCCGGCTGCGCGGCGCCCTGCCGATGCTGGGCGCCTGCGCCGACGCCGACGCGCTCGATCGCGTCGACCGCCGCGTGCGCCGCATCACCCGCGCGTTGGGGCCGGTCCGCGAACTGGACGTGGCCCTGTTGTTACTGGCCGAGCTCGAGGGCCGCGGCGCCGCGGCGCCCGCGGCGATTGCCCGCGTCCGCGAGGCCGTGACCGCCGAGCGGTTGAAGCGCCGCCGCGACATGCTCGACGAGATCACGCCGTCGCGGCTCGACAAGCTGCGCAAGCGCCTGGTGGACGTGGCGGCGCCGCAGTCGCCCTCCGGGACGCCGGCGAATACCGTCGCCGAGGCGGTCGCGCAGTCGGGCCGGCGGGCCCGCCGCTTGCGCGCGGCGATCGAACGCGCCGGCGGCATCTACCTGGCCGACCGGCTGCACCGCATTCGCATCGAGGCCAAGAAGCTGCGCTACGCGATCGAGATCGAACGCGAGCTCATGCGCTCGCGATCGCGCCTGCACCTGAACCGGTTGAAGGCGCTGCAGGACCTGCTGGGCCGCGTCCACGACCTCGAGATCCTGATCGACCGCACGCGCGCGGTGCAAGCCGCGCTGCCGGGCCGAAACCGCCGCGCCATGGCCGAGTTGGATTCGCTGATCCGGGTGCTCGAGGACGAGTGCCGCGAAGGGCACGCCGCCTACATGCACGGCCGGCCAGCCCTGCTGAAACTATGTGACGCCGTTATCGACGCGGCCGGGCAATCCCGCCCGTCCGCCGCCTGAACACAGATGACGCAGATGACGCAGATGACTCAGATAGCGCAGTCGCTCGCTTAATCCTGGACATTCATGGCCGCCACCATCGAGCTGTACCTCGTGCGCCACGCCGTGGCCGCCGAGCGCGGACCCAAGTACCCCGACGACCGCCTGCGCCCGCTCACGCCCGCCGGCGTGAAGCGGTTCGCGGCATCGGTGCCCGGCCTGCTGGAACTGGACGTCGTCATCGACTTCGTGCTGACCAGCCCGCTGGTGCGTGCCCGCGACACCGCCACGCTGCTGGCCGCCGGCTTGAAACCCAAGCCGGCGATTGCCGAGATCGAGGCGCTCGCCCCGGGCGGACGTCACCAGGCCGTGATCGAAGCGATTAAGACCCACGCCAGGCGGCACCGCCGCCTGGCCATTGTCGGCCACGAGCCTGACCTCGGCGAGCTCGCCGCGCGGCTGCTCGGCGCCCGCGGCATCGTCGTGTTCAAGAAGGGCGGGATCTGCGCCATCGACGTGGACGGCGCCACCCCGGGCGGCCCTGGCACCCTGCGCTGGCATCTCACGCCCAAGGCACTCCGCGCCCTCGCGCCCTAGAACCCGTCAGGAATCTGTGTTCAATCCGTGGAATCTGTGGCCCTGATGAACGCCACGGTCGTCATCAATCCCATTGCGGGCCCTGGCCGCTCGCGCACGCTCGATGCCTGTGCCGCGCTCGCCAGCACGTCGTTGGGACGCGCGGGGTTTCAGGTTGACGTCCGCATCACCACGGCACCGGACGACGCGCAGCGGTTCGCGGCCGCGGCGGTGGCCGCGGGCCATCAACTGGTGGCGGCGTGGGGCGGCGACGGCACCGTCAACGGCGTCGGCGCTGCGCTCGCAGGCACCCCGGCCGCCCTGGCGATCATCCCCGGTGGTTCCGGCAACGGCCTGGCCCGCGACCTGGGCGTGCCGCTCGACGCCGCGTCGGCGTTGGATGTGGCCGGCGCCGGCACGAACCGGTTGATCGATGCCGGCGAGCTGGATGGCACCTTGTTCTTCAACGTCGCCGGAATTGGCCTGGATGCCAGCATCGCCAGCCGGATGGCCGCCCCCGGCGCCCGGCGGGGATTGCTCGGCTACGTGATTGCCACCCTCAGCGAACTGGCGGTCTACCGGCCCCGCGAGTACGCGATCGCCTTTCCGTCAGCTGACGCCCTGCCGATCCACGCGCCCGTGTTGTTTGTCGCGCTCGCCAACTCGCGGCAATACGGCAACGGCGCGCAGATCGCGCCCCACGCGCTCCTGGACGACGGCAAGCTCGACATCGTCGTCGTGAGGCCGTTATCGTTGGTCGGCGTGGTTGCGCGCGTGCCGGCGTTCTTCAACGGCACGTTGAAGGCCGACGACAAGGTGCTGATGCGGACCTCGGCCGAGGCCACGATCACGTCGAACCAGGACATCTGGTATCACGTGGACGGCGAGCCACGTCGTGGGGGCCAGACGGTCGTGCTGCGGACGCTTCCGCGCACGCTTGCGGTTCGCGTCAGGCGCTGACCGCTTCCACTTCTCACTTCTCACTTTTTACTTCTCACTTCAACAAACCTGTAACCCAGCCCCACCACGGTTTCGATCTGCTTGCCGGCGGTGCCGAGCTTGCCGCGTAGCCGCCCGACGTGCACGTCAACCGATCGCGTCTCGATCATGCGGTCGTAGCCCCAGACCCGTTCCAGCAGCCGATCGCGCGACAGCACGCGGTTCTTGTTCTCCACCAGGTGCCGCAGCAGTTCGAATTCGCGGCGCGTCAGCCGCACGGACACCCCGTCCACCGCGATCGCGACGGCGTCGAAGTCGGCGACCAGGTGCTCGCCGCGATAGACCGGCGGCGGGCCCGGATCCTCGGGACGGCCGCGGCGCAGCACGGCCCGCACGCGCGCCGACAGCTCGCGCGGGCTGAAGGGCTTGGTGATGTAGTCGTCGGCGCCGGCGTCGAGGCCGACCACGCGATCGCTTTCGCTGCCGCGCGCGGTCAGCATGATGATGGGCGTTTTGGCGGTGGCCGGCCGGGTCCGCAGCAGCCGGCAGACCTCGAGGCCGCCCAGCACCGGCAGGTTGAGGTCGAGGATGATCAGGTTGACCTGGTGCTCGCCGGCGTGCCTGAGCGCCTGGTCGCCGCTGGCGGCAATGTTGACGATCGCGTCGCCGTTGCGCTCCAGCGTGTGCTTGATCAGTCCCGAGATGTCCTTCTCGTCTTCAACGACCAGGACGTGAGTCTTGTCCGCGAGGCGGCCCTGCGCCTGGGGTCGCGGGCGGGTGGGCATGTGAGGCGCCGGTTCCATTGCCCACAACGGTAGCGGCGCCAGGTTTCCCTGGCATGACGGGCGAGTTAATTGTGTGTAACGGATGGGGCGCGGTCGCTTCGCGACCGCGTGGGGCTCGTGGCTGCGCCACTCGTAGGGCTCGGCGCTTCGCGCCTTCGTAGGGCTCGCGGCTTCGTCGCTCGTGGGGAACGCTTCCCCCAGGAGCGCGTGAGCGCGCGACCCCCACGAAGGGCGCGACGCGCCCGAGCCCGACAAGGCGCGTAGCGCCGAGCCCTACGCGCGGCGAAGCCGCGCGCCTACCAGAACCCCAGCCACTTCCACCACGCCGCGCCCGCCGTCAGCCAGATCACGATGTTGGCGACCGACGTGACGAAGCCCACCTTCCACCAGTCACTGCGCGTCACGTAGCCCGTCCCAAACAGGATCGGCCCCGTCGTCGTGCCGTAGTGGGTGAGGCCGGCGGTCAGGTTCGCCGTGCAGAGCAGGCTGTAGACCGCCAGCTGCGGCGGCACGCCGATGCCGATCAGCACCGCGACAAACGGCGGGAACATGGCCAGCAGGTGGGCGGTGATGCTGGCGAAGAAGTAATGCGCGTAGAAGTAGATGATCAGGATGGCGACCAGCACGACCACCCACGGGATGCCGACGAACAGGGCGGCCACGTTTTCGGCCAGCACGCGGGTTGACCCGGTCCGATTGAGCAGGTCGCCCATTTGCAGCATGCCGCCGTACCAGACGAACACGTCCCAGGCCGGGCGTTCGCCGGCGGCCGCCTGCCACGTCAGCGTGCCCGAGGCCAGCAGGACGCCGATGCCCACCATGGCCACGAACGTGACGTCGAGACCGTGCCAGGCCGACGTGATCCACGTGATGCCGACACCGAGAAACACGAGCAGCGTGGTCCACTCGTCGCGGCTGAGCGGGCCCATCTTCTTCAGCTCGGCGGCGGCGAACAGGGGCGCTTCCGGCGTGCGGGTCACCTCGGGCTTGAGCAGGCGAAAGGCAATCCACGGCACCACCGCGCACGACAGCAGCCCGGGCACGATGGCGGCGGCGAACCAGCTGGCCCAGGTCACCTTGACGTTGGCGAGCTTGAGGGCGAGATCGGCGCCAAGGAGGTTGCTGGCCTGGCCGGTGAGGAACATCGCGCACGCGACGGCGGAGCCTTGGTACACCGCGGCGATCAGGAACGTGCCGAGGCGCTGGCCGGTGGGGCCGGGACGCGAGTCGAACAGTTCGGCAATGCTGCGGGCGATCGGCAGCACCATGCCGGCGCTGCGCGCGGTGATCGACGGCACGCCCGAGGCCAGCGTCACGTCGGTCATCTGCAGCGCGTAGGCGACACCGAGCGACGTGCGCCCGACCGCGCGGACGAACAGCAGGGCAATGCGCCGCGCCAGGCCGGTGTCGAGCATCACCTTGGCGATCAGCATGGCGATGATCACCAGCCACACCGACGGCTGGGCGAATCCGCCCAGCACCTCGCGCATGGGGATGCCGTTGGCCGCCATGCCGGTCAGCCCCATCAGGACCAGGGCCGACGCGGGCAGCGGCTCGGTGACCATGCCCGCGATCACCGTGATGAAGATCGCGGTTTGCCGCCAGCCTTGCGGTGTGATGGTGGCGGGTGGGGGAATCAGGTGGCCGAGGACAAGGTAGAGGAGGACCAGCGCGGCGAGGCCGCGTGAGCGCGACATTTGCGCTGGATTCTACTCTGCCTGAGCCGGTTTACCCCCAGCTTCGGGCGGAAATCAGCGCGCGCACCCGGCGTTCGACGTCATCGGCGATGCGCCGGACCGTCGCCGGCGCCTGGCCCTTGGGGTCGTCAATCGGCCAGTCGTCGCGGGTCGCGCCCGGGACCACCGGGCATTCGTCGCCGCAGCCCATGGTGATCAGCCACTGCGCCCGGGCCGCGAGGTCGTCCGTGAGCTTCAGCGGTCGCTGGCCGGACAGGTCGATGCCCATCTCGCGCATCAACGCAACCACTTCGGGATGAACTTGATCGGCGGGATGCGTACCGGCCGAGATGGCGCGCGCCTTGGCGGGATTAGCGTGGCGATTAAAGAGGGCGGCCGCCATCTGCGATCGCCCAGCGTTGTGCACGCAGGCGAAGAGGACCGTAATCACGATGCCTTGCGGGCGGCCTGCAGGCGGCGCTCATCGGTGACGCTCGCCGCCGTGTGCGAGAGGGCATGCAGTGCCGCGGCGACGACGGCGGCGACGACGGGGTGGTCGAGGGGTGTCAGCCGGTAGTGCATCCAGATGCCATCGCGCCGGGCGTCAACGAGCCCGGCCTTGCGCAGGTAGGCCAGGTGCCGCGACGCGGTCGGCTGCGGCACATCAAGGCTGGCGTGGATGTGGCACACGCAGACCTCGCCGTCGCGCAGTAAGGCGAGAATCCGCAACCGGGTCGGGTCCGCCAAAGCCGCGTAGACGCCGGTCAGGGCCTCGAGGTCCTTCACTTTGGGGGCCGGTTTGGCCGAGCAGCATGCAGCCTTCGGTGTGGTCTGAGTCATCGGCGGCCCTGGTGCGCCATCGGCGGAATCATATTCGTGTTGACAAATATATCATCGATCCATATATTCGCTAAAACGAATATGAAGACACCAACTGAAACCCTACCCGTGGCGATTATCGGTGGCGGGCCGGTGGGCCTCACCGCGGCGGCGCACCTCCTGGCACGGCAGCAGCCGTTTGTCGTGCTCGAAGCCGGCCCTGAGGCCGGCGCCGCCGTCCGCGAGTGGGGACACGTGACGATGTTCTCGCCGTGGCGCTATACCGCCGACAAGGTGGCGCGTGGCCTGCTCGAGGCCGCCGGGTGGCAGGCGCCGCCCGACGCTGTGCTGCCGACCGGCAACGACCTGGTCGAGCACTACGTGGCGCCGCTCGGCCGGCATCCGGGGATTGCTCCCCATGTGCGGTTGAACGCCCGCGTGGTCGCCATTGGCCGCAAAGATTTCGACAAGGTCCGGACCAAGGGCCGCGACGAGCAGCCGTTCGAGCTGCACCTCGCCTCGGGCGAGGTCATCGAGGCCCGGGCGGTGATCGATGCCAGCGGCACGTGGCAGCGTCCCAACCCGGCCGGGTCGAGCGGCCTGGCGGTGCCGGGCGAGCGGGCGCACGCCGCGCGCATCGCCTACGGCATTCCCGACGTGACGGGGGCCGCCCGCGCCCGCTATGCGGGCAAGCGAGTCGTGGTGGTCGGCAGCGGCCACTCCGCGTTCAACGTGATTCTCGACCTGCTGACGCTGGCCGAGCAGGCGCCGGGCACCGACGTCACATGGGTGATGCGGCGCGAGAACCGCGATACGGTGTGGGGCGGCGGCGCGGCCGACGCCCTCGAGGCGCGCGGCGAACTGGGCGCGCGGGCGAAGCGCGCCGTCGAGGCCGGGCGGCTCACGGTGCTCACTCCCTATCGCGTCCGGTCGATCGCGCGATCGGGTGACGCGCTCGCCATCACCGGCGCGCTACGGGGTGTCGAGTCCACCGTGACCGCCGACGAAATGATCGTGTGCACGGGCTTTCGCCCTGACCTGGCGATGCTCAACGAGATCCGTGTCACCGTTGATCCGTGGCTGGAGTGCGCCGCGACGCTGGGACCGCTGATCGATCCCAACGAGCACAGCTGCGGCACCGTGCGTCCGCACGGCGCCAGGGAGTTGGCGCATCCCGAGAAGGATTTCTACGTCATCGGGATGAAGAGCTACGGCCGCGCGCCGACGTTCCTGCTGGCCACCGGGTTCGAGCAGGCCCGCTCGGTCGTTGCCCAACTGTCGGGCGATTTTGCGGCCGCGGCCCGTGTGGAACTGGAACTGCCGGAAACCGGTATCTGCAACACCACCAGCGTGGCCGGCGCCGCGGGCTGCTGCGGCGGGACGTCGCCGCCGGAGCTGTTGCAGATTGGATCGCTCGCGCGCAAATGACGCGGCGCGAGGTCTGGGCGGTTGGCCTCGGCCAATGCGTGAGCTGGGGCGTGTTGTATTACGCCTTCGGCGTGTTGATCGTGCCGGTGGAACGCGACCTTGGCGCCGACCGCTGGGTGGTGGTCGGCGCGTTCTCGCTGGCGCTGCTGGTCTCGGCGATCGCTTCGCCCCATGTGGGCAAGCTCGTCGATCGCGGACACGGTCCGACCGTGGTGCAGGCCGGTGGCCTCACCGCGGCGGGCCTGCTCGCGTTGTGGGCGCTCGTGCCCAGCGTCTTTCTCTCTTACGCGATCTGGGCCGCCCTCGGGCTGTGCATGGCCGCCGTGCTCTACGAGCCCATCTTCGCCATCGTCGGCCAGGCCGTGGACCATGCCGGCGATCGGCTGCGGGCGATCGCGACCATCACCATCTTTGGCGGTTTCGCCAGTTCCGTGTTTCTGCCCGTTACGGGCGCGCTCGTGGAGCGCCTCGGCTGGCGCGCGACGGTGGGCGCGCTGGCGGCCGGCCTGGCCCTGACGACGCTCGCAGTTCACTGGTATGCGCTGACGACGGTCGCGCGGTCCCGTCAAGATGTGCCGTCCCGTCAGAATGTGCCGCCCCGTCACGAATCAGCCCCCCGCCTGGGAGTGCTGTTGGCGGTGTTCACGGCCTCGAGTTTCGCGGCCACCGCGCTGGCCGCCAACCTGGTGCCGGCGTTGATGGAACGCGGGCTTTCGCCGACCACGGCCGCGGCGTTTGGCGGGCTGTTTGGCGTCATGCAACTGCCGGGACGCTTCGCGTTTGCGAAGAACACCAGCGCCGTGACGCCGATGGGGCTGCTCGCGGCCAGCATGGGGCTGCAGGTGGCCGGCCTGTTGACGCTGGCGGCGACCCACGCGCCGCTGGGGATCGGCGCCGGCGTCGCGCTGTTTGCCTGCGGTTCGGGGCTGGCGACGGTGGCGAGGCCGTACCTCGTGCTGGTGTTCTACGGCCAGGACCGCGCCGGCGAGATGAACGGGGTGTTCGCGCGCCCCCAGCAGCTGGCGCGCGCGGCCGGGCCGGTGGCCGCCGCGGCGCTGGCCGGCGTCACGGGTTACGGCGTGGTGTTTGGGATCCTGGCGGCCCTGATCGCGGCCGTGCCCGTCGTGCTGATCGGCGCCCGAAAATAGAATCGGGAGGCAGTCCCGACCCACCTTCGCGCTTCGCGCTATGGTGGGCAAGCAATGCCTCCCGACAAGTGTCGCCCTCCCGACAAGAGTTGTCCTCCCGTCGGGGTCGCGCAGCGACCTACTTGACGATCACGCCGCAGGCGATGCGGTCGCCGGCGGCGCCGCCCGGGTCGGTCTTCATGTCGTCAGCGGTGGCGTGGATCATCAACCCGGTGCCGCCGTTGGCGAAGATCGAGTTGGCGCCGTCGCCCATCGTCACGTTCTTGTTGGTGACGGTGGCCTTGGCGGTGCCGTTGGCGGCGACCGTGAAGTTCATCATGTCGCCGGCGTGCGGACCGTCGGGGCTCTGCATGCCGTGCTTCTTGCCGGCCGGATTGAAGTGCGGTCCGGCGCTGGTGAAGGCCGGTCCCTCGCACTTCGGGATCTGGTGGATGTGAATCGCGTGCTCGCCGGGTGTCAGGCCCTTCACATCGAGATCGATCGAGATGCCGCCATCCTTGGCGGCCGAGATCATCGCCATGCCGATCGAGGCGCCCTTGGCGTCCTTGAGGTCGATGTGCTTCATGCCCTGTGCCGACAGGCCGAGCGTCATTACCGATGCGATCGCGAGTGCTGAAATGGTCCGGGTCATGTTTGTCCTTTAACGCGTCCAGCTTCGCCCCCGCGGCGAAGAACCCCCATCATAACCTTAGAAGCTATACCGGACCGACAGTTGTGTCTGGCGCGCGGTGCCGAGCCCGACCGTGCGGTTGAGCGGGCCCAGCATGTAGCCGAAGGTGCCGGCCTGCGCGTCGGTAATCGGCGCGCCCGGCGTCCCGTTAGGCAAGGTTGCGGCCGGGTTCTCGTAGTTGAGCCGGTTGAGGATGTTGAAGAACTCGGCGCGCACCTGCAGGCTCTGCGAGCCGCCGAAGCGGAAGTCCTTGCTCATCATCAGGTCGGCCTGCCAGAAGTTCGGCCCGCGCAGGAAGTTGCGCGGCAGGTTGCCGAAGGTGCCCGGCTGCGGGGTCGCGAACGCCGCCGGGTTCAGCCAGCGGACACCGGCATCGGGCAGGTAGGGATCCACGCCGGGGACCAGGTCGGGACGCTGCGTGCCGCGGCTGTTGCCGCCGATGATGTTGGCGACGGTCACGCCGTTCACGGTCGCGTTGTCGGGCCGTGACATCACCACGTTGATGGGCACGCCGCTGCGGGCGTTGACGATGCCGCCGACGCGCCAGCCGCCACTCCACAGGCCGTCGCCGGGGATCAGGTAGGTGAGCGAGCCGTTGAACGTGTGCGGAATGTCCTGCGGGTTGGTGCCGTACTCGGTCTCGTAGTTGAACGTGTTCTGGGTCGTGGCCGCCTCGTTCGAGCCCTGCGTCGTGCCCTTGTTGCTCGAGTACTGGTACTGCAGGCCGCCGGTGAAGCCGGCACGGAAGCGGCGCGTGGCGCTCACCTGCAGCGCGTTGTATTCGGCGTAGCCGCAGCCCGAGACCGGCTGGCCGGCGATGACCATGCCATCGAGGCAGCCCGACGTCTTGTAGTCGATCTGGCCGTAGATCGGAACCGGGCGGGTGCGGGTGACCGGGTCGAGCGTGTTGCCGACGCCGCGCAGGAACATGTCCCTGCCCTGGCTGCCGGTGTAGCCGACGGTGACGTTGACGTCGCCTGGCAGCTCACGCGACAGGCTGACGCCGTACTGCATGTTGTATTCGTCCGGCCGCTCGTGCGTGTAGCCGCGGATCGACAGCTGGTTGCTCAGGTTGATGCCGGTGAACGGATACTGCAGGCCGTTGTTGGGCACGTCGGCGGTCTGCGCGCGCCGGCGCTCGATGTAGTTCTCGATCGGCTGGATGCGGTCCTCGAACTGGCCGGGGCCGTAGAAGATGCCGAAGCCGCCGCGCAGCACCGTCTTGGCGTTGAGCTGGTAGGCCGCCGACAGGCGGGGCGAGAAGTTGTTCCTGTCGGGGTTATAGAAGTTGTCGGGGTCGGTGCTGAACGCGTTGTCCTCGACGAAGAACGGCTTGGCCAGACCGTTCTTCTCCTTCACCACCGAGTAGTAGTCGTAGCGCAGTCCCAGCTCCAGGGTCAGCTTGTCGCTGGCGCGCCACGAGTCCTGCACGAAGCCGATGGCGTAGAACTGCTGCGGCGTGAACGCCGGTGAGTCGACCGCCACCTGCACCGCGGCCGGGCGGTTGTCGATGAAGTCGGTGATGCTGTTGTAGGTGATCTCGGTGCTGCCCAGGAACTGGAACTCCGATGCGATGCGGCGGTACTCGCCGCCGACCTTCACGGTGTGCGCGCCGCGGGTCCAGGTCAGGTTGTTCGTGAACGACAGCGAATTGGGGTTGAAGACGGAGCCGGTCGTGGTCGAGGCGCTGGTGGCGCGAATCAGCAGGCCGCTGCGGGCCACGCCGGTGGTGCCGCGCGCGTCGATGCTGGACGAGGTGACGGTGCCCGACAGCGAGACGCCGACGGGGTCGTAGCCGGCGGTCGCGCCGAAGGCGGTGGCGCTGGTCTCGGGCTTGTTGACGCCGACCTTGAACTCGTTCACCAGGTTGGTGCCGACGATCGACTGGAAGTTGGCCATGATGTTCTGCGGCGTCTGCTTGGCCAGCACGCGGCGCGGCGTCACGGTGCGGTCGGGGGTGTCGACTTTACCCTTGCTGCCCAGATAGCGCATGTACAACGACTGTGAGTTCGAGAAGCGATGGTCGAGGCGCAGCGACATGGTGTTCTCGGTCTGGTTCGCCTCGGTCGTGTTCGAGGCCAGGTCGAGCAGGGGATTGGCGGTGGCGACGGTGCCGACCGGGAAGCCGTTCAGCAGGGGGGCGACCGCCTGGGTGCGCGACGCGCTCTGGCCGGCGCCGCTGCCAATCGGCTCGCCCGCCAGGATGCGGCGGCGGGCCTCGGCGCTCGGCACGGCTTCCTGGAAGGTGAGGCCGGTCTTCTGCTTCAGGCCCTCGTAGCTGGCGAAGAAGAAGGTCTTGTTGTTGGCGAGCGGACCGCCAATGGATCCACCAAACTGATCGAGCGACAGCGGCTGCTTCACGTTGTCGTACTTGGTCGCCGCATCCAGCGCATCGTCGCGCTTGTACTCGAAGATCGAGCCGCGGAGGGTGTTGCTGCCCGACTTGGACACCACGGTGATGTTACCGCCCGAGCCCAGGCCGCTTTCCGCGGGTGCGAGGCCCGAGTTGACGCGGAACTCGGCCACCGATTCCATGGAGGTCTGCAGGCGGAACTGCGAGCCGGTGGCGTTGAGATAGCCGGGGCTGGCGTCCCACACGTAGGTGCCGTCCACGCCGTCGTAGTTCAGGTAATTCTGCTGGTTCGACTTGCCGTTGAAGCGCACCGACGCCCAGCCGCCGTTGCCGTCGCTGGTGGCGCCGGTCGCCAGTGTCATCAGGTTGGCGAAGTTGCGGCCGTTCACCGGGAGGTTCTCGACCTCCTCGGGCGAAACGTTGACGCCGATCCTCGCCGAGGAGAGGTCCAGCACCGGCGCATCGGCCGTGACGGTCACGTTTTCCGTGAGCGACGCGACACCCAGTTCCAGTTCCACGCGTTCAATCTGGCCGACGCCCAGCACCACTTCCCGCGTGCGGACCGTGAAGCCGGCCAGTTCGGTGGTCACCACGTAGGCGCCAGGCCCGAGGTTGGTGACGGTGTAGCTGCCGTCGACGTCGGTGATCGCGGTGCGGACCGCGCCGGTCGACTTCGAGGTCACGGTCACCGTGACGCCGGGCAGGGCGGCCTTGCTTTGGTCCAGGATCCTCCCAGAAATGCGGGATTCGGTTTGTTGGGCAGCGGCCGGAGATGCCGCCACGGCTGCCAGGAGCGCGAAAACGAGAATCAGTCGAGATTTCATGAAGGGAAAGGTATCGGCCGGCCCCTTCGCTGCTGTGACGCGGCTGTTAATTTCACGAAAACTGCGGCCCCGGGCGACATGTAACAAACATGTAACGTCGGTGTGACATACTTTCCGGCGTGCGCTTCCGCCTAATCCCCCGCGAAGAGAAGTTTTTCGGTGATTTCATCGCCCTGGCCGACAAGATTGTGACCGGCGCCACGTTGTTGGAACGGATGCTGGCATCCGATCCCCCGGCCTGGGACGTCGCGCTGCAGATCAAGGTCGTCGAAAGCGAGTGCGACACGATCACCCATGGCATCATCCAGCGGCTCAACTCGACCTTCGTCACGCCCATCGATCGCGAAGACATCCATGCCCTGGCGACGTCGCTGGACGATGTGATGGATGCGATCGACGCGGCGGCGGCCGTGACCCGGCGCTACCGCATGGCCTCGTTGCGCTATGGCGCGCGCGAACTGGCGTCGCTGACCTGGCAGTCGGCCATGCAGGTGAAGGTCGCGGTCGAAGCGCTCGAACGCAAGACCGGCGTGCACGACCTCGCCGTCGAGGTGAACCGCCTCGAGAACGCGGCCGACGACGTGCACGACGAGGCCTTGCGGCGCCTGTTCGAGGAAGAGAAAGACGCGATTACGATCATCAAGTGGAAGGAAGTGCTGGACCTGCTCGAGGAAGCCACCGACCGCTGCGAAGACTGCGCCAACGTGCTCGAGAGCGTCGTCGTCAAGCACGGGTAGCGCGCAGTGGATGCTCAACTCGCGATCGTCGTCCTGGTCATTGTCGTCGCGCTGATTTTCGACTACATCAACGGTTTCCACGACGCCGCCAACTCGATTGCCACCGTGGTTTCGACCCGGGTCTTGAAGCCGGGCCAGGCCGTGGTGTGGGCGGCGTTCTTCAACTTCATCGCCGCCTTCGTGTTTGGCACCGCGGTCGCCAAGACCGTTGGTTCGGGCATGGTCGACATCTCGATCGTGACCACCTCCGTCATCCTCGCGGGCCTCACCGGCGCCATCATCTGGGACTTGATCACTTGGTACTACGGCCTGCCGACCAGCTCGTCACACGCGCTGATCGGCGGCTATGCCGGCGCCGCGGTGGCCAAGGTCGGCATGTCGGCGCTGATTCCGTCGGGGTGGACCAAGACGCTGATCTTCATCGTCCTGGCGCCGGGTTTCGGGTTCGTGCTGGGCTTCATCTTCATGGTCGGCGTGTACTGGCTGTGCCGGAACACCGCGCCCTCGCGGGTCGATCGCCACTTCCGCAAGCTGCAGTTGGTGTCGGCGGCCGCCTACAGCCTGGGCCATGGCGGCAACGACGCGCAGAAGACCATGGGCATCATTGCCGGGGCGTTGTATGCCGGCGGCTACCTCACCGAGTTCTACATCCCGTTCTGGGTCGTGATGGCCGCCCACGCGGCGATCTCACTCGGCACCCTCGCGGGCGGCTGGCGCATCATCCACACCATGGGCTCGAAGATCACGCGGCTGCAGCCGGTGGGCGGCTTTGCCGCCGAAACCGCCGGTGCCGTATCGCTGTTCACGGCCACGGCGCTCGGCGTGCCGGTCAGCACGACGCACACCATCACCGGCGCGATCATCGGTGTCGGGTCCACGCGGCGGCTGTCAGCCGTGCGGTGGGGCATTGCCGGGCAGATTGTGTGGGCGTGGATCCTGACGATTCCCGCGTCGGCCGGCATCGCCGCCATCACCTACTACTTGCTGCACGCGGTTGGGCTTCCTTAGGAAGTAGGAAGTGGGAAGTGGGAAGGGGTAGAGGGTAGCTACCGCGGGTTCTTACTACCTGTGGTCTCTTACTTCTCACTTGAAGGGAAGGTTGACCGTGAACAGCGCGCCACCGCTGGGCTGGTTCTCGACGAACACTTCACCTTCCAGCACCTGGACCAGGTGTTTGACGATCGACAAGCCGAGCCCGGTACCGCCGGGCCGCGCGCGCGACTTGTCGACGCGATAGAAGCGCTCGAAGACCCGGCCGAGCTCATCGGGCGCGATCCCGTGACCGGTGTCGGCCACGCTCAGCTGGAACCGTTCGCCGTTGACCGACGCGTGGACGTCGATGGCGCCGCCATCGGGTGTGTAGTTGACGGCGTTCTCGACCAGGTTGCGGACAATGTCGTGCAGCTTGGCGGCATCCGTGTTGAGCCTGGCCGCCTCCGGCGCCACGGTCACGGAAAGCGTCTGTTGCTTGGCTGCCGCGGTCGCCTCGAAATCGCTGACGAGGCCCCGCAGCAGGGCATTGATGTCGCAGGGGGCGATGTCGACGTGTTCCTGGCCGGCTTCGAGCCGGGCCAGGCGCAGCAGGTCCTTGACCAGGCGCTCCATGCGCTCGGCCTGGCGGTGGATGATTTCGAGGAACCGCTCGCGCGTCTCCGCGTCGTCGGGATCGTCGAGCAACGCCTCGGCGTAGCCCTTGATGGCGGTGAGCGGCGTGCGCAACTCGTGCGACACGTTGGCGACGAAATCGCGGCGAATCATGTCGGCCTTCCGCAGCTCGGTGATGTCGTGCATCACCAGCACGGCGCCGCGCCCGGCCGCGACCACCGGCGCCACCTGCGCCACCAGCGTCCGCGTGGTGTCGCGCGTCACCGACAGCTCGAGCACGCTGGTCTCGCCGCCAGCGAGCGCGCGGCCCAGGTGTTCGACGATGCCGGGATGCCGGATGGCCTCGACGTAGGAATGATTGCGGGCGCCCTGCTCGAGCTTGAGGATGCGCCGCGCGGCATCGTTGACCAGCTGCAGCCGCCCCTGTTCGTCGACGACCAGCACGCCCTCGATCATGCTCGAGAGGATGGCTTCCATCCGCGCGCGGTCGCGGGCCAGGCTGTCGACGCGCCGGCCGAGTTCCTGCACCGCCTGATCCATCGCGCGCGCCACGCTGCCCAGGTCGTCGTCGCCGTAGTCGGGCGCCGGGCGGCTGAGGTCGCCGTGGGCATAGCGCTTCGCCACCGCCAGAATGGTGGCGACTCGTTGGCGGGCGCCGGCGGCCCGCGACGAGCGGAGCAGCGCGAGGGCCGCGAAGGCGAGCGCGGCGCCGGCGGCGACGCCCAGCAGCAACAAGGTGGTCGAGGTCGGGGGCATCAGGCAGGGGCCGGGTCGAGCAGCTTGTAGCCGAACTGCTTGACGGTCACAATCGTGTCCGCCAGCATCGGGACCTTCTCGCGCAGGCGGCGCACGTGCACGTCGACGGTGCGGGTGCCCCCCGTGTAGGAGTAGCCCCAGACGTCCGACAGCAGCAGGTCGCGCGACAGCACGCGCCCGCGGTGCAGCATCAGGTACTGCAGCAGCAGGAACTCCTTCGCCGTCAGCTTCACTTCCTCGTCATCGATCTTGACGACGTGGCGATCGACGTCCACCGACAGCCCGCCGTAGGTCAGCCGGCTGTTGGCCGGCGCGGCGCGATGGGCGCGCCGCAGCAGCGCCCGCACGCGCGCCACCACCTCGTTCGGACTGAAGGGCTTGGTGATGTAGTCGTCGGCGCCCAGTTCGAGGCCGACAATGCGATCCGACTCCTCGGCCTTGGCGGTCAGCATGATGATCGGGATGGCGGCGGTGTTGGCGTCGGCGCGGATCGCGCGGCACACGCTCAAGCCGTCGAGGCCCGGCAGCATCAGGTCGAGCACCACCAGGTCTGGCGCCTCGCGCTTGATCAGCGGCATGACGTCGCGGCCCGACGTTACGACCGTCGCCATGAACCCCGCCCTGCGCAGGTAGTGGTCGAGCAGGCTGCCAATGTCGGGATCGTCTTCCGCGACCAGAATTCGGGTGGGGGGCCTCGCCGACATGGTTTCCGGGGATCTTAACAGTTGCAGTATCGTTTAGGGCACGTCGGCATCCTTCAAGAGACACTTATGACGCGAGTTTTCCTGCTCATCGTTGGCGCCCTGGCGGTGGTCAGCCCCGTGGTGCACGGCCAGCTGAACCCCAGGGTGACCACCACCCAGGCATCGCCGGCCGGCCCGGTGCGTGCCGATACCATGCACCTCACCGTGGTGTCGTCGATCAGCGACAGCGAGGTGGGGCCGGGCAAGAGCGTGTCGATTGCCTTCGACGTGACGCCCAAGAGGCTGATGCACGTCTACGCGCCCGGCAAGCACGATTACCAGGTGATTGGCGTGAAACTCGATCCGCAGCCGTGGCTGCGTGTGCAAGCGACCAGGTATCCGCCGTCGGAGATTTACCACTTCAAGGAGCTCGACGAGAAGGTCGAGACCTACGGCAAGCCCTTTAAACTGGTGCAGGAGGTGACGATCCTCGCCACGCCCGAGGCGCAGAAGCTGCTGGCGGCGTCGCCGAGCGTCAAGGTGTCGGGGCGCCTCGAATACCAGGCGTGCGACGACAAGGTCTGCTACGCGCCCACCCGCGTGCCGTTCAGCTTCAGCCTCGCCGTCAAGTAGCCCGCCGGGAAGTAACCCGCCACCGCCCGGCGTAGGTATAATCCCGCGTTGTGACTGCTGGCCCCGGCCTGGCGGCGCTGCTCCTCTCCATCCTGGTCCTGCTGGCCGGTTCGGTATCGGCGCGGGAACCGGGGGCGCTGCCCGGGCTCGCCGAGGTCCTGCAGAAGGTCGGCGCGCGCGTGGAGCAGTACTTCGCCCGCGCGCAAAGCATTGTCTGCCTCGAGATCGTCGGCATCATTCCGGTCGACACCGGCGGCCTGACCCGCGGCCGCACGGTCGAATCCGAACTGCGCCTGTCGTGGGAACCGACCGACGGGAACCCCATTCCCATTGAAGCCCGCACGCTGCGCCAGGTGATCAAGGTCAACGGTCGCCCGCCGCGCCAGGGCGACCAGGACAACTGCACCGCGCCCGAGCAGAACACGTGGGAGGTGCAGCCGCTGTCGTTGCTGTTGCCGCAGCAGCGCCACGAGTACAGCTTCAAGCTCGCCGGCCCCGCCCGCATCGACAACCGTGCCGCCATCCTCGTCGATTACCGCATGCTCGACAAGCCGTCGGTGACCGTCGAACTGGTGAACGGCAACGACAACTGCGTCAGCTGGTCGCTCGACGGCGGCCTGCGCGGGCGCGTGTGGATCGACGCCGAAACCTACGACGTGTTGCGCATGGATCAAGGGCTGATCGGTCTCGTCGACATCCCGTTGCCGCGCAAGATTGCAAACCGCGACCGCTGGCCGTCGTGGACGATGGAGCGGTTTGATACGTCGATTCGCTTCAAGCCGGTGACGTTCCAGGATCCGCCGGAAACGCTGGTGCTGCCGGCGTCGGCCACCTCGTTCCGCATCACGCGCGGCAGCGGCTCGCCGCGGCTGCGCACCAGCACGCAATACTCGGGTTACCGCCGCTTCATCACGGGCGGCCGCGTCCTCCCGCCGCAGTAGAAAATGGGGTCGGGGATCTTTTTCGGACCGAAATTGCTGAAAACCTGAGCAAGTCGGCGTGTTGCCCGTTCCGCCTTGGCAATTCTGCAAGGATTTTTTACGAAATGATCCCCGACCCCTTTTTGCCCCCTTGACAGTTCAGCCATGTCCGGGTATTTTGATAACTCAAAATATTGATTTAGATTATGCACCTAAATAAGTTAGCAGGCTGGAAGTCGTGGTCGGTGGCGGTGTTTTGCTGCGTTTCAGGCCCAATCGCCGCCGCTGCGCAGTCGCCGGCGCCGCCGCGCGAGGGTATCCCGACGCTGTCGGGATACATGGAGATGCACCTGAACAAGGTGGAGGACCTGCCCGCCGCGGTCGACCTTCATCGTTTCGTGCTCATGGTCGGGCACAGCTTCTCGGACCGCCTGAAGTTCTGGTCGGAGGTCGAGATCGAGCACGCCTTCGTCGAAGGCGGCGAGGAGACCGGCGAGGTGGCGGTGGAACAGGCCTACATCGACCTGATGATCAATCGCCGCGTCAACCTGCGCGCCGGCCTGGTGCTGGTGCCCGTGGGCATCCAGAACGAACGGCACGAGCCGCCGACCTTTCAAGGCGTGGAGCGAACCTTCGTCGACACGGTGATTGTGCCGACGACGTGGCGTGATACCGGCGCCGGGTTGTTTGGCGAGTTGGGCGGCGGCTTTTCGTATCGCGCGTTCGTGGTGCCCGGCTTGAACGCCACCGGCTTTACCGCCGAAGAGGGCATCAAGGATGGCCGCCAGCAGGGGGCGCGCGCCGATGCCAGCGACCCGGGCGTCACCGGCCGGCTCGAGTATCGCGGCGGCGGGCTGACCGCGGGCGCCAGCTTCTGGCGCGGCGGCAGCGGCTTTGGCCTGGTCCGTCTCGACATCGAGACGCCGGCGGTGGGCGTCACGGCGCTCGACGCGCGCTATCGGCGCGGCCGCGACGAACTGCGCGGGCAGTGGTCGATGGTGAACATCGACGGGGCCGCCGACCTGAATCGCGCGCTGCAGCAGCAGACGGGGATTAATCCCAACGTCGCCAGCCGCCTGATGGGCGCCTATGCCGAGGCGGCGACCCGCGTCAGTCCCAACGCCTGGGCGCACGAGATTGTGGTGTTCGGCCGTTACGAGCGGTTCGACACGCAGAACCAGATGCCGGCCGGCTACCTGCCGCTCGCGCAGTTCCAGCGGTCGGCGTTCGTCGCCGGGGCGGCGTATTACCCGGACCCGGACGTCGCCTTCAAGTTCGACTTCGTCCAGGAGCGCAACAAGAGCAGCGTGGTGAACGCGCCGTGGCGAATCAATGCCGGCGTGGGGTGGTGGTTTTAGTTATGAAGTCAACTCGACTTGTTTTAATCGCAGTTCTGGTCGCGGCGTGCAGCGACCATCCTTTAGGTTTGTCGTTCCAGGCAGCGCCGCCGAAAATCATCAAGGTGTCGGCCGAACGCTTTGCCTTCACGCCGTCGGAGATTGTCGTCGAGAAGGGCACGGTGATCGAGTTCCACCTTGCCAGCGAAGACACCGACCACGGCTTCCGCATCATCGACACCAGCGTCGATGTCGCGATCCCCAAGCGCCGGCGCGGTGAAACCGTCGTGACCTACACCGCCGACACGGTGGGCCGGTTCATCATCGAATGCTCGCGTCCGTGCGGCGCCGGTCACACGGCCATGCGCGCCATCCTGATCGTGAAATGAGGGGCCAACACCTGCTCGGGAGTGCCGCGGCGATGCTGCTGGCGGCGTCGCTCCATGCCGGGGCTCAAGCGCCGCGGGTGCCAGGGGATCCGCTACCCGGGGCCACGCCCCGGGAGTTCGAGGAGTTCCGGATCGGCCTCGACGACTTCCGTGAAGTCGAGGAACCCGGCGAGGGGCTGGGGCCGCTGTTCAACGGCACCGGCTGCGCGATGTGCCATAACATCCCGGCGATTGGCGGCGGCAGCCCGATGACCGAACTGCGGGTCGGCGCCCGCAACGCCGACGGTTCATTCCGCGAGATCGGCGGCACCACGCTGTTCCAGTTGTTCTCGATCCCGAATCACCGGTGCCAGGCCGCGATCCCCGCCGAGGCCACGGTGATTGCGCGGCGGACTTCGGTGCCGCTGTTCGGCGCCGGCCTGATTGAAGCCATTCCCGACGAAACCCTGATTGCGCTCGAAGACCCTTTCGATCGCGATCGCGACGGGATCAGCGGCCGCGCGGCGATCGTCACCGACGTCGCCACCGGGCAGCGGCGGGTCGGGCGGTTTGGCTGGAAGGCCCAGGTCGCGACGCTGCTGACGTTTGCGGGCGATGCCTATACCAACGAAATGGGCATCACCAACGACCTGTTCCCGCAGGAGCCGCACGGCGGCATCTCCGAGGCGCAGATGCGCGAGTGCGACCTGGTGCGCGATCCCGAGGACTTCGTCGATCCGCGCACCGGCAAGCGCGCCATCGACAACTTCGAGGCGTTCATGAAGCTGCTGGCGCCGCCGGCGCGCGGGACCATCACCGACGAGGTGCGAGCCGGCGAGCAGGTGTTTGCGGCGGTCGGCTGCGCGTCGTGCCACACGCCGGCGCTGACCACCGGCGCCAACGCTTCGGCCGCGCTCAGCCGCAAGACCGCGGCGCTCTTTTCGGACTTGTTACTGCATGATGTCGGCACCGGCGACGGCATTGTCCAGGGCGCCGCGCAGGCCGACGAGATCCGCACGCCGGCGCTGTGGGGCCTGCGCTTCAGGCGCGCGCTGATGCACGACGGCGGTTCGGCGTCGCCGGCCGAGGCGATCCGGCGCCATGGTGGGGAAGCGGCAGGGGTGGTCGAACGCTACCGCGCGACGACCGAGCCTCTGCGCCGCGCCTTGCTGGCCTTTCTAGACTCACTCTAAGCAGGTACCTGACGGGAGGGTGCTTCTTATCGGGAGGACCTTCCGTCGGGATTCCGTCAAGGATGCCCACCCGACAGGCAGTGCCCTCCCGACGAGTAGTGCCCTCCCGGCAAGCAACGAGTGTTAGCATTCGCGCGGGCCGCTCAATCTGACGCTGACATATGGTCGAACCCAGCCACCGCCGCCGCTCGTCGTTCACCGTGCTGCGCCCCATCCCCACGCGATGGATGGACAACGATCACTACGGCCACGTCAACAACGTGGTGTACTACTCGTTCTTCGACACGGCGGTGAACGGCTTCCTGATGGACGCCACCGGCACCGACATCCGCGACCTGCCTGCCATCGGCCTCGTCGCCGAGTCGAGCTGCCGGTTTCTCGACGCGCTGAGCTTTCCCGAGACCATCCACGCCGGCATCGGCCTCGAACGTCTCGGCACGTCGAGCGTGGTGTATCGCATTGCTTTGTTCAGGGAAGGGCAGGACCTGCCGTGCGCGGTGGGCCGGTTCGTGCACGTCTATGTAGACCGGAGCACGCGCCGGCCGGTGGCGATGCCGGCCGCGATCAAGGCCGTGCTCGACGGGCTGAAACAGGGCTAGGCCGCAGAGGACAGCCACAGATTAGTCGCAGATTAGACGGATTCCGGCGACCGCCTCGTGAATTAGAATGGCCGCAGGTTGGAGGGGATCATGCCCGAGTGTTCCAGACGGTCGATGGCTGCTGTCGTCCTCATTGTGTTCGCAGGTGTCGCTACTGTCGTGATCCCCGCAGGTGCGCAGGCGCCTGCAGCAACACAGACCGCCGTGAAGGCCAAGCCGTGGGTCATGCCGCGCACCGCCGACGGCAAGCCCGGCCTGCAGGGCAACTGGACCAACGAGACGCAAACGCCGCTCGAGCGCATGGGCGCCGGCGGCACCACGCTGACCGACGAGCAGGCCAAGGCGATCGAGTCGCGGGCGCAGCTGGTGGAAGAGATACGCGACAAGCCGAGCGACCCCAACCGCGCGGCGCCGCCGAAGGGTGGCGGCACCGGCGGCTTCTCGGCGCCCGGGCAGCAGTCGTTCATCGAGATCATCTCCGAGGCGGCGGGAGGCGCGGTGGGCGGCTATAACGGCTTCTGGCTGGATCCGGGCCTCAATGTGATCCGCATCGACGGCGTGGCGCGCAGCTCCATCATCATCGACCCGCCGAACGGCCGCCTGCCGGCGCTGACCGATGCCGGCAAGAAGCGCCTGGCCGAGATCGCCGCCCGCGCGAAGAAGTTCGGCGAGTTCGATCACCCCGAGATGCGGCCGCTGGCGGACCGCTGCCTGGTGTCGTTCGGCTCGAATGCCGGGCCGCCCATGCTGCCGAATTACTTCTACAACAACAATTACACCATCGTGCAGACCAAGGATCACGTGATGATCCTGACCGAGATGAACCACGACGCGCGCATCATCCGCCTGAACGCGAAAGAGCACGGGCCGGCGGAGCTGCGCCCGTGGTTTGGCGATTCGATCGGCCGCTGGGAAGGCGACACGCTGGTGGTGGAGACCACCAACATCAACCCCATGCAGCTGAACCAGACCAGCATCCTGTGGGCGTATCGCGGCGCGTCCGAGAACCTGAAGGTCACCGAACGCTTCACGCGCACCGGTCCCGACACCATCCTCTACCGCTTCACCATGGAGGATCCGGCCACCTTCACCGCGCCGTTCACCGGCGAGCTGCCGTTCAACCGCATCGACGAGATGGTCTACGAGTACGCGTGCCACGAAGGCAATCACGCGATGACGAACATCTTGTCGGGCGAGCGGTCCAGGGAGCGGGACGCGGCGAAGAAACCCCAGCAGTGACCGACGTCTCATCGTGCGACTGTGCCTGTCACACCGAGGACCCCGAGGCCGGTGGGTGTCCCGACTGCGTCGAACGACACTCGATCGAGCCCGAGGCTGACGTCGCCAAGCGGGTGTCGCCGATCGAGGCGCTGCGCGCCATGCCGCGGGCGCAGAAGCTGATTCTCGCGGCCAAGGCCGACCGCGCGACGCGGGTGCTGCTGATGAGGGACGTCGATCCGCAGGTGTTGTATTACGTCTGCAAGAACCCGCGCATCACGCTGGATGAAGTGCTCGAGATCACCAAGCTCGGCACGTTGAGCGCGCAGGTGGCCGACCTGATTGCGTCATCCGCGCAGTGGGTGCAAAGCGAGCAGGTCCGCCTCAACCTGGTGCAGAACCCGAAGACCCCGACGCCAATCGCCCTCAAGTTGATCGCCGGCCTGAACATCAGGCACCTGCAGGCGATGGCCAAGAGTTGGAACATCCGGCCGCAGATCAAGCAGGCGGCGCTCAAGATCGTGATCGAGCGCGGCGGACGCTGACACGGCGGGGCCGCTCAGAAGCCTTCGACCAGCACGAACTGCGCCCTCGCGGCGCCCTCGCGGAGCTTCCTCGCGGCCACGTAGCCCGGCGAGTTGTAGAACTCCTGGGCGCGTTCGAAGCTTGGGAACTCGATGATCACCACGCGGCTGCGCGCGGCTGGGCCTTCGAGCGTGGCCGTGCGGCCGCCGCGGGCGATGAAACGGCCGCCGGCTTGCTCGATCAGCGCCGGCGTCAGCTTCGTGTACTCCGCGTACTGCGGCGCGTTGGTCACGTCGACCTGGGCGATGATGTAGCCCTTCTTGCCGGCGGGTTGGAAAGCGGCCGCGGCCGCGATGGCAGCAACCACGAACACGACGGCAAGTGCGAACCTCTGATTCGTCATATTTGTGGCTCGCACTTTAGCACGCCGTTCCCGACAAGTCGTGCCCTCCCGACCCGCCTTCGCGCAAGCGCTTCGGCGAGGCAAGCAAGCAGTGCCCTCCCGGCGAGAGTTGCCTCCGTCAGGTAGTGTCGTCCCGGCAGCGGGCTAAACGTCTTTTAGACCATGCCCGCGTATGAGGAAGAACGTCGCGATCGACGCCAGCAGCAAGCCGTTGACCATGATCACCAACGGTGCCGAGCCCGCTTGCGTCACCAGCCAGCCGGCCGCCAGGCCGCCGAGCGGCGAGCCGCCGCGAAACGCCACCATGTAGATGCTGACGACGCGGCCGCGCAGTTCGGCGGGGGCGAGCAGTTGCGCCAGCGAGGTGGTGAGCGAGAAGCACATCACCAGCAGCGCGCCGGCCACGAACAGGATGAACGCGCTCAGGTAGGGCGTGCGCGACAGCGAGAACGCCGCCATCGCAAAGCCGAACAGGCCCAGGAAGACCAGCAGCATCCGGCCGATGTGGCGATGCTTGCCAATCCACGCCACGATCAGCGCCCCGGTCACCGCGCCGGCGCCCGAACAGGTCATCAGCCGCGAATAGAAGCCCACGTCCTGGTGGAACACGTCCTTGGTGATCACCGGCAGGAACGTCAGCAGCGGCAGGCCCAGGAACGCGCCGGTGAAGCCGAGCGCGGTCACGATCTTCAGGTTGTGTGAATCGCGCACGTAACGGAGCCCGTCTTTCATCTGCTCCATCATGTTGGTGGTGGCCGTCGGCGGCACGTGCACGTTGCGCAGCGCCAGGATGGCGGCAATCACGAACAGGAACGAGACGCCGTTCAGCCCGAAGCACGCCACCATGCCGAACGTGGCGAGGGCGGCGCCGGCCACCACCGGGCCGATCACGCGGGCCAGGTTGAACTGGATGGAGTTGAGGGCCACGGCGTTGGGCAGGTGGTCCTTGCCGACCAGGGTCGGGATCAGCGACTGGTAGGCCGGCCCGCCAAACGCCTGGGCGCAGCCCGAGATGAACGACAGGGTCAGGATCATCCAGATCTGGATGGTCTCGGTGTAGACCAGCGCGGCGAGGATGAACGCCACCGCCATCTGCGTGACCTGCGACGTGAGCATCATGTGCCGGCGGTCGCGCCGGTCGGCGACCACGCCGCCAATCAGCGTGAACAGCAGGATCGGCGCTTCGCCGACGAAGGCGTCGAGGCCGACGTAGAACGCCGACGCCGACCCGGTCATGGTCACGATCAGCCAGGCCTGGGCAATCTTCTGCATCCAGGTGCCGATGCTCGAGGTGAGCGCGCCGAACCACAGGAGCCGGAAGTTGCGATGCGTGAGGGCAACCGCAATGCGTAATGCGGCTTGATTCAATCTGGTCTGCAAGAGGCTTAATTTTATGCGATTTGGGTAGACTAGGCGGCTATGAAGAATCTCCACCTTCGCCAAGGCTACGGCGGACAAGTTGACCAGACCCGGCGCCGGTTCATGGCGCACTTCGCGGGCGCCGGCCTCGGCACCACCCTCGCCCCGGGCATTCTGTGGGCTCGGATGCAGGATGCCGGTGCCCAGAAGGTCACGTTGGCCATGGTCACCGAGGCCCTCAAGCTGTCGGGCATCGACCTGACGGAAGAGGAACGCACCGCGCTTGTCGAGGGCGCCAACCGCAACCTGGCCGGTTACGAAGAGATTCGCAAGCTCCACATCCCGCCCGACGTCTCGCCGCCCTTCCACTTCAGCCCGGTCGTCCCCGGGCTGACCGTGAACAAGACGAAGCAGCCGTTCCGCCTGAGCGCGGCGCCCGTGGTCAAGCGGCCGGCCAATCTCGAAGAGGTCGCGTTCTGGCCCGTGCGCCATCTCGCGGAGCTCGTCCGTACCAAGCAGGTCTCGTCGCTTGAACTCACCGAGATGTACCTGGCCCGCCTGCACCGCTACAACCCGCTGCTGAACAACGTCGTCACCTTCCTGGACGACTACGGCCGCGCCGAGGCGAAGCGCGCCGACAGCGAAATTGCCGCCGGCAGGTACAAGGGCCCGCTGCACGGCATCCCGTGGGGCGCGAAAGACATCATCTCGGTGAAGGGCCACAAGACGACGTGGGGGTCGGCGCCGTTCAAGGAGCAGGTGCTCGATTACGACGCCAGCGTGGTGGAGATGCTGCGCGAGGCCGGCGCCGTGCTGATTGCCAAGGTCACGACCGGCGAGCTGGCCGGCGGCGACAACTGGTTCGGCGGCCAGACCAAGAGTCCATGGGATCCCACGCAGGGCTCGAGCGGATCGTCGGCCGGGCCGTCATCGGCCACGGCGGCCGGGTGCATCGCGTTTGGCATCGGCACCGAAACCAGCGGATCGATCCTGAGCCCGTCGGCGCGGTGCGGCCTTGCGGGCCTGCGGCCCACGTTCGGCCGGGTCAGCCGCTACGGCGTGATGGCGCTGTCGTGGACGCTCGATCGGCTCGGGCCGATCTGCCGCTACGCCGAAGACACCGCCATCGTGATGCAGGCCATTGCCAAGCCCGACGGCCGCGACATGAGCGTGACGGATGTGCCGTTCAACTGGAACGCGCAACTCGACGTCAAGAGGCTGCGCGTCGGCATCATCCAGGACTCGTTCGACAGCATCACCAACGCGTCGGCCAAGGCCAACGCCGAGAAGACGCTCGAGACGCTGCGCTCGATCGGCGTTGCCGAATTCATCCCGGTGATGGTGCCCGAGTTCAACCCGAACGTGAGCGGCTTCAACGTGGAGCGCACGGCGTATTTCGACGAGCACATCCGCGCCGGCCGCATGAAGGGCACGCGCGGCGGCAACCAGGCCAACGGCCGCCTGATTCCGGCGCCCGATTACCTGCAGCAACAGCGCGCGCGCATGATGATGATGATCGAGCTGGCCAAGGCCACCTCGCACGTCGACGTCTACATCGTGGGATCGAACAACACCGGCGTGGGCGGACCCGGTCGTCCGCCAGGCGCGGCGGACGCCCCGCCGGCGCCGCCGCAGCAAGATCGGCCGCAGACGCCGACGCAGCGTCATTTCGGAATGGCCAATTCGGCAGGCTATCCGGCCATCAACCTGCCGAATGGATTCGCGGATACCGGCAGCCCGACCAACGCGGTGATCTACGCGCAGCCCTATCGCGAGCTGGAGATCATCGCGCTGGCGAAGGCTTATCAGGACGCGGCCGGCTTCCACACGAAGAAGCCGGCCAAGCTCGACGCGCCGCCCACGCCGCCGGCGCAGCAGCAGTAGTGCCAGAAGGGCGGGACTTTAGTCCCGCCTACTTCTTCAGGCTCGACGCCCACTCCTTGAGGGACGTGGGCTTCACGCCGTACTCCTTCGCCGTTGCGGCAATGTCGACGTCGTAGCCCACCGCCTCGAACCACTCCAGCATCAACGCGAAGTCTTCGCTGTTCTTGCGAATCTCGCTCATCGGGATCCGCATGTACTCGATCGTGCGGCCCAGGGTGCCGCTCAGGATCTCGGCCGTCTGCGGCATGGTGACGGCGTCGCCGGCAATGTCGAGCTCGAGGTTCTTGAAGCGCGCGTCGGTAAACGCGAGCGCGCCGTACTGGCCGATGTCGCTCACGGCAATCATTTGCAGCACGGTCTTCGGGTCGAGCGCGCTCACCAGCTTGTCGCCGTTCAGGAACCACGGGCTGGGCAGGTTCTCCATGAAGAACACGGGCCGGACGATGGCGTAGGACGGAAAGCCGAGGCTGCGCACGGTGTCTTCGACGCGGGACTTGTTGTCGAAGTGGGGAATGCCGGTCTTGCGATCGGCTGACGCCACCGAGGCATACACGAAATGCTGCACGCCGGCCGCGCGGGCCACTTTGGCAAAGCGATGGCCCTGCGCTTCTTCGCCCTCGACGCCGGCCGTCCACGTGTTCTGCACGGCATAGGCGCCCCACGCGCCCGCCAACGCCGCCTTCAACGACGCCTCATCGTCCAGGTCGCCCTTGACCACTTCCGCGCCGGCCGCGGCCAGGGCCTTGGCGGCGTCGCTGTCGGGATTGCGGGTCAGGGCGCGGATCTTGAAACCCTTGCCGGCGAGCGCCCGGGCGGTGGCGCCGCCCTGCTGGCCGGTGGCGCCGGAGATGAGAATGATGCGATCGGTCACGGATGCTCCTTCGAAGGGCCGCCGAAAAGGCAGCCACGGATCGGCCGCCCCCAAAAGGGCAGCCACAGATTAGACACCGATTAGACGCCGATTCTGGCTGATGGGTTACGAAATGCCTGAAGCCAAGAAAGGTTCTAAAAGCTGACCCTGACACGCCAGGCCGGCTTCGGTTGACGTCCCGGCAACTCCCCGATAGAGTCCGCCCGTGCAAGTCATCCGCGGCCGCCGCCTCTTCGACGTCTGCATTATCGGCTCCGGTGCCGGCGGTGGCATGGCCGCCAAGGTGCTGACCGAGGCCGGCGCTGAGGTGTTGATGCTCGAGGCCGGCATCATGTGGGACACCGCCCGCGACTCGAAGATGTTCGCGTGGTCGTACGACAGCCCGCGGCGGGGCGCTGCCACCCCTGCCCGTCAGTTTGGTGAGTTCGATGCCGGACTCGGCGGCTGGACGCTTGATGGCGAGCCCTACACCATGGGGCCCGGCACCACCTTCGACTGGTTCCGCACGCGGATGCTCGGCGGCCGCACCAACCACTGGGGCCGCATCTCGCTGCGCTTTGGCCCGGACGACTTTCGGCGGCGCAGCCTCGACGGCCTCGGCGACGACTGGCCGATCAGCTACGACGACCTGAAACCGTACTACGACCGGGTCGACGATCTGGTCGGCATCTTCGGTTCGGTCGAAGGTCTCCCCAACGAACCCGACGGACACTTCCTGCCACCGCCGAAGCCGCGCTGCTACGAACTGCTGATCAAGCAGGCCGCCGACGCCCTGAAGATCACCTGCGTTCCCTCGCGCCTGTCGATCCTCACGCGGCCGCACAACGGCCGCAAGGCCTGCCACTACTGCGGCCAGTGCGGACGGGGCTGCGCCATCCACGCCAACTTCTCGTCGCCGTCGGTGCTGCTGCCACCGGCGCTCGCCACCGGGCGCCTGTCGATCGTCACCGGTGCGATGGCGCGCGAGGTCACGACCGACGAAACCGGCCTCGCCACCGGTGTGACGTACATCGACACGACGACTGGCCGCGAAAACCACGTGCGTGCCCGCATCGTCGTGCTTGCCGCCAGCGCGTGCGAGTCCGCGCGCATCCTGCTCAACTCCCGGTCGTCTCGGTTTCCCCATGGCCTGGCCAATTCAAGCGGCGTCGTCGGCAAGTACCTGACCGACACCACCGGTGTCGGCGTCTCGGGGTTCATCCCGAAGATGATGGGCGGCGTGCCGCACAACGAAGATGGCGCCGGCGGCGCGCACCTGTACATGCCGTGGTGGCTCGATAACAAGAAGCTGGATTTTCCGCGCGGCTATCACATCGAGATCGGCGGCGGACGACGGATGCCCGGCGCCGGCATTCTCGGCAACATCCAGAACTACACCGGCACCGACGCCGGCGGCCGGCGCATCGCGCCCGGCGGCTATGGCAAGCAGCTCAAGGACGACTACCGGCGGCTGTACGGCGCCACCGTGAATTTCGCCGGACGCGGCGAGATGGTACCCAACGAGAACAGCTACTGCGAGATCGATCCGACGGTGGTCGATCGGTGGGGTATTCCGGTGCTGCGGTTCCACTTCAAGTGGACCGACTACGAACTGGACCAGGTGCGTCACATGCAGAACACCTTCCGCTCGCTGATCCACGAGATGGGCGGCACGCCGCTGTCGGCGATGCCGGATCGCGATCGCGGTTACGGCATCGCGCCCGGCGGCCGGATCATTCACGAAGTGGGCGTGACACGCATGGGACACTCGCCGACAACGAGCGTGCTGAACCGCAATTGCCAGGCCCACGACGTCAAGAACCTGTTCGTCGCCGACGGCGGGCCGTTCGTCACCAACGCCGACAAGAACGTCACCTGGACCATTCTCGCGCTGGCGATGCGCACCAGTGAGTACATCGCCGAACAGCGCAAGGCGGGAGCGATCTGATGGGCACCGTCAACCGCCGCGACCTGCTGCGCCTGCTGGCGGCAGCGCCGCTGGCCGCCGGGTTCAGTTGGACCGATGCCGAAGCCTCGACCGCCAACGCCCTCGCGCAGGTGGCGCGAACGGCGGCGCCGGCCGCCGTTTACAGGCCGAAGTTCTTCACCGCCCACGAATTCGACACGGTGCGGGTGCTGGCTGACACGATTATCCCGAAGGACGAGCGCTCGGGCAGCGCCACCGACGCGGGCGTGCCGGAGTTCATTGACTTCATCATGCAGGATGAACCGAAGCTGCCGGAGGAATCGCGGCGGCAGACGGCCATGCGCGGCGGATTGGCGTGGCTCGATCTCGAATGCCAGCGGCGGTACGATAAGACGTTTCTCGGTTGCAGCGAGGCGGAGCGCGCCGCCGTGCTGGACGACATCTCCTGGCCAGCGCCCGCGACTGAAGCGGGCACCGTGGCAGAGGTACCGCCGGTACCGGACTTCGCGCGCGGCCGCGCGTTCTTCTTCAGCTTCCGCGACCTCACCGCGTCTGGCTTTTGGACCACCAAGGTCGGGATGGCCGATCTGCAGTACTTGGGCAACCGCTACGTCGCCGAGTGGACCGGCTGTCCCGATGAGGCGCTCAAGCAGCTTGGCGTGAGCTACCCAGTCGCAGCCACGGGACCGAAGCCGCCGGCTTGATCAAAGCGGCTTGATCTTGATGTTGCGATACGACACCTGGGCGCCGTGCTCCTGCAGCACGATGTGCCCGCGCTTCGCCCGGCCATAGCCGGGCATCTTCCCGAACTTGCTGGCCTTGACGCGGGCCTCCCAGTCGGGGCTCCACAGCTCATACTCCAACAGTTTCACGCCGTTCATCCAGTGCTCGACCTGCGCGCCCTTGACGACCAGGCGAACGTCGTTCCACTCGCCGAGCGGCTTGGTGACGTCGCGCACCGGTGCGTGAACGGCGTAGTTCGATCCGGCCGAGGTGAGCGGGTTCTTGCCGTCGGCGTGGCCGGCATTGTGGAGGATCTGGAACTCGGGACCGGTCTCGTAAGTCTGCGCCCCATCGCCGGTGACGTGGAACATGATGCCGCTGTTGCCGCCGGCAACGATCTTCCATTCGAGTCGCAGCTCGAAGTCGCCAAACTGCTCGTCGGTCATGAGGTCGCCGCCAACCCGCACGATCGCACCATCAACCGCCTTCCACTGTGGTGGTGGCTCAGTGGCTTTGAAGGCCCGCCATCCGCTGAGCGTGGTGCCATCGAAGAGCAGTTGCCATCCGTCCGATTTCTCGGCCGCGGTCAGCGCGTTCGGCTGTTGCGCATCCAGCACGACGCTGGCGCCAAGGAGCGCGAGCGCAAGACCAATCGCACGGTAACTCATGCGTCCAGTGCCCGCTTGCAGAATTCGAGGCATCGCCTGACCTCCTCTACGGTGTCGCCGCCCTTGTATTCGTACTCGATATTGGCGGGAATGGCCCACTGCTGATCGCGCAGAAGCCGCAGCACCGCCCCGATTGGTGTGTCGCCCTCGCCGAAGGGCACGTTGGGGCCGTCCTGGCGCTTGCGGTCCTTAATGTGCAGCGTCACGATCCGTTCGTGATGCGTCCGCAAGAAGCCGACCGCATCGAAGTTGGCGGCCGTGAAGTGGCCGATGTCGAGGTTCACGGCGACGAGCGGCCCGAGGTTCATGGCGGCGACAAAGCTTTCGGGGGTCGCGAACTCATTCGGATCGACCCGCGAGTGATTGTGCATCCCGACCCTGATGCGGTGACGCGCCGCGACCGCGGCGACACGCCTGACCACGGCGGTGTTGGCGGAGGCCGTGATGAGATCGGTGCCGAGCGCCCCGGTCATCTCGAAACCGCGCTCGATTTCGATGTCGCTGAAATCGTCCTTGAAGCTGATGTTGTAGGCGTAGATGCGAATGCCCGCGCGGTCGAACTTCGCCTTCACCGCGCGGAACTCCTCAAGCGGCGTGCCCTCGCGCCAGCGGCGCATCTCCTCTCGCGACACCCCCCGCGGTTCGAGGTGACCCTGCCACAGCTCACAGCTGGTCAGGCCAAGCTGTTGCATGGCGGCGATCGCCGCGTCCAGCGGGCGGTCGCGGAAGCTGTAGCTCTGCACGCCGAGCGTCACCCCGCGGTAGGTCCCCGAGGACGCCTGTCGAGATCCGGCAGCCAAGCGCGGTCCCGCCAGGACGGCGGCGGATCCGACGGCCGCACGCCACAACCACTGACGTCTTGTAATCATAGCGATGTCCCCACTGGGCGGGCGACCGGCGGGATGTAATCCAACAACCCTTCCGGCTTCCAGTCGATGATGCGTCCCTGTTCCGCGCTCATGTAGCACGCCATCAGCAACTCCGTCACGTCACGGCCCGAATGAAAGTTCAACTCGGGCTGCACGCCGCTGGCAAACGCCGTCGCGAATGCCCGGTTCTCTCCCTCATACCCGTATTCGGCGCATTCATTGCCAATCAGCGGCATCAGGCCCTGTTCCGAGTTCTGCTTCTCGAGCATGTCCTCGCCGACCATGCCGCGCAGACGGCGTGACAGAAAGACCTTGGTGCCGCTGTCGAGGGTGCTGATCGACATCGAGTACTCGGGCCCCATCAGCTCCATGCTCAGGCGCAGGCCCGCGCCGACGAAGCTCCACGACGTCGTCGCCTCCACGATCAGCGGCAGCCCCTCGTCGTCCACGTAATTGACGGTGGCGCGCGCGAAGTCTTCCGCGGGGTGGCGGCGGTAATCGACCTCGGCCGTCATCATCTCCTGCAGCAGGCTGGCGTATTCCGGACGGCTCCACTTGAGGGTGGCGATCTGGGCCGACACCTGGGTGGGCCGAATGCTGGCGCGCGGCGCGCCGGGCCTGGTGAGGAGGTAGCGGCCCACCTCGAGGCTGTGGCACATCATGTCGTTCAAGACGCCGCCGCCCTGCAGGTCGCCGCGCCAGAACCACGGTTCGTGCGGCCCGCCGTGCTCCTCGGCCGCCCGGGCCAGATACGGCCGTCCGGCCAGGGCCGCGCCGCGCGCCCACACCACCGACTTGCCGCGCTCGACTGCCGGGGCAAACAGCTGGTTTTCGAGATAGCCGTGCAGCAGGCCGCTCTGCTCGACCAACTCCACCATGCGCGCGGCCTCGGCGGCGTTGCGCCCCAGCGGCTTCTCGCACGCCACCCCGACCAGCCGGGCGCCACGCGACAGCGCCGCGACGATGCGCTCCATGTTGTCGACGCGGGCGAAGTTGGGACCGCAGATCCAGATGCAGTCGATCGACGGATCCGCGACCATCGCCTCGATCGAATCAAACGCCCGTGCCTCGCCCACGCCCAGCTCGCGCGCGAGTGCCGCCGCCGCTTCGGCCCGGGCGGGGTGAGGGCTCCACACCCCGCGCACGTCGGCGTCGCGGACCGCCAGCCACGAGCGGATGTGAAACCGGGTGATGAAACCGCTCCCGATGAAGCCAACCCCAAGCCGCCTGATCATCCGTCGCCGTTCTCCTGAATGGGAGGGAAGTTCCCGCAACTATACGGCATTCCGCTATCATCGCCGCGCCATGACCCCGATCGCCCGACCCACCACCCGCCTCGCCGCGATGATGTTCCTCGAGTACGTAATCTGGGGCTCGTGGCTGCCGCTGCTCGCGCTCTACCTGTCGGACGTACTGCACTTTTCCGGCGCGGAAATTGGGTGGATCTTTGCCACACCCGCCATTGGGTGCCTGGTGGCCCTGTTCGCCGGCGGCCAGGCAGCCGATCGCTGGATCTCGACCGACCGGCTACTTGCCGTGTGCCACGCCGTCGGCGGCACGGCCATGTTCGCCCTCGCGTGGCAGCGTTCGTTCTGGCCGTTCTTCACGATCATGCTCATCCACCAGCTGGCCTACATCCCGACGATGTCGCTGACCAATGCCATTGCGTTCCATCACGTCGCCGACGCGCGCCGCGACTTCGGCCGAATCCGTATGTGGGGCACCATCGGCTGGATCGCGGCGAGTTGGCCGTTTGTGTTCCTCCTGTCGGGCAAGACCGGCGCCGACCTTCACGCCGCGCTCGGCAGCATCTTCCTGGTCGCCGGCCTCGCCTCGTATGCGCTCGCCGCTTTCTCGTTGACCCTGCCGGCGACGCCGCCGAACCGCGCCGCCGCCGGCAGCGCACCACTGGCCGCGATTCGCCTGCTCGCCGTCCCCTCCCTCCTCGTCCTCTTCATCGTCACCTTCCTCGATGCGCTCGTGCACCAGTGCTACTTCCAGTGGACCAGCCCGTTCCTGGAGCGTGCGGGGCTGCCGGCCAACTGGATCATGCCGGCGATGAGCATCGGCCAGATCGCGGAGATCGTGACGATGGGCGCGTTGGGTACGGTGCTGGCGCGGTTCGGCTGGCGCACAACCATGGCGATCGGCATCTTCGCGCATGCGGCGCGCTTCTTCGTTTATGCGGTTGGCGATCCGCTGTGGCTGATGGTGGCGGTCAACCTGGTGCACGGCATGTGCTACGCGTTCTTTTTCGCGGCGGTGTACATCTTCGTCGACGAACAATTCCCGAAGGATTCGCGCGCCAGTGCGCAGGGGCTGTTCAACCTGTTGATTCTGGGCCTGGGTCCGTTTGCCGGCAGCCTGCTGTGGGGCACGCTCGGCGACCGCTTCCGCACGGCCGCCGGCGAGGTGGATTTCCAGCGGCTGTTCATGGTCCCGGCGTGGCTTGGCCTGGCGGCGATGGCGCTGCTGCTGGTCGCGTTTCACCCTCGCACGGTCGCGCCATCGGCGTCCCGTTCAGCCTGACGGCGCGTCCAGGTCCGGCGGTCGTTTCAGGCTGTTGGCCGAGGCGTCAGGCGTGCGGGGCCCAGGACTTGTCACCGGCAGTGTGCGGCACGCACGGGTCGAAGCGGCCCGGCGCCTCGATGTAGCGCATCGCCCGCGTATAGCCAATCTCGGACGTAAAGTACCCGAGCAAGGCGAGCTCCTTCATCATGCGGAAGTAATGAGCGGGCTCGTCACCGGCCGCGGCCGCCGCCGGCGCGCGCGATCGAGCCGGCGTCGCGCGCTCCTCCATGGCCGTCTTCTGCTCGCGGTCGAGGGCCTCGAGCAGCACCAGCCGCTGCGCCGGCGTCGCCGCCATGAATGTAACGCTGTGAGCCTTGCGGCAAGCCTCGTCGACGGCGGTCATGCCGCTGCGGAACACCTGCTGCGCACGTTCGGTGTAGACGTCGGTCACCATCAACGCCATGAACGCGCCGACCTTCGCCGCCTTCGCGCCCGGCGTGGACGTGTCCGGCAGAATGGTGTCGGCAATCTCGTCGAGCAGCGCCACGTCGGCGGCGGTAAACGCGCCGGCGCCTTGCGCCAGCGTCCGGGTCAGCGTCGCGGCATCGTACGAGAACGCCAGCAGGCGGTCGCCGCCAGCCAGCGCGACACCACCGAGCAACGCGGTCACACGCCGCACCACCTCGCGACGCGTCATGCCGCCGGTCCGATCGCCATCGGCCGTGTGATCCAGTGAGGTTGGTTGGTTCATCGCTCGCTCCTTCATGGTCCGGCTAACGCCGGACACCACATCCGATCACAGGTTGCCGCGCTTGAGCTCGTCGACGGCGAACGCCGCCGCGCGGGCGGTGAGCGCCATGTAGGTCAGCGACGGGTTCTGGCAGCCGGATGAGGCCATGCAGGAGCCGTCCGTGACGAACAGATTGGTGCAGTCCCACACTTGGTTGTGGCCGTTCAACACCGACGACTTGGGATCGCGGCCCATCCGCGCCGTGCCCATTTCATGGATGCCCATGCCGGGGAAATAGCCGTTGTCATAGACGCGCACTTCGCGGACGCCCGTGGCCTCCAGCATTTCGGCCATGTCGTTCATCATGTCGCGCCGCATGAGTCGCTCGTTCTCGCCCGTGGCGCAGTCGACCGACAGCACCGGTAAGCCCCACTTGTCGGTCTTGGTCTCGTCGATCGTGATGCGGTTGGCGTGGTTCGGCAGCATTTCGCCAAAAGCGGTCGCGCCCATCTGCCACGGGCCGGGCGTGGCCATGGCGTCCTTGAACGCGCCTCCGACACCGAGCTCGGCGACCGCGCGCTGCCAACCCTGGCGGCTGGCGCTGCCCTGGTAGCCGAATCCGCGCAGGTACTCGCGCTTGTCGCCGAAGAAATTCCGGAAGCGCGGAATGTAGAAGCCTGTGGGCCGGCGGCCGTAGACCGCGTGGTCGTCCTGATCCGGAATGATACCGTTGGCGCCGCAGCGGAAGTGGTGATCCATCAGGTTGTGCCCGAGCTCGCCTGAGCTGCTGCCCAGGCCGCCCGGAAACACATCGCGCGCCGAGCGCATGAGCAGCCACGTCGAGTTGAGCGTGGAGGCGCAGAGAAACACCACCTTCGCGGTGTACTCGGTGGTTGCGCCGGTCACGGCATCGAGCACCCGCACGCCGGTGGCGCGCTTGCGGTCGCGGTCGTAGACCACGTCGGTGACGATCGCGAACACCTTCAGAGTGAGCCGGCCGGTCGCCATCGCCGGCGGCAGCGTCGAGGCCTGGGTGCTGAAGTAGCCGCCGAACGGGCAGCCGAGCGAGCAGGCGTTCCGATGCTGGCAACGCCCGCGGCCCCCGAGCGGCTGGGTCAGGTTGGCGGTGCGGCCCGGGATGATGCGCCGGCGGCCTTCGAACTGCTTCGCGAGCCGGCCGGCAATCGCCTCTTCCGCGCAATTGAGCGGCATCGCCGGCTGGAACTGGCCATCCGGCAGTTGCGGCATCTTCTCCAGCGATCCCGAAATCCCGGCGTGCCGCTCGACATGGTCGTACCACGGCGCGAGCTCGGCGTAGCGAATCGGCCAATCGGCGCCGACCCCTTCTTTCGCGTTGGCCTCGAAGTCGAAGTCGCTGAGGCGATAACTCTGGCGGCCCCACGTCAGCGAGCGGCCCCCCAGCTGGTAGCCGCGGTACCAATCGAAGCGCCTGAGCTCGGTGTAGGGCGAATCTTTGTCCGACGCCCACCAATCAAGATTCTTCTCACTGAGTGGGTAATCGCGCTTGAGGACCGGGTAGGCATCGACCATCTCGCGCGTGCGGCCGCCGCGATGCGGGTACTCCCACGGGGCCTTGCGGGCGTTGTGATAGTCCTTCGCGTGCTCGACGTTCTTGCCGCGCTCGAGCAGCAGCACGCGCAATCCCCGCTCGGTGAGCTCCTTCGCCGCCCAGCCGCCGGAAATGCCCGAGCCGACCACAATGGCGTCAAACGCTTCGCTCTGTCGCTGCATCACGTCCCCCTAAATGGACGACCAGCCGGCGCGCGGCGCGCGGGCGAGAAACTCGTTGGCGCCCGCGTCATTGGTCACGCGCATGTTCGCCGCATCGTAAGTGATCTTCTTACCGGCGCGCAGCGAAACAATGCCGAGCAGCATTACCTCGGTCAGCTTCGCGGCGTAGGCGAACGGGCACGACTCGGCCGTCTTGCCCTTGGCCGCCTCGACCCAGTTCATCTCGTGCGATTCGTCGGGAACCCGCGCCAGCTTGCGGACCGGCGTCCCAACAGACTCGTGCAGGGTCGCCGGCAGCAATCGCGGCCTGGCGCCGTAAGTCTCGATCAGCAGCTTGCCCTTCGTACCGACGACGAGTGTGCCGCCGCCCTTGTTCAGTTCCTCGTCGCCGATCTCAACGGGCTTGGGTGGAAGGAACCCACCGTCGTACCACGTCATCTTCACCGCCGGCCGCTTGCCGCGCGCCGGGAACTCATAAACGGTTGATGTCGCGTGCGGGAATGAAAAACCGTTGAACGGGGTCGAGACCGTCTCGATCGTGGTCGGAAACCCGAGGTCGAGCGCCCAGTAGGCGTGATCGATCAAATGCGCGCCCATGTCGCCGAGAGGACCGGCGCCCCAATCGACAAACCCGCGCCAGTTGAAGGGATGGTAGAGCGGGTGGTACTCGACCATCGGTGCCGGGCCCAGGAACAGGTCCCACGCAAGCCCCTCCGGCGGCGGGTAGTTGCCCATCATCGCCGCGCCCAACCGGGCGTTGACGCCCGGCCCATTCCACCGCAAGTCCTCGACCGGCGTCGTGAGCGGCGCCGGCCGCGGCACGCCCTGGGGCCAGAAACCGAGCGGCCGGTTCGTCCAGACATGGACCTCCTTCACCTCGCCAATCGCGCCGGCCCAGAGGTACTCGACGGCGGTGCGCCCATCGTCCAGCGAGTGCCCCTGGTTGCCCATCTGGGTGGCCACCTTGGTCTCAGCCGCGCGCCTGGCGAGCTGGCGCGCCTCGGCCACCGACCAGGTCAACGGCTTCTCGACGTAGACGTGCTTGCCAAGATCCATCGCCGCCAGGGCGATGCCCGCGTGCAGGTGGTCGGGCGTCGCCACGACGATGGCGTCGATGTCCTTCTGCTGCTCGAGCATCCGGCGGTAGTCCTGGTGGCGCGTCGCCTTAGGGAGGGCGTCGGCCAGGCGCCGTTGGCGCGCCACTGACGCGATGGCGCGCGCGCGTTCGAGCGCCGTCATCGGCCGCGTCGTGATCGTCGGTGGTGCGCCCTCGTTGCGCGCCGACGCCGGCGTCCGAATCTCGACGACGTTGGCGTCGATGCGCTTCTGCAGCGTGGCCATCTCGAGGTCCATGCCGGCGAAACCTTTGTCGGCGTAGGCCCAGTCGATGTCGCACATCGCGACGATGTTCTGGCTGGCCATGTTGGTCATGACCTGCCGGCCGCGCCCGCCGACACCGACGCAGGCAATGTTCAGCCGGTCGCTGGGGGCCTGGAAGCCGCGGCCGAGCACGTGCCGGGGCACGATGACGAAGCCGGCCGTGGCAAGGCCGGCGGTCGCGACGAACTGGCGTCGGGAGTGTTCCCTCATGGTCACCTCGGCAATGCGGCGCTATCGTATTTCAGCTAACATGCCGCCGCCATGCCCAATTCCAGGCGACCCGCCCCTTATCAAGCCGTCAACCGGCGCGACCTGCTCAGGGCTGCGGCCACGGCGACCGGCGCCTTTGCGCTCGGCGGAATGGCTCAGGCCCAGCCTTCGGGGCGCGCGGTGACACGCAGCCGGCTGCGGCAATCCGTCAGCCGGTGGTGTTACCAGAAGATCGCGCTGCCCGATCTCTGCCGGGCAGTCGCCGCCATGGGCGTCCCCGCCATCGATCTGCTGGAAGCGCCCGACTGGCAGGTCGCTCGAGACCACGGGTTGATCTGCTCGATGGGATACGGCGGCGGCGGCTCCATCAGGGACGGCCTCAACAACCCCGCCAACCACGATCTCATCGTCAATAACCTGATCGCTGCTATGCCGAAGGCGGCGGCACTCGGCGTACCCAACCTGATCACCTTCTTCGGCAACCGCCAGGGCCGAAGCGATCGGGAAGCCCTGGACAACTGCGTGGCCGGCCTGAACCGGCTCAAGGCCGCGGCCGAACAGTACGGCATCACGGTATGTGTCGAGCTCCTGAACAGCAAGGTCGATCACAAGGACTACCAGGGCGACCGTACGGCGTTTGGCGTGGAGGTGGTGGCCGCGGTCAACTCACCCCGCGTGAAGCTGCTGTACGACATCTACCACATGCAGATCATGGAGGGCGACGTGATCCGGACCATCCGGCAGCACCACGCGCACATCGCTCACTACCACACCGGCGGCGTGCCGGGACGTCACGAGCTGGACGATACGCAGGAGTTGCAGTGGGCGGCGGTCTGCCGCGCGATTGCCGAGACCGGATTTACCGGCTACCTCGCGCACGAGTTCGTTCCCGTACGCGACCCGCTGACGTCGCTGCGCGAAGCGGTCGTGCTCTGCGACGTGTAGGTCTACGGCATCGCTCGGCGTCGTGACGGCGCCGGTGGCATGGGTGAGGTCCTGATGGCGGCGATCCTGGAACACGAACCTGCGCCCGACCAAATCTGATGCGACTAATCGGTGTGTAATCGGTGGCTGTATCTCCGACTCAATCCGTGGCGCGGATGGCCGTGCTGGGCGAGATGCCGGCGGCGCGCCAGGCCGGGATGAAGGCGGCTGCCAGTGACGCCACCCCGAGGAGGGCGGCGGCCGTGGCCAGGGTGGCCACGTCAAACGGACTGACCTGATACATGAGGCGGCTCAGCCCGTAGCCAAGCGCGGCGCCCAGCACCAGTCCACCCGCCAAGCCCGCCGACGTGGTGACGAGTGCTTCGCGCATCACGAGCCGCAGCACGTCGGCGGGCGCCGCGCCCACGGCCATGCGCACGCCGAATTCGCGTGAGCGCCGCGACACCAGGTAGCTGCGCACGCCGTAGAGGCCGACCACGGCGACGAACGCGGCGGCGAGGCCGAGCGCGAGGAACAGCCGCGCCGCCGAGCGCAGCAGCCACACCGACGCGCTCTGCTCGTGCAGCGTGCGGAACGGCTTCAGCGACACCACCGGCATCTGGGCATCGATCGCGTTCAACTGATCGCGCACGACGGGAAGAATGGCGCCGCCATCCACGCCGCCGGCCGCGCGGGCATAGACATGCATGTGGTTGGCCAGGCTGCGGCCCGACGACAGGTAGATATGCGCCTCGGGGTCGCGCTCCATCAGGTTGTGGCGCACGCCCGGGGCGACGCCGACGATCTGCAGGGGCCTGGCGTCGTCGCCGCCCGACTGTGCGTCGAATTGCAGCATGCGGCCCACCGGATCTTCGTTGGCGAAGAGCTGCGCCGCCAGCGTGGCGTCGATGATCACCGGCTCGATGCCGGTGGCGTCGGCGTCCTCGCCCGGCGTGAATTCGCGGCCGCGCAGCATGGTGAGACCGAGCGTGCGGAAGTAGTCGGCGCTGATGGTGTATTCGAGCGCGCTGAACAACTTGCCGCGCGCCTCGGGATCTTCGTTCTTAAGGCGCGGCCCCTCGCGCTGCACCCTCGCCGTCACGGTGATGTCGCCAAACGGAATGACCGAGGCGGCGGCCGCGGCTTCAATGCCCGGGGTGCTGCGCAGGCGCTCGAGGGTCGTGGCTTGCACGGCACGGCTGCGGAGGTCGTCATACCCGCCCAGCCTGGGTTCGATCTGCGCGACCACCAGCGGTTCGACGCGGAAGCCCGGGTCGTCCGAGGCGCCGGCGGCGGCCGTGCGCACGAACAGGCCGCTCAACACCAGCAGGGCGAGCGACAACGCGAGTTGCACGGTGACGAGCGCGCCGCGGACGGTGACGCGGCGGCCGAGACGGCCGCTGATCTCGCCGGCCTGGTCCTTGAGCGCGGCCAGCAGGTCCGGCCGCGACAGTTGCAGCGCCGGCCACAGGCCGAACGCGATGGTGGCGCCGGCGCTGAAGAGCAGCGTCGCCACCAGCACGCGCTGGTCTGGCGTCACGTTCAGCAACACGGCAATCGGCAGCGCCGTGGAGATGGACGACACCAGGATCTGCATGGCCCACGACGCGATCACCAGGCCGATGCCGCCGCCGGCGAGCGACAGCAGCAGGCCCTGCATCAACAGCTGACGCACGATGCGGCCGCGGCCGCCGCCGACCGCCAGGCGGATGGCAATTTCCTTCTGCCGCGCCGTGCCGAAGGCCAGCATCATGTTGGCGAGGTTCAGGCACGCGGTGAGCAGCACCGCGGCGGCCAGGCCCTGCAGCATGGCCATGGGCACGTAGAGTTGCGTGTCGTCGGAGGGAGCGGTGCTGATGCTCAGGCGGCTGAGCGGCCGGACGATGAGGTCGCGGTTCTTGTTCTCGGCGGGATAGGCGCTTTCGTGCGCGGCGGCGATGACCTTCAGCTGCTGATTGGCCTGTGCCTGCGTGACCTCGGGCTTGAGCCGGCCGAACACCACGAGCGCGTAGGTCTCCGGATCCACCAGCTTGCGGTGCGCGCGCGTGTTGAAGTCGTTCTCGAGGTCATCGTGCACGCCGAGCGGCAGCCACAACTCGGTGCCGAGCACGGCGGTGGTGCCGCCAAAGCCCTCGGGCGCGACGCCGATGATGCCGTAGTCCTGGCCGTTGACGCGCACGCTCCGCGACAGCAGGCCGCGGTCGAAATTCTGGCGCTGCCAGTAACGATAGCTGACGATCACCGACCGTTGCTGGCTGCCGGGCCGCTCTTCCGCGAGGGTGAAATCGCGGCCGAAGACCGGCGTGACGCCCAGTGTCTCGAAGTAGCGCGTGCTGACGATGTCGGCAAACGACTGGCGCGTGGTGTTGCCCTCGCTGATGCCGATCATGGTCACGTTGTGGGCCGCCAGCGTGGCAAACGGGCCCCCGGCCTCGCGCACCTCGCTGAAGCCGCGATACGAGAAGGCGCGATAGCCGCGCTCGGTGGTGCGGTCGTGGCTGTAGAGGCCGACGATGTCGCCGGCGGCTTCGGCCCCGGGCAGCGGGCGCAGCAACAGGCCGTTGATGAGGCCGAAGATGCCGGCGTTCACGCCAATGCCGAGCGCCAGCACGCTGATCGCCGTGAGCGTGAAGGCGGGATGACGCAGGAGCAACCGGACGCTATAGCGAAGATCTTGGAGCATGCTGCCCGGAGGTAGACGGCTTTGCCGACACCCGAGTTTTGAGAATCTGCGTTATCTGCGTCATCTGCGGCCCTGGTAGCATCTGTGTCTTGACTTTCGCTTTTAATTCGCTACAATGGCGAAAGTTAAGCGAATAGAGGTGAGATATGGCCGTCCGCGCCACCGTAGAAGCCCTGCTCCGAGAGCGAAAACTCGACCGTACCCTCACCTCGGCCATTCCCGAACGCCTGGGCGAAGACGCGGTTGCCCCGCTGGACGTCGACGCCCTCGATCTAGCTTTAGCGGGCCTGACCGGCCTGCAGCGCGGTCTAGCCGGTGGCTTGCCGCGCGGGCAGGTGTCTGAAGTGGTGGGACCGGCTTCGTCTGGTCGTACGGGACTGGTGTGGGCCGCGCTGGCCGCGGCCACGCGCCGCGGCGAAACCGTGGCCCTGATCGACACGTTCGATCGCTTCGACCCGCCCACGGCGGCGGCCTGCGGCATCGTGTTGCCGCGCCTGTTGTGGGTGCGCGGCCAGGCGGTGTCGAAAACCGCGGTGGCCATCGACCCGGCGTGGCTGCCGGGGGTGCGCGCCGCCAACGGCCCCGGCACCTTCGTCGAGCGCGTGATCGATCGCGCCATCAAGTCGCTGAACCTCGTCGTGCAGTCGGGCGTGTGCACGCTGGTCGCGATCGATCTGATCGACGTGCCGGCGCCGGCGCTGCGCCGCTTGCCGGCCGCCACGTGGTTCCGCATCGAGCGCGCCATCGAGGGCAGCGACACGGCCGTCGTCATTGTCGCGGCCCAGTCCGTGGCCCGCAGCTCCGGCGGCCGTTCGATCGCACTCGGCACCGGGATCCCGACGAGTAGTGCCGCCCGTCAAGACGTGCCGTCCCGACAAGAAGTGCCCTCCCGACAGGTTCTGTGGAAAGGCGACCACGATCGGACGCGTCGCCTGGGCGGCGTTCGCTCTGGCGCTGCGGTGACCGCCGCCCGGTGGTCGCACGCCCGGCACGTCGCCGTTCGTACCCGTTTCGTTCACGCGGTGTAGCCGTGTTTGCCGCCCTCGTTGCTCCGTCGATTCCGGCGGCGGCCATCATCGAGGTGGCGCGCGCCTTCACGCCCCGTTTCGAGCAGGTCGGCCCAATCGTGCTGCTCGATGCCGGCGGCCTGTCACGCCTGTTCGGCAACGCGCACGAACTGGGCGCGCACCTGAGCGAGGCACTGGCCAAGCACGGCACGACCGGCGGCACGACCCCACGCGTGGCGATTGCCTCGACCCAGACCGCGGCCACGTTGCTCGCCCTCGGCCGCCCGGGCCTGACCGTGGTCGAACCCGGGCAAGCAGAGAAGGCGCTCGCGCCACTGAGCGTGAGGGTGCTCGACCGCTACGAGCGAATCCAGGGAGCGTCCGCCTCCGCTCGCGACCGCCGTCTCGAGATCCTCACCAAGTGGGGCATTCGCACGCTGGGCGCCTTTGCCGCGCTGTCGGGTCCCGAGGTGTTCGAGCGCCTGGGCGATTGCGGCCTGCAGTGGCAGGCGCTGGCGCGCGGGGTGGATGCGCGGCCGCTGGTGCCGTGGGTGGACGAGGTGCCGTTCGAGGCCGCGCTCGAACTGGAATGGCCGATCGAAGGCCTCGAGCCGTTGTCGTTCGTGCTGGCGCGCCTGTTCGAGCCGTTGGCGGAACGGCTGGAGCAGGCCGATCGCGGCGCCGCCGTGATCCATACCTCGCTGCGCCTCACCACCCGGCGCGTGCATTCGCGGACGTTGCCATTGCCGTCGCCGATGCGTGACGCCAAGACGCTGCGCACGCTGGTGCTGCTCGACCTTGAAACGCACCCGCCCGATGCGCCGATCGACACCGTGCGCGTGTGCCTCGAGCCGACGCCGGGCCGCGTGCTGCAGTGGACGCTGCTCGAACGCGCGCAGCCGGCGCCCGAGCAGGTGTCGACCCTGGTCGCGCGGCTGAGCGCGCTCATGGGCGACACCCATGTCGGCTCGCCGCGCCTGCTTGATACCTGGAAGCCGGGCGCGTTTGAGATGGCGCCGTTCACGGTGCTCGAGTGCTCGAGTGCTGAAGTGCTGAGGTGCGCCAGTGCTCAAGTGCCGGAGCGCCCAGAGAAAGACACCCTCTCGAACGCGCTCCGCCGATTCCGATTCCCCATTCCCGCGCGGGTTCACGTTCAAGAGGGGCGTCCCGTTCGGATTGTCACAGACCGGAATGGCTTTACCAGTGGAGCAGTCGTTCAAGCGGCGGGGCCATGGCGAACCTCGGGAGAATGGTGGATGACACCGGGTCCCGAGTCTGCGTCATCTGCGTCATCTGCGGCTCTGGGTTTATCGGCGGGTTCATCTGCGTCGTGGGATCGGGATGAGTGGGACGTGGCCATGGCCGACGGCACCATCTACCGGTTGGTCGTCGAACGGGGAGTGGGACAGTGGTTCCTCGAGGGAGTGATCGATTAACAGGAGATCAAAAGGTCAGGAATCTTTTCTTTAAAAGACCGAACTCCTGATCTCCTGTGATTTCGCGCTCTTGATCTGTGTATATCGAGCTCCATACTTCCTCGGCCTTTAGTTTCTTACGGGCGGCCTCGACCCCGGAAACGCTCGTCGAGCGCGCGGCGACGCTGGGCTACCCGGCGGTCGCGCTGCTCGATCGCGACGGCGTCTCGGGCGCGCCGCGCTTTCACAAGGCCGCATTAGCGGCTGGTCTCCGCCCGTTGATTGGCGCCGAACTCACAGTAGAAACACGCCGGGAGTCGGGAGTCGGGAAGCGGGAGTCGCAGAAGTCACCCGGCATGAGCTTTTCCGACTCCCGACTCCCGACTCCCGACTCCCGATTCCATCTTCCGGTGTTGGTGTCTTCGCAGGAAGGCTGGCGCAACTTGTGCCGCCTGCTGTCGCGCATGAAGCTGCGCGCGCCGAAAGGCGAGGGCGCGCTGGGCCTCGACGAGCTCGACGGCTTCACCACGGGGCTGATTGCCCTGCCGGGGCGCGCGCTGCTCGGCGCCGAGCGCGCCGGCGTCGGCGGCCTGCTCGACCGCATTGTCGGCACGTTCGGGCGCGCCAACACCTACGTCGAGCTGCAGCGGCACCTGCATCGCGACCAGGAGGACGACAACGACGCGCTGGTGTGCCTGGCCGAGGCGTTTCGCGTGCCGCTGCTGGCCACCGGCGGGGTGTGCTTTGCCACGCCCGAGGAACGGCCGCTGTTCGACGTGCTGACGTCCATCCGCGAGCACGTGCCGCTGCACCGCGCCGGCCGGCGCCTGGCCGCCAACGCCGAGCGCTACTT
>CAYGMD010000009.1:0-52751 GCA_964350785.1 uncultured Acidobacterium sp. | reverse complement strand
CTTCAGCACGCCGAACCGCGCCAGGCGCACGGCGTTCATCATGCCGTCCGAGCCAATCGCGATGATGCGCGTCACGTCCTCGAGCGCCACGGCCTGCGCCCCGAGCCGGCCTTCGGCATAGGCGACCATGGCCTGGACGATGTTGCCGCGGAAGTGCGCGTCCTGCGGGCGGTGCGGCTCAATCGCCGTCCCCATGTCGGTGGCCCAGATCACCTGGTCGGTGCCGGCCTCGATGTCCTCACGCTTGAACAGGTCGGCGCCGTTCTTGTAGCCGGCGAAGTAGATCACCTTGTTGCCCTGTGCCTTGAGCGCCTTGGCAATCGAGAACAGCACGGCATTGCCCAGGCCGCCGCCGGCCAGCATCACCGCCGAGCCCTCGGGGATTTCGGTCGGCGTGCCGGTCGGTCCCATCACGACGACGGGTTCGCCCGGCTTGAGGTACCCGCACAAGCGGCTCGACACGCCCATCTCGAGCGTAATCAGCGACAGCAGGCCCTTCTCGCGATCGACCCACGCGCCGGTCAGGGCAATGCCCTCCATCAACATCGACGCCACGTGATCGTCGAGGCGGACGTGCGGGCTCAACCGCTCGAAGTTCTGGAGCCGATAGAACTGGCCGGGCTGGAAGTGCCGGGCCGCCGCCGGGGCGCGCACGATCACCTCGATGATGGTCGGCGTCAGGCGCACGACCCGCTCCACGGTGGCCAGCAACTCGCCGTCGAAGCGAGCGACCAGCGCCTGCCAGGCCGCCTCGCGCGCCGGCTGATCCGCCGGGTCGAGCTTCGCGATCTCGTCGGCAAAGAGCGCCACCACGTGCGGGTAGCCATGCTTCGCCGAGGCCATGGCCTTGACGACGTTGCCGTTGTAGCGCGGGTGGTTGTCGCCGTAGTAGGTGACGAACTTGCCGCCGGTGTCGTGCGAGGTGAAGAAGCCGTTGGCGTCCGGTTCGAGGCGGAAGGAGCCGTTCTCCTTCCCTGCCTTGAAGCCCTGGAAGAACTTCTGCTTGCCGTCGAGGCGGAACGAGCCCGGGTGTTCCTTCTCGTAGGTGATGTTCGGCACGGTGCCGGCCGCGACCAGCACCGTGCGCGCGGGCAGTTCGATCGCCGAACCGTCGGCACGCGTAAACCGCATCGCCTTCACATGGCCGAACTCGTCGGGGACGGCCTCGGTCGGGTTCATGTTCTCGGTGACCGAGATGCCCTCCTGCAGTGCGAGCGCGACCTCTTCGTGGTTGAGCCGGTACGCCGGCGCGTCCTGCAGCCGCTTGCGATAGGCCAGCGTGACGCCGCCCCACGAGCGGATCAGGCCGATGAAGTTGGGCAGTTCGCCCGCCGCCGACGCCCGCGCGCGTTCGGCCCGCACGGCCCGGCCGTGCCCGAGGAACTCGTCGAGAATGCCCTGCTCCTCCGGATCCATCATCCCGCGCACGCGCGCTTCGCCGAGGTCGCGCACCAGCGCCTCGTAGCGGTCGAGCGTCTTCTCGACCTGGATCGGGTAATAAGCCATCAGCTCGGTGGCCGTGTCGACGCCGGTGAGGCCGCCGCCAATCACCACCGCCGGGAGGCGCGCCTGCAGGTTCGACAAGGCGTCGCGCTTGAACGCGCCGGTCAGTTGCAGCGCCATCAGGAAGTCGCTGGCCTTGCGGATGCCGCGAATCAGGTTGTTCTTGATGTCGATGATCGTGGGCCGCCCGGCGCCGGCCGCAATCGCCACGTGATCAATCCCGTTGGCCCAGGCCTCTTCGATCGGCAGCGCGCCGCCGAAGCGTATGCCGCCGTAGATCTTCAGCTTGCCGCGCCGCGCCAGGGTGAGGTGAATCAGGGTGAGGAAGTTCTTGTCCCAGCGCACGGTAATCCCGTACTCGGAGACGCCGCCAAAGCCCTCGAGCACGCGCTCGTCGAGCGGGCGGTAGATCTCGCCCCAGCTCCGAATCGGCCGCGGCGCGCCGCCGTCGCCGCCGACGATGTCCTCGGGCAGCGGCTCGATCTTCAGGCCGTCGATGGCGACGACGCCAAAGCCCTCGTTCAGCAGGTAGTGCGACAGGGTGTAGCCGGCGGGACCGAGACCGACGACCAGCACGTTGCGGCCGTTGTAGGGCAAGGCGTACGGCCGTTGCGCGTTCAACGGGTTCCAGCGCGTGAGCAGGCCGTAGATCTCGACGCCCCACGGCAGGTTCAGCACGTCGGTGAGCACGCCGGTTTCGATCTGCGGAATGTTGACCGGTTCCTGCTTCTGGTAGATGCAGGCCTTCATGCAGTCGTTGCAGATGCGATGCCCGGTGCCGGGGCACATCGGGTTGTCGACGACGACGATCGCCAGCGCGCCGATGGCGTCGCCGCGCTTGCGCAGCGTGTGCATCTCGGAGATCTTCTCGTCGAGCGGGCACCCCGGCATCGGGATGCCGAGCGGGTTGGCGGCGACCGTGCCGTCCTTGTCGCGAATGCCCTTCGAGCAGGTGTCCTTGTCGCGCTCGTGGCACAGCACGCAGTAGTGGATCTCGCTCAGCACTTCGCGGGGCGTGTAGCGCTTGTCGGTCAGCTCAAACCCCTGGCGCCGGCGCAGCTTGTCGTCGGGCCCCAAAATCTGCTCGGGCAACCTCGCGTCGGGCCGCTGGATCTGGACCAGGTGGTCGTAATCGAGGTTCTCGGGAAACCGGAACACCACCCAGCCGCGATATGCCGGGCTGTGGACGTGCGCGGCGCACCAGCGCTTGAGCGCGTCGATCTCGAGGGCGAGCGCCGCCTTGTCGGCGTCGGAGCCGCCGGCCCGCAGGGCCTCGTCGCGGTCGAGCAGCGTGCAGCCCAGTTGCGCGAGCGCCATCTCGCCGTCGGAACCAAGCCGGCTAAAGCCGGCTTCTACATAGGCATGGTCCTCGGCCGTGGCGGTGACGTGGGCGCCCCCCTTCAGCAGCGGGAGGGCGCGGCGGCGGACGAAGTCGATCTTGAAGCGAAACAGAGCGTCGTAGGCGCGCGTGGCCGCTACCAACGCCTCGGCCTCGGCACCCACGCCGAACAGCCGCGAGACAAAGCGGCTGAGGTGGGGCGCCATGGCCACCACGAGGTTGCCGCGCGCCACCGCGCCCAACGACTCGGGCACCTCGCGGTACTGTTCCCACTGCGCCCATAATTCGGGTTCGGTCGCCTTGACCTCGGCCACGAACCGGTCGTGGAGGTCGCGCAACCGCGCGGGCTGGTGGAGGTCGGCGAACGAAAATCCGGGAATTCCGAGGGTGGTCTCAGATGCAGTGGGCGGTGCCATTTCCAACGCTCAATTATATGTGATCAGCTATGGTACGATCGCCCCTGGACCAGCCATGACCATCAAGTTGAACGGCGATCCCCACGAACTGCCGCAGCCGCTGAGCGTGTCGGCCCTGCTCGCGACCCTGGCCATCGACGCCCGGCGCGTGGCCGTCGAGCACAACCTGGCCGTCGTCAAGAAGGCCGCCTACGACACGGCGATCGTGAAGGATGGCGACGAGGTTGAAATCGTCAACTTCGTCGGCGGCGGCTAAGGCCACCGATTCAACACAGCCACCGATTCAACACAGCCACCGATTTACACCGATTAGACACAGACATGTCAGATCTCGTTATCGCCGGCCGCACGTTTCGCTCGCGCCTGATCGTCGGCACGGGCAAGTACCCGTCACACGCCATCATGAAGGCGGCCCACGAGGCGTCGGGCGCCGACATGGTGACCGTCGCCGTGCGCCGCGTCGACATCTCGCGCAAGACCGAGTCGCTGCTCGACTACATCGACACGAACAAGATCTTCCTGCTGCCCAATACCGCCGCCTGCTACACCGCCGAGGACGCCATTCGCACGGCGCGGCTCGGCCGCGAAGCCGGCATGTCGAACTGGGTGAAGCTCGAGGTGATTGGCGACGAGCAGACGCTGTTCCCCGACAACGAAGGCCTGCTCGAGGCCACCCGCGTGCTGGTGAAGGAGGGCTTCGTCGTGCTGCCCTACACCAACGACGACCCGGTGATGTGCCGGAAGCTGGCCGAGGCCGGCGCCGCCGCGGTGATGCCGCTGGGGGCGCCGATTGGTTCGGGACTCGGCATCCAGAACCCCAACAACATCCGCATCATTCGCGAGCAGGCCAAGGTGCCGGTGATTGTCGACGCCGGCGTGGGCACCGCGTCGGATGCGGCGGTGGCCATGGAACTCGGCGCCGACGGCGTGTTGATGAACACGGCGATTGCCGGCGCGGCCGACCCCGTGACCATGGCGCGGGCGATGAAGCTCGCGGTTGAGGCCGGCCGGCTGGCTTACTTGTCGGGCCGCATCCCCAGGAAGTCGTACGCCACCGCGAGCAGTCCCCTCCACGGCGTCATCGGGTCCTGATGCGACTCGCGCTGGTCGCGTTGTACGGCGTCGCCAGTTACGCCTTCTGCTCGCCGCTCTTCGCCCAGCCGGCGGCGCTGGGCGTCTTCGACTGGGATCAGCATCTGTTCTACTACGGCGCCGTGCTCAAGAACGTCGTCGAGTACGGGCAAATGCCGTTCTGGAACCCGTGGTACTGCGGCGGCAACGTCCTGTGGCAGAACCCGCAGGTCGCGTTGCTCAGCCCGGTGTATCCACTGACCGCGCTGATGCCCATGGCCCTGGCGATGAAGGTCAACATCCTGCTGCACTACTGGGTGGGGTTCATCGGCATGCACCTGTTGCTGGCGCGGGTGATCGGCGTGCGCTCGCGGCCCATGGTGTTCTTCCTCGCGACCCTGTTCACCGCGTCCGGTGCGCCGGCCATTCACTTCATGGCGGGCCACAGCGTGTTCCTGCCGGCGTTCTACCTGCCCTGGGTGCTGTACTTCTTCTTGCGCTCGATCCAGTCCGGCACGATGCACGGCGCGCTGCTGGCCGGCGGCGCGATTGCGCTGATGGTCTACAACGGCGGCACGCACATCCTGCCCATGGCCATTGCCGCCGTCGCCATGCTGGCCGCCGTGTCGGCCGCGATGCGCCGGCAGTGGCGGCCGCTGCTGGTGGGCGTGGTGTGCTGCGTCGCCGGGCTTGCCTACGCGGCGCCCAAGTTGATTCCGGTGGTGACGTTCGTCGCCGGCGAGCAATTCTGGGACACGAGGCCGGAGACGGGACACCCGGACCGCACCACGCTCGCCATGGCCAGGGGCGTCTACCTCGACGCCCACCAGAAGACCCGGCAGCGGTTGCCCGACCAGCGCCATGGCTGGCACGAGTACGGCAACTACATCGGCCCCTTCGCCGCGCTCCTGATCGTGGCCGGCGTGGGCTGGGCGTTCGCCGCCCGGCGCGCGCCGGACTACTGGCTGGGCCTGTCGCTGGCCGTTGCCGCCGTGGTGTTCTTCGCGTGGTCGCTCGGGGAGTTCAGCGTGCTCGCGCCCGCCTCGCTGGCGACGCACGTGCCGCTGTTCTCGAGCTTTCGCATCCCCAGCCGCTACAGCATTGCCTTTCTGCTGTGCGCCGCAACCGCGGCAGGCTGGGCGGTGCGAGCGCGACATCTCGACGCCCCGCGGTCGCGCGCGGCGCAGGTGGCGATCGCGGTGATGTGCCTCGCGGCATCGGCGCACCTGATCGCGCGCAACCGGGTGCTGCTGGAGGACGTGTTCTCGCTGCCGCCGCTGGCGGCCACCTTCAAGCCCATGGGCGGCCCGGCGCAATTGACCACCGACGCGGAATCCAACGCCTACGCGGGTGGCTCGCCGATGTTCACGGCGCTGATGAACGACCGCTCGTTCTATTACTGCTACGAATCGCTGCAACTGAAGCACTCGGCCAACGCGACCGACCCGTTGGTGATCTCCGAGGGCACGGCCAGGATCACCGAGACGACGTTCTCGCCCAACCGCATCCAGTTCACGGTCTTTGGCGGCAGCGAGCCGTCGCGGGTGTCGCTCAACCAGAACTACGCGCCGGGCTGGACCAGCACGGCCGGCCCCGTGACGCAGCCGCCGGAGCGAATGCCGGGCGTGACGCTGGCGCCGGGCCAGACCGGGAGGTTTGCGTTCGTCTTCGTGCCTGAAGGTCTCTGGACCGGTGTCGGCGTGTTCGCCGCCGCGCTGGCCGCCACGGCCTGGCTGTTACGGGGCCGCCGGCAGCAGCCCGTATGATTCGCGCCACCTGGTTCAGGCATGCCGGGCTGCTGGCCTGGCTGGCGTACTTCATCGTGCCCAACGATGCCGGCGGTTGGATTCACGGCTTGCCGCTGGGGCCCCTCGAAGCGACGGCGCTGCTCGCGCTCGCCTGGCTGGCGGCGCGTAATGCCGTGCCGCGGTACTCCTGGATCGCCCTCACGGTGGTCATGGTCACGGCCGTGAGCGCGGCGCTCATTCCAGGCACCGGGGGATTTCGGGCGCGATATTTCGCCAACCCCGATGCCTCGGGTCCGCCGGAGCGCAGCACCGAGTTCAACGACGAGTCGTTCACGCGAATCGACCGCCGGCTGGACTTCGAACCGGGCGCGACCGAGTTCCCGCTGGCCTTCTTCAACGACATCGCGCGGTTCAACTTCCACAATCCGGCCGGCCCCCGGCGCCGCCAGCTGGCGTTTTCGACAACGTGGACCGGACACTGGTGGGTGACAGAGGGCACGCACACGATCTACGTGGACGCGCCGGATGCCTCGGCCCAGCTGTTCATCGACGGCAGCCGCGCCACGGCCGTCACTCCCGACACCGACACCGCCGAAGTGGCGATCCCCCTTGCGGCCGGATGGCATCGGCTCGATCTGAGCTTCTCCTCGCCGTACGGCGCACCGCGGCGGTTGGCCGCCGGGGAGATCACCAATGGCAACCGCCGGCCCTTCAGCGACACCTCCGTGGCCACGCAACGTGTGCGTCCGTGGCAGGTCACCGCCCTCGGCCTGTTGCGTCACGCGAAGACTGCCGGCGATGCCGCCATTCTGGCGTGGCTGGCATGGTCCTTCGCGTTCAGCCTCTGGCAGTTACTGGTCGCCACGATGACCACGCCTGGCGCGTGGCGGCGGTGGCCAAGCGTTGCCCCGCTCGTCGCGCTGGTCGCGGCGGGGGATGCGCTCGTGTATGCCTGGCCGTGGGCACGGCGGCTCATGGTCATGCCGGGCGGCGACGACCCGATGACCTACGAGTGGTACTCGCGGGACATCCTGTTCAACGGCCTCCTGATGAACGGCGGCGCGCCGGCCGGCACCGGCGAACCCTTTTACTATCAGGCCCTCTATCCGTACTTCCTCGCCGCCGTGCATCTGGTGTCGGGCGAAGGCATGTTCGGCGTCCTGCTGATGCACCGGCTGCTGATCGCCTTCGCGGTCTGGGCGATGGTGAAGATCGCCATGACGATCGCGGGGCACCGGGCGTGGCCGGCGACGCTTGCGTGCGGCGTGGTGTTCGCGATCGGCAAGCATTGGGCGGTCTCGTCGGATTTGCGGAACGAGTCGCTCTACGCGCCGCTGCTCGTGGTGTGGACCTACGCCGTCATGCGGCTCGCGCTGGCGCCGTCGCTGGCGCGGGCGGCCGGCACCGGCGCGCTCGGGGCCGCGACCGCCATGACGCGCTCGACCGCGCTCGGGGCCTGGCCACTGTTGTTTGCCGCCTGCTGGTGGGCCTGGCGGTCCGTGCCCGGACGTCGCGCCCTGCTGAGCACGATGGTCCTCAGTTCGATCGCGGTGTTCTCGTTGATCGCCGTGCGCAACTGGGTGGCCGCTCACGAGGTCGCCTTCACGTCGTCGGAGTTCGGCATCACGCTGTTCGGAGGCAACGAACCGCCCCCTGGACTGGTGATCGATCCAGGCCGGGCCGCCTGGTACGCACGCGCGGGCCTGAGCGATCTCACGGCGCAGGTCGTCGAGTATGCGGTCGTCGCACCAAAGGCGTTCGCGCTGCACCAGGGCCGCAAGGCGCTGTTCGCGCTGGGCTATTACGAGCCATACACGCCGGGCAGGGGTCTCTCGCCGATCTACCTGGCGGGTTGGATGCTGGCGCTGGCGGGGGGCCTCGCCGCGTTGCGGTCAGCCCGCATCTCGCGGTGGGTCATCGCGATGCCGGCCATGGTGTCGGCATCGCAGTTCGTCGCGGTCGTGCTGGTGTATCCCAAGGACGAGCGGTTGATCCTGCCAATCTACGCCGTGCTCGTGCCGTACGCGGGGATTGCGGTGACGAACGCCTGGGCTTACGTGACGCGACGATAGCTGGACCAGTTCGCGTCTTTCGCCGAGATCACCACCGGCTCAAACGGCCACGTGATGGCGAACACCGGATCGTTCCAGCGGACACCGGACTCAGCGGCCGGGACCCATGGCGTGGAGGCGTGATAGTACGCCTCGGTGTCATCGGCCAGCGTGAGGTAACCGTGGGCCATCCCCGTCGGCATGTAGAGCATACGGCGGTTGTCGGCCGTCAGCTCGACCGCCTGCCACTGGCAATAGGCCGGCGATTCCGGCCGCAGGTCGACGATCACGTCGAGCAAGGCGCCCCGCGTGCAGCGGATGACCTTGGCCTGCCCATGCGGCGCGACCTGGAAATGCATGCCACGCAGCGTGCCCTTGCGGCGGCTGAACGCCAGGTTGCACTGCGCCAGCGACGGATCCATCCCGCGCCTGGTGAACTCGTCAGCGCGCCACGTCATCGCGAACAATCCCCGGTCGTCGTGGATCGGCGTGACGTCGATGATCCAGGCGCCGGGAATGCGCGATGCGGTGAACTCCATTCACACTCCGGCGGCACTGAAGTGCCGCCCTCCTGGCGCTACAGACGGAAGATGTTCGGGCCGGCCACGCCTTTAAGGGCGTTGCGCGTGTCCACGAGCAGCGGGAAGCGCTCGACCATGGCGCCGTAGTCGAACACCTTGTGGTCGGTGATGATCACGCCGCAATCGACGCCCGTGTGGGCGACCGCCTCGTCGACGTGCTGCAGGTCCAGCGACGCGTGCTTGAACGCCGCCACGTAGGGATCGGTGTAGCTGACGATGGCGCCGCGGTGGGCGAGCAGTTCGAGCACTTCGAGCGCCGGCGATTCGCGCAGGTCGTTGACGTCGCGCTTGTAGGCCACGCCGATGACGTGCACGCGCGAGCCGTTGAGCGACTTCTTCTGCGAGTTCAGCGCGTCGATGATGCGCTGCACCACGAACTCGGGCATGGCGCCGTTGACGCTCCCGGCCAGCTCGATGAAGCGCGCCTCGAAGTTGTACTGGCGCGCCTTCCACGAGAGGTAGAAGGGGTCGATCGGGATGCAGTGGCCGCCCAGGCCCGGGCCCGGATAGAACGGCATGAAGCCGAACGGCTTGGTCTTCGCCGCGTCGATCACCTCCCAGACATCGAGGCCCATGCGGTGGCACATCAGCGCCAGCTCGTTCACCAGGCCGATGTTGACGGCGCGGAACGTGTTCTCGAGCAGCTTCACCATCTCGGCGACGCTCGGCGAGCTGACCGGGATGACCGTGTCCATCACCTGGCTGTAGAACGCCACCGCCGCGCGGGTGCTGTCTTCGTTGATGCCGCCCACCACCTTGGGAATGTTCTTGGTCTGGTACTGGGGGTTGCCCGGGTCCACGCGCTCGGGCGAGAAGGCCAGGTAGAAATCAACGCCGGGCTTGAAGCCCTTGGCCGCCAGCGACGGCTGCACGACCTCCACCGTCGTCCCCGGATACGTCGTCGATTCCAGGATGATCAGCTGGCCCTTCTTGAGCACCGCCGCGACCGCATCGACCGCCTGCACGACGTACGTCATGTCGGGGTCCTTGGTCTTGCGCAGCGGCGTCGGCACGCAGATGTCGATGATGTCGGCGACGGCCAGAGCCTTGGCGTCGGTCGTCGCCTTGAACTTGCCGCTCTTGACGACCGCAGCCAGGTGCTCGGACGGCACGTCGGGAATGTAGCTGCGGCCGGCCATCAGCTCGGCCACCTTGTGCGCGTCGACGTCGTAACCGACGACGGGGAACCCGGCCCGGGCAAACTCCACGGCCAGCGGCAGGCCGACGTAGCCCAGCCCGATGACGCCCAGCGTCGCCTGCTTCGATTCGATCTTCTTCAGTAATTCCATAAGAGTTATCCGCGGTAAAAGTGCACGATGGCGTCAACAACCGCGGCCTGCTGTGCCTCGGTGAGTTCGGGATAGATCGGCAGCGCCAGTGAGTCGAGGGCCGCCGCTTCGGCAATCGGAAACGCCCCGGCCTTGTCTCCCAGGCCGGCAAAGCATTCCTGCAAGTGGAACGGCACGGGGTAGTACACCTCGGTGCCAATGCCGGCGGTGTCGAGATGCGCCCGCAACTGGTCGCGCTTCGGGACTCGAATCACGAACTGGTTGTAGATGTGGGTGCGATCCGGGGCTTCGATCGGCAGCACCACTTCGGCCAGTCCGGCCGACGCGAAGGCGGCGCGGTAGCGCGCGGCATTCGCGCGCCGCGCGGTGCTCCACGCGGCCAGGTGCGGCAGCTTCACGCGCAGCACGGCGGCCTGCAGGGCATCCAGGCGGAAGTTGGCGCCCACCATGTGGTGGTAGTACTTCGGCTCCATGCCGTGGTTGCGAATCAACTTCAGGCGGTGCGCGAGAGACGCATCGGTGGTGGTGACGAGGCCGCCATCGCCAAAGCCGCCCAGGTTCTTGCTGGGAAAGAACGAAAAGCAGCCGACGGCGCCCCAACTACCGACGGCCTTGCCGTGATACAGGCAGCCGATGGCCTGGGCCGCATCCTCGATCACCGGGATGCCGCGCGGCGCAGCCGCCGCCAGGATGGGCTCGAGGTCTGCGGACTGGCCGAACAGGTGCACCGGGATGATCGCCTTGGTCTTCGAGGTGATCGCGGCGGCGGTGGCGGCCGGGTCCATGTTGAACGTGCCGGGATCGACATCGACCAGCACGGGCGTCGCGCCCAAGCGGGCCACCGACCCGGCCGTGGCAAAGAACGAATAGGTCGGCGTGATCACCTCGTCGCCGGGCCCGATGTTCAGGGCCATGAGCGCCGCGACCAGGGCATCGGTCCCCGACGACATGCCGAGGGCATGCGGGGTGGACAAATAGGCCGCCAGTTCGCGCTCCAGCCCCTCGACTTCCGGACCACCGATGAACCGCTGGCTGTCGCAGACGCGCGTGACCGCATCGAGCAGTTGGGTCCTGAGGGGCAAGTACTGGGCGTTTAGATCGAGCAACGGAACAGTCACAAACACCCAATGTTACACGGCGGCGGTGGTTCGATGCAACCAGACCGCCTGTATAGTGAAAAGCCATGATTAGCGTGGACGTGGCGGTGATCGGCGGCGGTGTCACTGGCCTGGCCTCGGCCCTGGCGCTGGCCGAGCAGGGCGCGTCGGTGTGCCTGCTCGAACGCGAAGGCAAGCCCGGCCGGGCGACGAGCACGCATAACAGCGGCGTGATCCACGCCGGCATTTACTATCCCGAGGGCTCGCTCAAGGCCCAACTGTGCGTCGAAGGGCGCGACCGCCTGTACGCCTTCTGCCCGGCCCACGGCGTTCCCCATGCTCGCGGCGGCAAGCTGATCGTCGCCGCCGACGACCATGAGGCGGAACAATTGCCGGCGCTGCTCAAGACGGGCCGGGCCAACGGCGTGGCCCTCGAATTGGTCGATGCCGCCTTCGTCCACGAGCGTGAACCCAACGTTCGCGCCGTCGCCGCAATCTGGTCGCCTGACACCGGCATCGTCGAGGCCGAGGCGCTGGTCAAATCGCTCGAGCACTTGTGCCGGCGGCACGACGTGGCAATCGTGGTGGGCAGCCCCCTGATTGGCGCCGGGCCCAGTACCGGCGGGATGGAACTGGTCACGCCGCACGAGCGCTTCGTCGCCGCGACCGTCGTGAACGCGAGTGGTCTCTACGCCGACACCACGTCGGCGATGCTGGGTGGCATGCCCTTCAAGATCTATCCGTGTCGTGGCGAGTATGCGGAACTGGCCCCCGCGCGGCGCCCCATGGTCAACGGCCTCGTCTATCCCCTCCCCCACGCGTCGGGCGCCGGCCTCGGCGTCCATCTCGCCAAGACAACGTGGGGCAGCGTGACGCTGGGGCCGACCATTCACTACCAGGATGCGAAAGACGACTACGAGGGCGGACGCCTTCCGCTCGAGGCATTCGTGGAACCGGCACAGCATCTACTGCCGTGGGTCACGTTGGCCGACCTGCAGCCCGGAGGCAGCGGCATCCGCGCCAAGCTGCACGGCCCGGATCAACGGTTTGCGGATTTCCTGATCGAGCGGGACGCCGTGAACCCGCGCGTCATCCAGGCGTCGGGAATTGACTCGCCGGGGCTGACCTCGTGCCTGGCGATTGGCGCGCGCGTCGCAGGAATCTGGGCACGCGATCGGCCCTGAGAAACAGCGACGCCGCGCACACCGACAGGGCGACGGTGACCGGAATCAGGTGCACCGTGAAACGTCCGGGATAGGCCGTGCCGCGGGCCACGAAGCTGCCGACCATGCCGGCAAGGCAGAGCATTGACGCGTTGAGCGGCAAATCCCGGAGGCGCCCCAGCCGCAGCACGCCGGCCACGGCCGCCAGCACGCCGAAGATCACCGGCACGGCGCGCGGGTCGAGTCGCGGCGGGTCGCTCATGGTCAGCACCATCAACAGGCTGCCCGCCAGCAGTTGAACGCCCTCGGCAACCGTGTTCGCCTGCTTCCACACCGAGAGGTGACCCGCCTGCGTGCCGTGAAACATGTCGATGACGCCGGTGTAGTGCCACGTCCGCGCGGTGAACAGCCACATCGCCCCGGCGGCGCCAAGCAGGATCGCCGCCGCGACGGGACGCGACGCCTTGGCGAGCAGCACCCGCGGCCGAACCCAGTCGCCGACCGGCTGGGCGACCGGCCACGCCATCCCCACCAAGGCCACCAGCATGGGGAGGTTGTTGAGGCGCGTGTAGAACGACAACGCGCCTAATATCGCCGCCGCGAACAACGCCGGACGGTCGCCGTGCCGCCCGCGCAGCGCGCAAAGCGCCGCCGCGTACAGCAATCCCATCGACGACAGTTCCGACAGCCCGCGGCCAAACAGGTACCAGGCTGGCCCCATGGTAAACAGCGTCAGCGTGAGCGCCGCCGCAATGACGCCCGCGCGGAAGCCCGCGAACGCGCGCGCCACGTGGAAGGCGAACGCCGCGCCGGCGGCCATGCAGAGGCCATCCCAGTACAACTCCCCGATGCTGGAATCGCCGAAGGCCATGTGCAGGGCGCCCGAGATCCAGCGGTACAACGGCTGGAACCAGAACGTCGGCGAACCGCCCTCGAGCCAGTACCCCTCCATGAAGATCCGGTAGCCGTAGCGCTGGAACATCCACCAGTCGTCGCCGCTCGAGTACCAGGTGAACAGGCCCGCTTGCGGCAGGCCCAGCACCACCATCAGCGCGAGGAACGGCACCAGCACCAGCAGTGACAGGCCGAAATGGTTCCGCACGCGCCGCGGCAGCGGCAACGCCGCGACACCAAACAGGAGGACGGGCGCCAGGCGCGTAAGCGCGTTCGAACCAACGACGGGAATGACGGCGAACACGGCACCAATCGCCGTCGCGGCCCCAATCGCCAGGCCACTGCCCGCGCGTTGAATCACGGCGAGCACGCTCCCGGCGAGCAGCAGGCCAACCAGCAACGGCGGCACCAGCCAGCCCCAGGGCCGAAACCACGAGTTCCCGCCCGAGGTCGGCGCCATGGTTGCCGTGGTCGCGCTCCACAGGTTGCGGCCGTCCCAGCGAGGTTCCAGACGCCAATGGGATTTGGTGAGGCGGGCCCGGATCTGGACGTGGTGTTGCCCTGGCGGCACGGTCACGCCCGACGCGGTGACCTGGGCCGGCTGCACCACGCCATCGATGCTCACGGACGCCTCAACGTCCTCGCCAATCACGACCTGGAAGAGGCCGGCGGCATGGTTCTGCAGGTAGCCGTCAAGATCGAGACCGAGCACCACATTGGGCGGGCGATCGGACTTCTCCGCCGGCTGGGTGTCGTTGGCCGGCGGGAGGTTGTAGAACCAGACCGGAAAACGCTCGAGCACGTCGAACCCTGACGTCATCACCGCGGAGCAACGGGGCACGGGAGCCCGCCAGTCGGCCCGCACGTCCCAGCTGTGAGGCACGGTTCCGGTGGCGCGATAGATCGGCACCGGCGAGGTGAACGTCAGGCACCAGCCGTCCTGGGTCACGGTGGCGGCCGTCAAGGCCTTCCAGGCGAGCAGCGCGATGATCGCGCTGCGTATGAGCTGTTTCTTGAAGACGAGGGGGAAGGCCCAGGCCAGCACCACCAGGGCGCCGCCAATGAGGACGGCTTCGGACGGCTGATCGAGCGGAGCCCCGTCCACGGGGCCGGCCAGCCGGGCAGGCCACAGCACGGCGACGGCACCGGCGATCGCCCACAGCCAGGTCGTCAATGGGCTACCGGCCTTCAGGCGTCGCCGCTCAGGCGACCAGGATGCCGGCCTTCAACCGGGCGAGATCGGCGTCCACCATCATGGCCACCAACTGCTTGAAGTCGACGGCCGGCTCCCAGCCCAATTCCTTCTTCGCCTTCGCCGGATCGCCGATCAGGAGGTCGACCTCCGCCGGCCGGATGAACCGGGGGTCCACGCCGACGTACTTGCTCCAATCGAGACCCACGTGACCGAAGGCCGCCTCCACAAGGTCGCGAACTGAGTGGGCCGTGCCGGTGGCAATCACGTAGTCGTCGGGTTGATCCTGCTGCAGCATCAGCCACATGGCGCGCACGTAATCGCCCGAGAAGCCCCAGTCGCGCCTGGCGTCGAGGTTGCCGAGCTTGAGCGAATCGCTCATGCCCAGGACGATTCGCGCCACGCCGTCGGTGACCTTGCGGGTCACGAACTCGATGCCGCGCCGGGGCGACTCGTGATTGAAGAGGATGCCCGACACGGCGAACAAATCGTAGCTCTCGCGGTAGTTCACCGTGATGTAGTGGCCGAACACCTTGGTCACGCCGTAGGGGCTGCGCGGGTAAAACGGCGTCATTTCCGTTTGCGGCACCTCCCGCACGCGTCCGTACATTTCGCTCGACGAGGCCTGGTAAAACCGGATCTTGGAATTGACGCTGCGCACGGCCTCGAGCGCGCGGGTGACGCCTTGCGCGTTGAACTCGCCGGTCAGCATCGGCTGGTCCCAGGATGCCGGGACGAACGACATCGCCGCCAGGTTGTAGAACTCGTCGGGTTGCGCGACATCGACCGCCTTGATCAGCGACAGCTGATCGAGCATGTCGGCCTGCAGCAACGTGACCTTGTCGAGCAGGTGCTGGATGCGCCACACGTTGGGGGCGCTCAGGCGGCGAACGACGCCGAAGACCTCGTAACCTTTGTCGAGCAGGAGCTCCGCGAGGTAGGAGCCGTCCTGCCCCGTGATACCGGTGATCAGCGCGCGTTTCTTAGTAGCCACAGCCTTCAATTATGCCACGGGCCGGGCCATGACCGCCCGCCAAGTCAGCTGACGGCCCGGCGCATCGGCGGGCGCGGGCAAGACCGCCGCGAGTACGGCACCCACCAGGAGCGAGGCTGCCAGCCCAAAGGTTGACGGCCACATGAAACCAATCGTGCTCTCGTAGGCCACGTAGTAGCTCACCGCCGCCCCGGCCACGCCCGCGGCCAGCACGCCCCCGCTGCGCGACCGCGGGCTGAACATGGCCAGCAGGAAAATGCCGAACAAAGGGCCGCTAAAGGCATTTACCACCTTGTTGGCGATCTCGAGCAGGGTGCCAATGCGCGAGACGTTGCAGGCGAGCACCGTCCCGAGTCCCCCGAAGAACACCGTGGCCACCCGCGAGGCCATCACCTGGCGCCGTTCGCCCTCGGCCGACTGTGCGCCCCGATCGAGATCCTTGCCGATCCAGAGCCGGTTATAGATGTCCACCACGGCCACGGAACTGCAGGAGTTAATCGCCGAGTCGATGCTCGAAATCGACGCCGCCATGATCGCCGCGATCACCAGGCCCACGGCGCCGGCCGGGAAGGCCAGCGACATGAAGTACGGCACCAGCTTGTCGGTCTGGAACTCGGGCGGGAGCACGCGGCCCTGGAAGTAGGCAAACAGCGCCAGGCCGACAAACGACAGGCCCACCATCCACAGCGCATCACCGACGGCGTTGACCACAAACGCCTGGCGCGCGTCCTTGATCGATCGCGTGGTCTGCAGGCGCTGCACCATGACCTGGTCGCTCGTGTAGGTGGCCATGCGGCCGAACACCAGCGAGGCCATCATCGAGATCAGGGTCAGCGGCTGGGTGAAGAAACTCACGACCTGCTCGCGAAAAGTGATCGCCGACGCATCGACCAGCGGCGGCCAGATGTCGAGCTTGCCGGCGGCGCCGGCGACCGAGAGAATCTCGGGCAGGCCGCCGGGCACGCTGACCAGCACGATGGCGACAGTCGCCGTGAGGCCGCCGAACATGATGCAGAACTGGACCACGTCATTCCAGATCACCGCCTGGATGCCGCCGAGCATCGTGTAGAGCGTGACCACGACGCCGACCAGGATGGTGACCGAGTTCAGGTCGACCTGGCCGCCGCTGGCGGCATTGATCGCAAGGCTCGGCACATACATCGCGGTGGCCATCCAGCCCAGGCGCCACACCACGAAGATCAGGGCGCCGAGCGTGCGGACGCGCACGTCAAAGCGGGCCTCGAGGTATTCGTAGGCGGTGTAAAAGTTGAGCCGGTGATAAAAGGGAAACGCCACTTTCGCCACCCAGGGATACACGGCCAGCCACGAGACCACGCCCACCGTCAGCACGGCGCCGTACTTGATGGTCGCCGACGGCTGCATCAGGTAGTCCATGCCACTGTTGAGCGCCGCCATCAGCGACAGCCCGACCGGCAGCCAGCCCATGCTGCGATCGGCCAGGATGAAGTGATCGAGGGTGTTCTGGCGGCGCGAAAAATACACGCCGACACCGGCCATGGCCAGCAGGTACGCCGCCACGATCACCCAGTCGATGAAATGAAAGGACGATTGCATGCGACGCTATAATACAGGCGCGTGACGAGGCCTTTGCTGACGATCGGCGGCGGATTGCTGTTCGCGGTCGCCTACACCGCCTCGCCGCTCGGCCTGCTGTTCCTGGTCGCGGCGCCGGTGCTGTGCCTGATCGCCGGGCGCGGCCTGGCCGCTCACGAGCGCCGGGTCTTGACGATGGTTCTCGGCTCGGCCTTGATCGCCCGCCTCCTGGCGGTGATCGCCTTGTTCCTGATCGGCATTCCCCATCACAGCGACCTGGCGGTCGGCGCGCTCAGCGGCGACGAGGCCTACAACCTCGGGCGCGCGCTCCGCATCCGCGACATCATGCTCGGCTTCGGCGGCACCCACTACGATTACTTCGTCGCCACCGACGAGTACGGCCGCACCAGTTATCTCGAGCTGCTGACCCGGCTCCAGCTGGCCTTCGGCCCGGCGCCGTATGGGCTGCGGCTGTTCAACGCGCTGCTGTTCACCACCGGGGCCGCGGTCCTGTTCCGCATGGTGCGGCCCGCCTTCGGCGCGATCCCCGCGTTCCTGGGCCTGGCGGGCGTGCTGTTCCTGCCCTCGGTGTTCTACTCGTCGATCTCGCTGCTGAAAGAGTCGCTGTATTTCCTGGCAACCAGCGTGCTGCTGGCGGCAGCCGTGCGCCTGCTGCGTGGCCGCGGCATCGCCGGCATGCTGCTCGCGCTCGTCGCGGTGGCCGGGAGCCTGTGGGTGCTGGACGACCTTCGTCGCGGCGCCATCATCCTGGCGACCGGCGGCATGGCCACGGCCATCGTCATGCGGCTGGTGTTTGCGTCGCGGCAGCGCGCCGCCTGGGCGCTCGCGGGTGGCGTGGTCATCGCCGCTCTCGCCATGAGCCAGCCGCCATTGAGCGACCGCGTGCTCGCCGGCGTCACCGGATTGGCCCGCCAGCACTCGGGGCACGTCTTCACCGTGGGCCACGCCTACAAGTTGCTGGACGCGGGCTTCTACATGAACCCGGCCACGCCCGCCTCCTCGTCGATCACGTTGACGCCACCGCAGGCGGCGCGCTTCGTCATGCGCGCCCTGGTGAGTTTCGTGCTCACGCCGCTGCCGTGGCAGGCGGCCTCGCGCGGCGAACTGGCGTTCCTCCCGGAGCACCTGCTCTGGTATTTGTTGCTGGCGACCGTGCCGTTCGGCCTGGTCGCGGGATGGCGGCGCGACCCGCTCGTCACCGCCGTGCTGATCGGCTTCGTGTTGCCCACGGCGCTGGTGCTGGCCCTGACCAACGGCAATGTCGGGACATTGCTCCGCCTCCGTGGCCTGGTCACGCCGTACCTGATGTGGATCGGCGTCCTGGGAATGTGCGTGATTGCCGACGCGCTGGTCGCACGCGGGCGTGACGCCGCCGGCCCGCAGACGTGGACGCCGGCACCTGAAGGGACCATGGCATGAGCGTGATCGACGAACAAGGCCGCTTGTTTGGCCGCGTAAACCTCATCGACGCCGCCGTCGGGCTGTTTGTCCTGGGGCTGTTGCCCATGGCCTACGGCACGGCGCGGTTGTTCCAACCCGCTCGCCCCCGCATCGACTCGGTGACGCGCGTCGACATCTCCAACGAAGAGCGGCGCATCGTCGCCGGCGGCAGCCTGTTGGCGGCCAAGCTGAAGATCAAGGGCACCGGCTTCAACCCGATGCTGCGAGCCTCGATTGGCGGGTCTCCGGCGCTGGCGTTCGTGTTCGAGAATCCGAATTCCGCGGATGTGCTGGTGGGGCCGATGCCGCCCGGCGCGCACGATCTCGTCTTGATGGATGGCGTGCAAGAGGCCGCGCGGGCCAACGGGGCCGTGGTGATCGACAACCCGTCAACCCGGACCCTGCACGCCGAGGGATGGCTGACCAACCTGACCACGGAAATGGCGGACGGCTTCAAGGTCGGCACGACGTTCGCCACCCACGAGGTCGTGGCGATTGGTCCGCCGCAGCCGGCCCGCTCGCGCATCCGGATGGGTGCCATGGAAGCCGACGTTCCGATCGCGGGACGAGTCGAGCGGGCGACGGTGCTGGCGCTTCGCTGCGACCCACAGGGGGCCGACTTCAGGACCGGCCAGGAACCGTGCACGGTTGGCGGCCAGCCGGTCGCCGGGACGCCGCCGGTCACCGTGGTGCTGCCCGGTAATATCGGGTTCTCGATCGCGGAGCTCTTCCCGCCCACGCCGCCCAGTCGCGGCCGGGTGGTCGTCCGGCTCGATGGCGCGGTTGACGCCAGCGTGATCAGGGTCGGCGATCGCGATCGCTTGCTGGATTCGCGGGCCGCCGTCGTCATCTCGGCCGGGGGGCGCAACCTCAGCGTGGACCTGGGCCTGGATGAATCCCGCGAGGGCTGGCGCTATCGCGGCCGGCTCGTCACGCCCGGTGCGCCGTTCACCTTCAATGCCGGCCGGTATGAAGTGCGCGGCGAGGTGCAGTCGGTCTCGGTGGACGCCCCTGGCGGAGTCAAACCATGAGCACGGGTGAGTTTCCCGGCCTCCACGAGGCGGCCAGCCGCAGCCGGATCGTCGGGGCGGCGAACGCCGTCATCGGCGTGGTCGCCACGGCCGCCGGTTCGTGCGCAACCGGGCGGTGGATCGCGAACGGTCGCGACGCGTTCGTCCGCCTGAGCGCGGGCGAGCGACTCCGATGGTCGGCAATGACCCTGGGGGGGGCGGTCCTGTTTTATTGGGCGGGGCTGGCGGTCGTGCCTCCCTATACGGCCACGGGCCTGCCACGGCCTTACTTCCTCGCCCTGGCGGGTGCCGCCTGGCTGACGGCCGGTAACGCCGAGACGGTTGCGCGTGCCTGGCCGGCGTCTCGCGTGGCGCGGTTCGTCCGCTGGCTTGTTACGTAGCCGCCGGCTCGGCCCGCCGGCGCAAGTAGAGCTCGACCTGCGCGCCGGTTAGTAGCAACCGCAGGAACAGCCGTCCGAGAATGAGGGCTTGCCCACCCGCCACGATCCGCCATAACGAGGGCACGGAGCCGCCCGGGATGAATTCGCTGGCCGCATACCCGGCCAGCAGCACGGCCAGTCCCACGCCATTGAACAGCAGCAGCACGGCCACCGTGAACCATCGCTGACGCGCGAGCGCCGCGCCGTCGCGCACCGCCTGCTGGACTGTCGCGCCTCCGAGAACAAGCGCCAGCTTCGCGAAGTCGAGGACCTGCCCCACGGCGAGTAACAAGCCGCCAAAGACCGCGGCCAGGGCCAGGCGCCAACAGAACGCGGTGCGTTCGAGGGCGCCGGCGATCAGCCAGTCATACAACGGCCCGAACAGGGCGGCATGGATCGTGAGATACAAAACCAGGTACGCCAGGCCGCCGGCGATACCAAGCACCAACAGCGGCACGACGGACCGCCGTGACGCCCCAAGGGCCGCGCGGGCACCAATGCGGGAGCCATTGGCCAAGCGGGCGATGACACCACCCCAGGCCGCCGTCCAACACACAAAGAACACGGCGATGGGCGCCACCAGCGGCAGCGGCGGTCGCCTGCCGTCGAGCACGGCGTCGAGATTGCCGATCGGCGCCGCGACGCCGAAGACCGCGGGCGTCAGCAACCGCGCCGGGCCCGTCGCGCGCACCGACACCTCGTCCAGCCAGTCGATGTCGGGGGCCGGGGGATCGTTCGCCTCAGCCACGTGCGCGACGTCCAGGTTGGGCAGGCTGCGCTGCAGCCACGCGCCGAGCGGAGCGGCGACGACCAGCGTGAGCGCGTAGAGCGCCAGCAAGGTGACCGGCGCGCACACGGCGCGCCACACGCCGCCGAACCAGACGCGAAGGCTGAACATCAGAAGAAGACCGCCGACGACAGCAGCAGGTCCTGCAGCCAGGTGGTCCAGCGGACGCTCCAGGGCAGGGCGGCCGTGGGTGAGGCCGGGGCCAGGGTGCGCGAGTTGTTCAGGCGATTGACGTCCAGCAGCAGGGTCCCGGCCGGGTCGATGCTGGCCCACGTCGCCGGCGCCGGGCCGTGGTACACCAGCGTCTTCTCGGCGGCCCGGCCGTCCCAGTGGTCCTCGCTGTGCTGGCCGTCGGCAAACCGCACTTCGATTTCCAGGGCCCGGCCCGACTCGAATGGCCCCACCGGCGCGAGGCTGGTGCCGGCAAAGACGGCCTCGCCCAGCCGCTTCAGCACCACCGTGGTGCGATAGCACGGGCCGGCGCCGCAGGCGCCGGTCGCATCGGCCACGCTGGCCAGGTCCGCGACCGCGTAGTCATATGTCCACGACTGCCCGAACGCCTGGTCCACAAACCAAGCCAGGTCGCGATCGGCCGCGTTGTCCAGGATCTCGAAAAACTGCGCTGCGGTCATCGTCTGGCCGGCATAGCGGCGGGCGGCGGCGCTCAAGCCTCGCTGCAGTGCGGGCCACCCCAGGTAGCGCTCGAGGGTCGTGATGGCGGCGGCGGCTTTCGCCATCTGCGCGGGGCGGGCAACGGCCGAAGCATCACGGAGATCGACGGCCGGATGGCGCCGGAACACGGCACGATTGAGGCCGGTGGTCTGGCGATCGAGCCGGGCCGCGCGAATGGCCCATGGCACCAGGCCACCGAACCAGCGGGTCTCGAGCAGCGAATAATTAACGCGCTGGTGACGCCGATCGAAGATCCGCTCGATGGTCCGGCTCTGGGCGTACTCGGCAAGCCCGTCGGCGAGATAGCGATCGGGCATGACGACCAGCGTGCCCCACCACTGACGGGCAATGCCGCGCGCCACCTGCGCTTCGAGCGTCAGCGACCGTTCGGGCTGCAGCCAGCGCGCGCGAATCGGCACCACGCCGGCGATCGCGGTGGCGGCCTCTGGCGACTGCCACGGCACGTCAACGATCGTCAGTCGGTCGTACGGATACGGGGTGAACCACGCGCTGTACTGATCGAGCGCTTCACGGGCCGCGTCGGCGATCCGATCAGCGTGCGCGGCATGATCGGGCTGGAGCCACACTCGCAATTCGCAGGTGGCTCCGGAGGTGAGCGTGAGCGGGAACTGGCGCTCGACCCACGCACCGCCCAGTGACGCGCGCAGTTGGTCCGCCGCAGCCGGGTCCAGGGCGGTGCCGCGCCCTTGCGCCGCGGCGGGCGTCACGACCACGCACAAGAGCATCGCCGCCAGGACGGGATGCAACGCGCGCGCGAAAGATTTCAGCTCGAAATACAACGCTGCTATTCTAACGGCAGGTTTCCCCGCTGGCATGCCTGACTTTTCCCGTCGCGACTTCCTCAAGGCCGCCACTGTCGGTGCCCTGACCACGACCGGCTTGACCCGGCACGAGGCCTGGGGGCAGACCGCCCCCCGCGAAGTGCTCTACAACGGCATTCGTCTCGGTTCGCCGTGGCCGCCGGACAATCGCTACTTCTCGCCCGATCCGATCACGCCGCCGTATCTCGCCGATCCGCCGGCGGTGATTCCCATCGACGTGGGCCGGCAGTTGTTCGTGGACGACTTCCTGATCGAGGAGTCGTCGCTCGCGCGCACGATTCACAAGGCCCAGTACCACCCCGGCAACCCCGTCCTGCGTCCCGAGACCAAGTGGGAGTATCGCGACGAATACGCCGACCGCACGCAGACCAAGCCAAACCCGACGGCCATGCCGTTCAGCGACGGCGTCTTCTACGACCCGGCCGATCGGCTGTTCAAGATGTGGTACATGGGCGGCTACAGCCTGAACACGTGCCTGGCGCTGTCGAAAGACGGCGTCACGTGGGACCGTCCGGAACTCGACGTCACTCCGGGCACGAACATCGTCTTCACGCACGCACGCGATTCGAACACGGTGTGGCTCGATCACGAGAACCGTGACTGCCACGGCCGTTTCAAGATGGCGTTCTACAACGGCAGCGAAAGCGCGTTGCTGTTGTATGCATCGCCCGACGGCGTGCACTGGCGCCAGGTGGGCAAGTCGGGCATTCCGGGCGATCGCTCCACCTTCTTCTGGAATCCCTTCCGGCAGGCCTGGGTCTTCAGCCTCCGCGACGATGTCGACGGCAATCAGCGGCACCGGCGGTATTTCGAGACGCGGGACTTCGCCAAGGCACAGTGGAAGAAGGGCGAGCCGCCGCTGTGGATTGGCGCCGATCGCCAGGACTTGTGGCGGCCGGAATACAACACGCCGCCTGAGCTCTACAACCTCGACTGCGTGGCTTATGAAAGCCTGGTGCTGGGGCTGTTCACGATCTGGCACGGTGAACACAAGTACCGCGAGAAGCCCAACGACATCAGCCTCGGCTACAGCCGTGACGGCTACCACTGGACCCGGCCGACACGCGAAGCCTTCATCGGCGTGTCGGAGACCGCCGGGGACTGGAACTGGGCCAACGTGCAGTCGGCCGGCGGCTGCTGCCTCGTCGTCGGTGACCGCCTCTACTTCTACGTCAGCGGCCGCCAGGGCGAGCCCGGCACCAATCGCCCCGGCGTGTGCAGCACCGGCCTGGCGACGCTGCGGCGGGACGGCTTCGCATCGCTCACGGACGACATCCGCAGGCCGCAGCCGGTGCGCGCGCGCCAGTCGCCGCCGGGCAGCGTCACGACCAGGCCGCTCCGGTTTTCCGGCAGCCAACTGTTCGTGAACGCGGCGGTCGCGGGGAGCTTGCGCGTCGAGGTCCTGGATCGTGAAGGCCGCGTGATTTCACCGTTCTCGGCAGCCAACGCGGTGCCGGTCTCGGGCGACGCCACCCGCATTCCGGTGTCGTGGCAATCGGGCGCGTCACTCAAGTCGCTGGCCGGCGAGATCGTGCGGTTCCGGTTCACCATCAATCGCGGCCGCCTGTATTCGTTTTGGGTGAGCGCATCCCCAACCGGCGCCAGCGGCGGGTATGTCGCGGCCGGTGGCCCCGGCTTCCGCGACGGGCGTGACGTGTGACACCGTCGCCTGCGCCCTGACCAATCCGCTGGCATGCCCGCCCCCGAATCACCCACACGCTCGCGCATCGTTGCGGCTGAGCCGTGGCTGGCCCTCGTGGCGGGGCTGGCCTGGTGGGTGGCGATGTATCCAGGCCTCTTCGGCGAGGACTCGCTGATCACGCTGACTGAAGCGCGCGACGGCCCGATCAACGCGTGGTTCACCGCGTGGTGGGTCCTGGTGATCGACGCGCTCACCATCGGGACCCGCGCCATTCCCCTGCTCACCTTCGCTGGGGTGTTGGTGCTGGCGTGGTCTACCAGGCAGTGGGCGGCAGCCACCTTCCCCGCCGGGCCCGCGCGCGCCTGGGCAGTCGTGCTGGTCTGTGCCACGCCCCTCGTCGGCGCCCTCGGCATCCAGGTGCGTCACGATGCGTGGATGACGGCGGGCCTGCTGCTGTGCGTGACCGTGCTGGCGCGGACCGAGGGCCGGCTGGACCGGTTTCGCCGCGCCGATTTCGCGTATGTGGCGCTCGCGGTGCTCCTGATCCCGACCCGCCACAACGGCCTGGTCACGCTGACCCTCGCAGCCTTGGGCAGCCTGTGGGCCTTCGGCCGCTCGGGATCACGTTATCTCGCCGTGCTCGTAGCCGTGGCGCTTGGCGTCTTCAGCGTCACACAGGCGGCGACGCGCAGCGCCGGCCTCCCGCACAGCATCGACCCGGCCCAGGCCGTGGAGTGGTTGATGGCCGACGTCTCCTGCCTGCTGACCCAGGATGGGGTGGTCCCATCGACCGAGGAGTGGGCGGCGCTCGAGACGATCGCGAGCCGCGCGGACTGGCCCCAGGCGCGCGCCTGCAACTTCGTCAGTCCGCTGTTCATCGCGCCCACCTTTCGCATTGCGCAGGTGGAACCCAACCTGGGCCGGCTAATCCGTACCTGGCTGAGCCTCGGTCTCCGCTATCCCGCCCGCATGACCCTGGTGCACTTGCGCCGGGTGTCGCTGTTCCTGCCGCCGTTCATCGTCGGCGTGCAGGACCAGGACTACACCCCGTTCATCCACTCCACGATCCTGCCCAATGACTTCGGGCTGACGTGGGCGTGGCCACGCGTCGCCAGTCTCGCCAGGCAGCCGGCGCGCGCCTGGAACGCGCTGCGGCTCGTGCTGGCGAACTCGGCGGTGTGGCTGGCGGTGGTCGCGGTGGCAGCGTGGCGATTGCGAGCCCTTCGTCGTCATCTGCTGCCCACGCTGGTCATGGGGGCCGCCTTGAACGTGGGCCTGGTCGCCACCGCGCCGATTTCAGAAGGCCGGTACGGCCTGTTCATCCTGATTTGCGGCCAGGTCACCCTGGTGTATTGGTGGCTGGAATTCAGGCGGGCTACGGGAGGCCCGCCGGCATGACGCGCCGGACCTCCGGCCTTGCGGGTCACAGCGCCGGGCTAGTTTTGGGCTTTGGGTGAGAACGGCACCACGGTCGCGGTCGCCGCGGGGCGGGCCGATTCCTCGGAGATGATCTCTTCGAGGGCGACGTGAATGCGGGTGAGGCTGACGGCGTGCTCGCGGCAGATCGTTTGCAGATTGTGCAGGCGCTCGGCCGACACCTGCGGACTGGCAATGATGACCAGGTCGACCGAGCGCGTGCTGACGAGCAACGACAACGCGCTGAAGTTCCCCAGGACGGGATAGCCGCCGATGCGGGTGCCGGCCCGGCGCGGATCCTCATCGATGAATCCCAACACCCGCAGCGACTCGTCCCGGTGCTGGGCCAGCTGGGACAAGGCCAGGGTGCCGCCGTCTTCAGTGCCGTAGATCGCCACCCGCCGCCCGGTCTGCCGCTGGCGCTGGAAGAACTCGCCCACCAACCGGAACGACGCGCGCGACAGGGTTACCGCGAGCAGCAACAGGATGGCGTAGATGGCAAACACCGAGCGCGAGTAGCTGAAGAAGCGGTAGGCATAGAGAATGATGATCTGCGTGGCCACGGCGCCAAAGATCACCCCGCGCGCGACCACCAGCGTGTCGGCCAGGCCAAAATGCCGCCAGACGCCGCGGTAGAGTCCGACGACGAAGAAGGCAATCATCTGCACCGCGACGATCAACGGAAATGACGCCGTGAAGTTCTGGAAGTTCTTCATGAAATCTTCCGGATCTTCGAAACGCAGCCGGTAGGCGGCGTAGTAGCACGCCGACACCAGGCAGAAGTCGAGCACTACCTCCGCCACGCGGCGCTTGTAGACGAGTTCCACGAGCAACGGCGTGAGCACGCCCTGCTCGACGCGGGTGTCGCCCTCCTCGTAGACGCGGATGCTGAACAGGTAGACGGCAAACAGCGCCATGCCCAGCATGAACGCGCCAGCCGACAGGGCCGCCGCACCCTGGTTGAAGTAGTCGAGCCTCACGCCAATCGCGCCGCCCGCCGCGGCCAGCAACCACAACACCGCGACCGCCTGGCGTTCGCTGAGGCCGATGGCGACCAGCCGGTGCGACGAGTGATCCCGGCCGCCTTGCGCGGCCGAGCGGCCGGCCAGGATCCGGGAGACGGTGACCAGCGTGGTATCGAAGATCGGAATCAGCAGCACCAGCACCGGAGCCGCGACAATCGAGATGACATCGGGGCGCGCCAGGTGTTCGGCGCCGGTCGACAACGTCGCGGCGCTGAAGCTGAAACCCAGCAGGAGGCTGCCGCCGTCGCCCATGAAGATCGATGCCGGATGGATGTTGTAGACCAGGAAGCCGGCGGTGGCGCCGCACAGGATCGCCAGGTAGCGCACCTCGGGCGTCACCGGCGCGCCCACCGGCAGGGCCTGCAAGAGGCCGGCAATCAACGCGACGCCCGCAATCAACGACACGCCCGCGCACAGCCCGTCCATGTTGTCGAGCAGGTTGAACGCGTTGGTCAGGCCGACGACCCACACCAGCGTGAAGATGGCGTCGAGGGTCATCGACTCGAACCAGTTCAGCCGGTAGTTGAAGAACAACAGCGTCGAAGCCAGCGAGATCTGGGCGATCAGCTTGGTTGACGGCTTGAGGTGCAGGATGTCGTCGACCACGCCGGTCACGAAGATCAGCATCGTGCAGATCAGCAGGACCGGCAGTTCCCAGGCGATGCCGAAGACCAGGGTGGAGGCGAGCAGCGACAGGCCGATGGCGACGCCGCCAAACAGCGCGACGGGCTTCTTGTGCCAGCGATCCTCGCGCGGCTTGGCCACGTAGCCCAGCCGCATGGAGGCCCACCGGCAGGCCGGGACCAGGGCCAGCGACGTTCCGAAGGCAAGCAGGAACGGGCGCCAGAGAGCTTCGATCATGTAGTGGTCGGGGGCATGGTACCCCGAAGGAATGATGGGAGCAACTGGAGCCACCGCTCGAACGTGACCAGCGCCCACAAGCGCTGGCCTTCATTCGCGCGGCCGGCATCGTGCCGTTCGACGGTCGCGCGAACCACGGCCGGGTCCAGGTAGTCGCGATAACGAGCTTGCGGCGACAGCAGCAGGTCGTGGACGTAGCCCTTGAGCTCGCCGCGGAACCAGGCGTCGAGCGGCACGCCAAAACCGGACTTGGGCCGCCGATCGATCTCGGCCGGGACCAGGTCGGCGAAGGCATCCCGCAGGATCGCCTTCGACCGGGCACCATCGAGCTTGTAGCTGTCGGGCAGGGTCGCCACGTACTCCATCAGCTCGCGGTCGAGGAACGGGGCGCGGGTCTCCAGCGAGTTGGCCATCGAGCACCGATCGACCTTCGGCAGCAGATCATCGGGCAGGTAGGAGGAGAAATTGGCCAGCAACAACTGGCCGAGCGGCGAGCGGCCGGTCATGCCGTCCATCACGCCGCGCAGGTGCTGCAGGCGATCGATCGAATGCGGCGCCGCGCCCAGCAGCGCCTCGAGATCGTCGTTGAAGTAGCTGTTCCAGCGCGTCACGCGCTCGTGCAGCGGCATGCCCAGGGCGCGGCCAAACCGGGCGGCCCGTGAGCGCCAGTGCCGCTCGTTGGCGCCAGCCGGAATCTGCGCCAACAACGCGGCCAACGGCCCGCGCAGTGGTCCGGGAATCCGGTTCGCCGCCAGGGCGGCGCGGAACCGCATGTAGCCCGCGAACACCTCGTCGCCGCCGTCACCGGTCAACGCGACCGTGACATGGGCGCGCGTAAGCTGGGCGACCAGGTAGGTGGGAATCGCCGACGAATCGCCGAAGGCGCCGTCGTGGTGCCAGATCAGGCGGTCGAGCAGGTTGAGCGCCGCCGGGCGGACGCGGAACTCGGTATGGTCGGTGCCGAACCCCTCCGCGATGCGGCGCGCCACGGGCGTCTCGTCGTAAGCCTCGTCTCCCTCGAAACCAATGCTGAAGGTCCGCAGCGGAGCCACGCCCAGCTGGCGCATCACGCCGACCACGATGGTGGAATCGATGCCGCCGCTCAGGAACGCGCCGAGCGGCACGTCGCTCATCAGGCGGCGCTTCACCGCGGCAGTCACCAGCTCGCGGACGCGCGCGGTGGCGCTGGCCCGGTCGGGCGGGTTGCGGACCAGTTCGGCAGCGGGCGGATAGCTGAGCGTCCAGTACCGCCGCGCCGATAGCTGACCGTCGCGATCGATCGTGACGACCTGTCCGGGCTCGACCTGGCGGACGCCGCGATAAAAGGTCGCCGGTCCCGGCACATAGCCATAGAGGAAATACGGGGCCACGGCGGCGCGATCGATTTCGCCGTTGAAGTCCGGGTGGCCGAAGAAGGCCTTGATCTCGGAGGCAAACAGGATCCGCCGGCCGTCGTGGTGATAGAACAGCGGCTTCTTGCCGGCGCGGTCGCGGGCCAGGATCAGGCGGCCCTGCCGCTCGTCCCAGATGGCGATGCCGAACATGCCGTCGAGCGCCGCGATGCAATCGGCACCGCGCTCCTCGTACAAATGCACGATGGTCTCGGTGTCGGACCGCGAGCGGAACGTGTGGCCGCGCGCGACGAGGCCGTCGCGCAGCTCCAGGTAGTTGTAGATTTCCCCGTTGAAGACCACGCGCACCGAGCCGTCTTCGTTCGGCATGGGCTGGTTGGCCGGGGCGCTGAGGTCGATGATCTTTAATCTCCGGAACCCGAGCCCGACCTGCCCTTCCTTCGCCAGATACCGGTCGGCGTGGTCGGGACCGCGGTGGGCGATCCGCTCGCGCATGGCCTCGAGGGCGCCGGCGTTGACCGGCGCGCCGTCGAACCGCAGCTCTCCGCAGATCCCGCACATGGCTAGCGCGCCCCCACCGCGTCCAGCAAAGGCGGTAAAACCGAGCCTTGCAGGTACGCAGACAACACGGACGCCTTGACCAGGTTGGCATTGCCCAGCGAATGGCCGCCGGCATTGGGCATTTGCGAGGGCCGCAGCGGCAGGAACGCGTCGAAGTCGCTGACCGCCGGCACTCCCCGTCCCATCACCTCGAGAAACAGGTTGTTCACGTATGAGTACCCACCATCGTAGAAGAAGTCGCCGTCCGGGCACACGGGTGGCGCCGTGTTCAGGAAGAACACCAGCCGCACCGCACCCGACGCATGCATCGCCTGCAGCGCCCGGACGGCATCGACAAAATCCGGCCAGCCGGCCTCGCGCTGCAGGTTCTCGACTCCTTCGGTCCCGGGCTTCGATCCAGATGAGCACTGGATCGCCGCCACCTGGTCCGCCGGCAACGTCTCGAATGGCGTGAGACGCTGGTCCTCGGCATCGGCGATCTCCGCGCCTTCGAGGATCGGCCGGTCTTCAGCCCTCAGTTCGGCCATCCGCCGTTGTTCGCCGGCGGTCGCGGTCAGGTTCCAGCGCAGCGTCAGGTAGGCGCGCCGGTACCATTCGACCGAGTACCAGTGGGCGCGCACCCAGGAAATGGCCCGGCTGCGTGCCCGGGTTATGGCGCCTGCGGGTGGGGGCATCGTGTTCCCCGTCACGTCGTTGGGGAAGAAGCCGACAATCACCAGGTCCGGCGCATACGCCTGGGCAACCTCGGTCAGGTACGCCCATTCCTGCCGCGTGTTGTAGCCCGGCACGCCCAGGTTCCATACCTGCCAGTCGATGGCAGGCCGCCACTGGCGAAGCTGCTGCTCCAATAGATACGGATACGTGTGCTCGAACACCGAGCCGTGGCCGAACGTGACCGAGTCGCCAAGGACGAGAATGCGAAATGTGCGCGGTCCCTTGGCGAGCGCGTACTCACGGTCATCCCTGAACCCAAGCTGGTTGACCTTCACCGGCACGCCGGCGAACCACCCATCGTAACCCGCGCCGAGCTTCTGCCCGCGCCTGGGGTCTGCCACGTAGAAGCCTGGTTCACCTTGCCGCACGTTCCAGGTGGCCCTGGCCCACGCTTCGATGGCCACGACCATCAATGCGGCAGCCAGCGTAGCCGCCGGCACGCTGAGCATGACGATCCGCCGCGCGGCCGATCGGGTCATGGCGCGAGCCCGCGGACGGTGAGTAGTGGCGGCAGGACCGAAGAGGTCAGGTACGCGGCCAGCGTCTCGGCTTTCAACTGGTTGGCATTGCCGATCGCGTGCGCCTCGGCCAGCGGCATTTCCGATGGCTTCACCCGCAGGAATGCCGGATAGGCGCTCACCGTGGGCGTGCCCTGGGAAAAGAGGTTCACGAAATACTCGTGTTCGATCGACTTGCCGTCGTAGAAGAAGTCGCCATCCGGGCACACGGGCGGAATCAGGTTCAGGAAGAACATCACCTTGTAGGCGCCCTGGCGGTTCAGGTCCTGGAACCCTCGCACCGCCGCCACGAACTCCGCCCAGTCCGGACGCGCCTGGATCTCGGCCAGGTCTTTCGCGCTCGGCTTCATCCCGTCGGGGCACGCATGCGCGGCCAGATCGGCCTCGCCAAATCGCGAGAACGGCGTCACTTGCTGCCGGGCCGATTCAGCGAGCGTGCCAGTGCTGGCCTGCATCCGCTCCTCGCTCTCGAGGTTGTCGAAGCGCAGGCGCGAGGCCTCGCTGCCCGACAGCCGCCACGCCGCGGTCAGGATCACGCGCTTGTAAAACTCCACCGAATACCAGTGGCGTTGCAGGAACGCCATGGTGCGGCTGGCGGCGCGCCGCAGCGGCCCGGCCGACACCGGGGGCGCGTTGCCAATGATGTCGTTGATGAAGAACCCCACGATCACCAGGTCCGGCTGGTACGCGGGGCCGAGTTCGCGCAGCTGCGCCAGTTCCTGGCTGGTGTTGTACCCCGGCACGGCAAGGTTCCACACTTGCCAATCGGTGCCTGGCTTCCACTGCTTCAGCAGGCTCTCGAGCAACGACGGGTAGTCGTGGACGGCGCCGTGACCAAACGTGACCGAGTCACCCAGCATCAGGATGCGGAAGGTGTTGGGGCCCTTGCGCAGGTCGTAGTCGCGCGTGGCGCGGAAGCCCAGGCTGTTGGTATGCACCGGCACGCCGGCAAACCAGCCGTCGTAATTCTCCCCCAGCCGCAGGCCGCGCACCGGGTCTGACACGAAGAAGCCTGGCGTGCCCTTCTTGTCGTCCCACGACCAGCGGACCCACGCCTCGACCAGGATCGCGAACGCGAGCGCGCTGACGACCAGGGCCGGCAGGCTGAGCAGCATCAGCCGCCGCAGCTTCGGACGGCTCACAGCCAGCCGCGCCACCAGTAGGACACGACCGCGGCGTACTCCCAGGCGATGCCGCGCACCTGCTCCAAGCTGGCGCCCATGCCGTGTTCGTAGAACTGGCTGCTGAACGGCGGCGCCGGGATCACGGTAACGTCGGGCGCCACCTTGTGCCACACCATGGTCGCCCGCCGCATGTGATACGGCGAACTCACCAGCAGGATGCGCCGCCACTGCCGGTCGCGCAGGATCTGGCTGGTAAAGGTCACGTTCTCATAGGTGTTGGTGGCTCGTTCCTCGAGGACGATGCGGTCAGCGGGCACGCCCTGGTCGACGGCGAGCGCCCGCATCACCTCGGCTTCCTTGAAGCTGAAGACGTAGCCCGACGAGAAGATCAGCGAGTTCGCGTAGCCGGCCTTGTAGAGGTCCACGGCCTGCTTCAGCCGCTCCAGGTAGCCACCCTGGGCCTTGCCCGATTCACCGACGCCGCCCGCGAAGACGACCACGGCATCGGCGACCTCTGGCGTGGCGGACATCCGCAACGGGCCGGCGGCCCACCACAGCAGCGGCGTCTGGAAGATCAACAGGTAGGCGAGCACGATCCCCAGGACCGCCTCGGTCGTGCGCCGCCGGGCCCCGTCATACAGGCGCTTCAATCGCTCCTGCCAGCCCTTGCCGCCGGCGTCGCGCCGCAGCACGGCGTCGTCGATCAGCGCCCACATGGCCTCGATGCGCCGGTCCCAGCCATTGGAACGGGCGACGGCAATGCGCCTGGGTTTGTCGGCGTCGCCCGGCTGCGCGATGGCGCCGGCGATCGCCGCGGCAAAGGCGTCGGGCTGCGCCGCCACCTGCACCAGTTCGCCGTGCTCCTGGTTGAAGCGGCGGATTTCGGCGAGGTCGGTGGCCACGACCGGCACGCCCATGACCAGGTACTCGTTCAGCTTGGTCGGGTAGACGTTGGCCGTGTAATCGGTGATGCGATACGGCACCAGGCCGACGTCAAATCCCTGTACGTAGCGCGGCAGTTCCGCGTGCGGGCGCTGCCCGAACAGGTGGATGTTCGGCTCGCGCTCCAGCGCCGAGACGTCCACTTGCGGCGGCCCCACCAGTGCGAACGACACCTTCGGCAACCGCTTCGCGGTGGCGACCAGCAGTTCCTGATCGACCCACTGGTGCAGGCCACCGACGTAGCCGGCGACCGGCCGCGGCAACGCCTTCAAGTCGTCGGGCACGCCGCTGCCCGCCTCGCGGACGCGATCGAACGCCTCGAGGCTGACGCCAAACGGGAACAGGTGGACGCGATCGCTGAACTGCGCGGCCCGCTGCCGCAGCTTCTCGGAGGTGACGAAGACCAGGTCGGCGTGGCGGAACAGCTGGTCTTCGCTCGCGGTAATCCGCCGGGCCTCCGGTGAACTCGAGGCCAGGTCGTCAATGCAGTAGTAGATGGTCAGCGCGGGATCGATGTTGTCGATGATGTCGCGCGCCAGCGGCGTCGGCAGGAAGGTCCAGACGATGGGCCGGGAGAACCCGGTGGCCTTCATCCACCGCGACAGGCTGCGCAGCATGATCTGCTTGTTGATCCACCGGGCGACCCGGGAATACGGCAACGGCAGCACCATGGGGGAGTGCAGGAACAGGTTGGGGCGCTCCTGCCTGAAGCCCTTGGTTCCCTTCCACCAGTTGGCGGCCCGCTTGCGAACGCGCGAGATGTCGCGGACGGAAGGACGCCGCACCCCCGTGTTCTCGATGAACAGCACGCGATGGCCGTCGGCGGCGAACCGCGACATGATCTCCTGGTGGCCCTGCCAGATGAAGTCCCAGTCGATCGACGAGATGCAAAGAATGTCGGGGCGGCGATCCATGCAGGCTCTACGAGTGTAATGCTTCAGCGTAGATCTCGCGCCAGCGCGTCGCGCTCACGCCAAGTCCATACCGCGCCGCCACGGTGCGCCGCGCGTGCTCGCCCATCGCCCGGGCCCGCGCCGGATCGCCCAGCATCCGGGCCAGCGCCTCGGTCAGCGCGGCCGCGTCCCCGGGCGGCACCAGCAGGCCGGTCTGGCCATCGTCGACGATGGCGTCGGTGACGCCGGCGATGCGGGTCGCGATCACGGGGAGCCCGGACGCCATGGCCTCGACGAGCACCATCCCAAACGCCTCTCGCGTGGACGGCATCGCCAGCAGTTCGGACGCTCGATAGACGCGCTCGACGCCCGCCAGCTCGCCAAGCAACCGCACCTGGCCGCCCTGGCCGTGCCTGACTGCCAGTTCACGCATCTGCTGCGCGATTTGGGGGTCAACCTCGTGATACTTGGACTCGGTCGCGCCGACAAAGACCAGGCCGCTGCCCTCCCGGTGTGCCGGCTCGAGGGCCAGCCACGCGTCGAGCAGCAGACCCGGGTTCTTGTCGCGCGAGAAAAACCCCACGCAGGCAATCCAACGCATCGCGGGATCCAGGCCGAGTTCACGACAACAAGCGTCGCGTTCACCGGGTGACGCGGGACGGAAGCGGTCCACGTCCACGCCATTGGGCGCGACCCGGAGGCGTTGCGCAGGCAGGCCGGCGGCGCGATAGTTCTGCGCCATCGCGTCGCTGATGGCCAGGAAGCGGTCGGCGCGCGAATAGCACCAGTACGCCAGGCGGCCCTGCGCCCGCACTCCTTCGGGCTCGTCGCTCCCGGCGGTGTGGATGGTGATGAGAACCTTCTTGCCAAGCAACCGGGCCAGGAGGATCACGAGCACCGATTTCTGCGAGAACCCGTGGAGATGAACGGCGTCGAACGACGCGCGCCGGCGCAGGAAGTACCTGACGGTCTGCCAGGCCGCGGCGGCCTTGGTCATCGGGCGGCTGACATCGACATAGACGCGCGTGACCGGCGTGCCTTCGACCACCTGATCCGCGGGCAGCGACGGGTCGGTGCAGGTGGTCAGGACCTGGAAATCGATCCACTCGCGCAGGGCGTGGATCATCGTCCGGCACTGGAGGCCGCCGCCGCTCAGCTCAGGAAGGTAGGCGCCGGTGACCATCAGGATCGCGGGGCGACCCGAAACAAAAGCGCTCATGGCCGGCTGGTCGCCTCGTCCAGCAAGGCGGCAAACGCGCGGGTGGTCTCGCGGATGTCGTACGGCTGGGCGACGGCATCGTGTTTCGCCGAGGGCGCCAGCAACCCCGCCGCATGCGCGCCGGTGAGGTGCTCAACGGCGGCACCAATGCCGGCGATGTCTCCCGGGTCGACGACGGGATATCCGAGGGCGTGCAGCAGGTCGGCCGAGGGACCCTCGCGAGGCGTCAGCCCCAGCACCGGTTTGCGAAGCGGCAGGTAGTCGATCAACTTGCTGGGCAAGAACAGGCTGGGACCTTCGCTCGGCGCATCGATGATGAGCAGCACGTCGGCCGCGCCGGCCCGCCGCCGCGCCTCGATCGGCCCAACCCGGCCGGTGAAGCGAACGATGTGCTCCAGCTGCAGTTGCGACGCCCGGCGCGCGCAGCCGGCTATGTCGCCGCCGATGAAGTCAACCGCCACCCGGCCCTCGAGCGGATGCACGCGATCGAGGGCGGCCAGCGCCTCGAGAAACGTGTCGGGTGTCCGCACGCCGGGATAGAAGCGGCCGGTATAGACCACGCGCATCGCCGAGTCCGTGCGATCCGCGGCCACGGGGGCCGCCGCCTCGAAGCCCTGTGGAATGACACGAGCTCGGGACATCCAGTCCGCCGGGTATTTGGCCATCACGCGCTCGCACGTGTAGTGATTGACGAACACGATGCGCGAGGCGGCCGCGATCACCGCCCGCTCCATGGTCGCCGCGGTCCGCCGCGCCCACGGATTGCGGGTCAGGTAGGGGCTGTCGACCCAGGGATCCGAGAAGTGCGCCACCCACGGCAACCCCGTCTCGAGATGCAGCCGCAGGCCGGCCAGGTGATCGGTCCACGGTTGCGCGAAACTGACAATGGCATCCGCGGGTTGTTCGGCCAGCGCGCGCCGCGCCTCGGCCAGGGCCGGTGCCAGCCAGACCCGCTTCTCGTCGGGCTGGTGCTTGATGGGCGGGAAGACGCGCCACAGCGCCCGGAACAGCAGCCACTCTTCCGGCGACCTCACGGGCACGCGCGTGACCATGCCGCGCGAGTCGCGTTCGACCGGCACGTCGTAGTCCTGCTTGTAGCGGTCCGACGTGGGATCGAAGCAGATCACGCGCGACCGCCAGCCGTGCGCGCCAAGGGCGGTCAGCGTCCGCGTCACCTGCACCGCGCGCGGCCCGGACAACGGCGGCATCTCCCACGAAATGGCGAGCAGCTGTTTCACGAGACGGGCACGCGCTCGGTGAGCGCCTGGACGATGCGGCGCGTATGCTCACGCCAGGAATGCCGCTCGACCGCCAGGCGCCGGGCTTCCGCGCCGAGCGCGGCTCGCCGGGCCGAATCTTCGATCAGCGCGCGCAGTCCCGCGACCAATGAGTTGACGTCGCCGGGGACGGTCATCTGCGCGGCGCGCCCATGCTCGAGTATCTCCCCCACCTGATCCAGGTCCGAGGCGACGATGCCCTTTCCCATGGCCATGTATTCGAACAGCTTGGTCGGCGACCCGAAGAAGGGCGTCCCGTCGGGATTGGGCACGTGAGGCGACGCGAGGATGTCGCACGCGGCCAGGAACCGGGGGCCCTCGGCTTGCGGGACGATCCCTGCCAGCACGGCAAGGTCTCGCACGCCGCCGGCCTCGAGCGCGGCCGTGACCTCGCCCATCTTCACGCCGTCGCCGATCATCAGCAGGCGCACGGTCGCTCGATATGCCGGCTGTTCCGCCAGCAGCTTCGCAAACGCCGCGGCCAGCACCTCGGCGCCATGCCAGGGACCCATGGTGCCGATGAAGCCGACCACCGTCTTGCCCTCGAGTCCGTGCCGGGCACGGATCTCGCTGCCGTCAATCGCGGGCGAATATCGGTCCGGCTCGACCCCGTTGGGGTTGACGAGGATCTTCTCAGCAGCGACGCCGCGCGAGATGAGCTCGTCGGCCATGGGCTGGCTGACGACCACGACGAGGTCCGCAATCCGCAGGTTGGCGATCTCGATCCGCTCCGACAGCGCTTCGTGCTCGAGCGGCGAGCCCCAATGGCGGCTCATCCAGATCTCCGAGCCGTTGTACTCCATCACGTACGGCACACGCTGGTGCACCGCCAAGCGGGCGCCGGCGTAGCTGTTCAGGCTGTATCGCTGGTAGACGAACGACACCGGCCGCGACGCGATGGCCGTGGCGGCCACGGCCTGGAATTGGCCATTCATCACCAGGCTTGGCAGTTCCGGGTACTCCCAGAACGCCTCCGCGGGCGGCACCAGGTGCACCTCGATGGCCGGATCGACGGTCGACACCACGTCGGTGGTCAACATGATGGGTGACCCGCTGAACGCGTGGAGGTGGTTGATGACGCCGGCAATGTGACCGACGGAGCCGCCGGCCTTGAGCCCGAAGCTGAGGTCGGTGCGCAGGTACAGCGGCTGGTGTGCCAGCGTCAACCGGCGCGGCGGCTCGGCCGCGGCCCGCGCGACCAGCGATGCCGCCTCGGCGTCGAGGTCGTGAAGCAGCCGGGTCTTGCCGAATGGCTCGCGAATGGCCTGCCATGTCCATCGCGCAATCAGCGACGACGATAACGCGCGTTGCCTGCCGCCCTCGTCTTCGACAAAACAGCGCCCGCGGCTCAGCACGCGTAAGAACAGGGCGAGCTTGAGCGGCCGGCCGATCGTCTCGAGGCGATGCGTGAGAATGCGCGCCTCGTCGTAGTGGAACAGGTGGCGCGTCAGCGTGCCCGCGGCCGCGGCGGTCTTGAGACGATCAACGGTTGCCACCGTCTCGGCGTCGCTGACCTCCCAGCGCCCGGCCCCGTGCCGCAACACCGTGAGGCGCGAACGAGGCCTCAACTGCTGTGCTCCAGGCGCCGGCGGCCTTCGACGTAGGGACCGTAAAAGTATCCGGCGACCCGTTCCGTCGCCTGCTTTTTGCCCCATCGCTCGAGAAACTGCTCGAACGCGGCATCGTCGCGAGCCGCCTCGCCGCGCCGCCACGTCAAGAGATACAGCTCTCTGGAAGCCGAGGCTTCGTGGGCCACGAGTTGCATCCGCGACCGCATCGATTCCGGCGCGAAGAGCAGCGAGAAACCGCTCCAGACCACCGGGGAATCCGTGGCGACGTCGAAGAGGAAGTAGTCGATGCCATGACCCGCATAGAGCGCCGCCGTCTCGTCCGGAGTCCCGTAGAGCACCTTCGTGTAGTCCGTCAGGTAAGCGCAGCCATCAGGCCGCTGAAACGAAATCCCCGGCACTGCCGTGATGCCGGGCACGAAGCTGAGGACCTCCACTCGGGCGCCATCGGGCACCATACGCACCATCCGGTCGGCCGTCAGCGTGCCCCAGCTGTCTTCGTTCATCGAGGCATAAGTATTCTGCCCCATCACGAACGCCACGCTGGCTCGCCACGGCAAGGCCAGGACGGACGGCGAGCCGAGGTAGATTGCCGCGCAGGCCGTGGCGGAAATCGAGATCGCCATCAGGCCCCGAGGGAGCCGCCCCATTTCGGCGGACCAGGCCGCCACCAAGATCACCATGCCAATCGCAATCCCGAGCGGGTTGCCGAAGTCGGTAAACCGGCCCATCGACGATCCCGGTCCTCCGCCGAACATCTGCAGGACAGCGAGCATCGCGATAACGGCGAGCAGATAAGCGATGGCCCGCGCCATTCCCAGGGCACCAGGGCCGCGACCGGTTCCCACGTCGCGCCGGAGTGATGCGGCCAGGCCCAGACCGCCGGCCACGATGGCGCCGACGATCAAGGCGAACGTTGCCGGGCTCAGGATTGTCGGCAGCACCTGCGACAGCAACTGGGTGGGTATGAACGTCATCGCCGAAGTACCGGCCGCCGGCGCGCCAGGCAACGCGACCTGCATGAACGCCAGCCGGTAGTCGAGATAAGCAACGCCAGGATCCATCCATCTGCTGAAGCGATCGACATCGACCCACCGGCCGACAAACGAGGGCATGTTGTGAAGTTCGGGTAATCCTACCTGGAAGAAATTGTAGGTGCAGACGAGACCGGCCAGGGCCACCGCCCAGGTCGGTTCGATCAGCGATCGCCTGACGGCGGCGATGGTCCGGGGCCTGGTAACCAACAGCGCTTCGAGCAGGAAAATCGGCAGGAGCAGGACGACGGCCAGCGGCGACAGCAGGACGATGGCCGAGACCACGGCGACCCGGCACAGCAACGTGACCTTCGTGTCCGGGTCCGGACCATAGAGGGAGCGAACACCGGACAGGATCAGGTAAAGGATGAACGTATTGCGAATCAGGTGGGGCTTGGCGTAGGCCCCCTGCGCCGCGTAGTACTGCAAATACAAGGAAGCCCCGACGAGTCCGATCGCGCCGGTCGTGGCGGACCGACGCGCCGCCAGTTGCCAGATCATGCCCGCGCCAGCCAGCAACATCAGGTACGTGGCCATGACTGAGCCCTGGACATCCGACAGGATGTTGGCCAGGAATGCCAGGCCGTGGCCCTTGGTCGCGAAGAAGTGCACCCAATGGTCGCCCGGCGCGGTGGTGTGCGTTTGCAGCACTGCGGCGTAGTACGGCAGGTAGTTGCCGGGGACATCGTTGTCACCGCCGAAATGACCCCAAAGCGCGATTCCCACGAGCACCACGACGGCGTTGACGATGACGCCGAGTCGGAGGAGGATGCCTACGAGGCCCCAGCGTGAACCACTCGCGGCGGCGCCGCCCATCGTGGGCCAGCGGCCGGCGAGCAGATCGTGAATCGCCAGCGCCACGGCCGCCACCACGGCCGGCAGGACCACCCACAAGTAGTACAAGTGCATCATGGCCAGGACGGCCAGCGCCACCGACCAGAGCGCGGCACCGCAAAAAATGAAGTCGAGCGCTCGGCTGCGGTCTTCCCCAGGACCGGCGTAGTACGCCGAAGCCCGCGCCCCCGTCGACCAGAACGCGGCGAGCAGGACGAACACTAACCACACCCGCGCCAGGTTGTAAGCGAGGTAGCCAGGCCCCGGCTCGGCAAAGTGGTTCCAGTAGAACCGGCTAAAGGCCAGCCAGACCACTGGCAACATGGCGACCACGGTCGCGCCGGCGACATGCCACCAGGCGTTCAGTCGCATGAACCGGCGCCCAAGCGCCGGGAGCGCCCACGCGGACGGGAGGCGCCGCGCGGAGGACTCTGCCGGTGCAGGCGTGGTGCCTCGATCCCGTTGCCACAGCAGCAGTACGACGCCGCCACCGGCCAGCGCGAACCAACCGAGGTAGAACCCAGTCATGACGGGCGCGCAGAACTGGCTCCACATGTTCTGGTACGACAGCGCCCACGCCACATTGGGCGAGACCAGCCGCTCCCAGATCTCCGTACGCACTTCGGGTGGCGTGATCGGACCGCCGATGGGCACCAGCGCCCGTGACGACAGCGCCTGCATGGTCACCAGGGCGCCCGTGAATGTCGCGGGCATCGCCTCGATCGGCAGCGCGCGAGCAATCAGGACGTAGACGACCGGGGAGGCCAGCGCGAGCAGGCGCTCGGTTTGGCCGTCGCCCACCCAGGCGACCAGGGCGAGAATCGCCACGTGTGCGAGCAGGGCCGGCTTCTGGCGCAGGAAGGCGACGCTCGGTCGCCAGTAATACCCAGGCACGACAAGCAGTGGTCCGAAGACGAGGAACCACGCCAACGCATAGCCGATCGGCGACTTTTCAGTGACCCAGCGCAGCGAGTCGCCGAGCATCGAATAGCTGGACGGCACGGGCTCGATCCACGCGTGCACGGCGGCCAGCGTCGCTATGCCGGCGACGAGCGGGAGCCACGCGCCGGTCCGGTCGAGAGAGGCGAATCGCCCGCGCCAGCCCGCCGCCCGGCCTTCGACCGCCGGCATGAAGAGCACGCAGACCCCGATGATCAGAATCGCCTCGTGGAAGATCACGCCGGCCGACACGAGCACCGCCAGCAGCGCGGCCCGCCGCGGGCCGGGGCGCGCGTGGAACCAGTCGATGCCGACGAGTCCTGCCAGCAGGCCGGCCATGGCCGACGGATCGACCGACACGGGATGCATGTACGAGAGCCGCACCGGCGAGTGCGGCTCGACCATGAAGGCAGCAAGGACGAGCAGGCGTGCCAGCAGGCTCGGCACGTGACGCTGCAGGAGCAACGTCAGCAACAGGACCGACAGCGCGTTGAACGCGATGCTGAGGCGATCGAATCCGGCCGCGACGACCCAGTCCATGCTCTTCGCGAGCCCGGCGGCGACCAGCGGCGTGCCCCAGCGGTAGACATAGGGCGCGACGCCCTGGGGCGGCAGTTCGCGAGGCATGGCCTTCGCCATCGCGTGGTAGGCCTGGCCGCCGTAGCCTTGTGCTTCGTCCGGCGCCACCGGTTGGGTGGCGCTGAAGGCGACGCTGACCAGCAGGAAACCAAGCAGCACCCATGCGCGCTCTGCGGTTAACGAGAGCCGCACGGGCACTGGCGGCACGGCTACTCCACCTCCAGCGTTTCGCCGGCGATGAAATGGCGCCACCACATCGCCAGGTTCAACAGGTACCACGTCTTCGAGCCCTGCCCCGTGCCGATGAGATGCAGGGCCGCCTTCTTGTCGAGCAGGCCGGTCTCATCACAGAAGCGTGTCAGCTCTTTCGTGGCAATCTGCGCCAGCCGTCCCGCGAAGAGGTCGTCGACCGGGACGCCGAAGCCCTGCTTGCGGCGCTCGATCAACTCCGTCGGCACCAGGTCCTTCACGGCCGTCTTCAGCAAGTGTTTCAGCCGCCCATTCGGCGCCTTCCGGGCGCTCGGAATGCTCATGGCCATGGTCACGAACTCGTGATCGAGGAACGGCACCCGCGCCTCGAGGCCCACGCCCATGGTCATCTTGTCGACGCGCATCAGCAGCAGCTCGGGCAGCCGCAGGCGGAGGTCGATGTAACTCATCCAGTTCAGGTTGGACGTCTCATGCGCCTTGCTCAAGAAGTCGGCGCGAATCGGCGCCAGCGCGTCCCAGGACGTGAGGTCCTTGAACTGATCGCGCAGGCGCGACCCCAGCAACCGGCGCTTCTCGGCATCTGGAAACGACTCGGCGCCTCCCCAGAACAGCGGCTCGCCGCGCGCACCACGGCGAAGGTATTCGTATTGCCACGCGTGATCGTAGCCGGCCGCCTTCAGGCCGGCCGCCGCCATGCCCTTGACGAAGCGCGGCACCGGCAGGTCGTCATGCTGCTGCCGTTCGAGGGCCTGCAACCAGTTCGGGTAGCCGATAAACAGCTCGTCGGCGCCTTCGCCCAGCTGACAGACGATCGTGCCGCTCTCGCGCGCGAGCTTCGCCACGTAGTGGACCGGCACGCAGACCGGATCGGCGATCGGTTCGTCCTGCAGGTGCACCATCCGCGGCAGGAACTCGACCACGTCGTCCCGGGTCAGGCGCCGCTCGTGATGCTCGGCGCCAATGCGTTCGGCCATCGATCGCGCGAAATGCAGTTCGTTGGCATACCCGGGATAGTCGCGGTCGTAGCCGATCGAAAACGTGCGGACCGGCCGCCGCTCGCCCTCGGAGAACAACGCGGCATTGGTGCTCGAATCGAGCCCTCCCGACAGGAACACGCCGACCGGAACGTCGCTCACCTTCCTGAGCCGGACCGACGTCCGCAACTCCTCGAGAATCCGGTCGGCCAGCGCGGCATCGCCGGTTTCCGCCATGGGCGCGGCCGCGTCCCAGACGTCCCAGTAGCGTTTCTGGGTGACGCGGCCGTCGGCCGTCGCGCGCAGCCAGGTCCCGGGCGACATCTTGAGGATGCCGTCGAACAGCGTCTGGTTGCCCGGGGTCGTGAGGAACGAGAGGTAGTGAAACAGCGCCTCCTCATGGACAGCGCGGCGCTGCCCCGGCACCTCGAGCAGGGCCTTGATCTCCGATCCAAACGTCAGCCGGTTGGCGTCAAGCGAGTAATAGAGCGGCTTGATGCCGACGCGGTCGCGCACCAGCCACAGCGCCTGCTCGCGGGCATCCCACAGCGCGAATGCAAACATCCCGCGCAGGCGGTGGACGACGTCGATGCCCCATTCTTCGAACCCGTGAAGGATGACCTCGGTATCGGAGTGGTCGGTCAACCACCGGTGCCGCCCCGACTTCGACAGCTCGGCGCGCACCTCGAGGTGGTTGTAGATTTCGCCGTTGAAGATGATCCGCAAGGTGCCGTCTTCGTTGGCCATCGGCTGCGACGCCGACGTCGCCAGGTCGATGATCGACAACCTGCGGTGTCCCAGGCCGATGCGCCCGTCGGGATCGACCCACGTGTCGCCGCCGTCGGGTCCGCGATGGCGCAGGGTTTCGCGCATCGCCGTCACGAGGGGTTCGGACACACGACTGCCGCCGTGGTCGAAGGCCAGAATGCCGGCTATGCCGCACATGAATGTTGGACGGGACTACTCGTAGTCCAGCAGGACGCTGCGGAACGCGCGGAAGAAGGCGGCGCCCACGGCGAACGTGACCACGCACATGGCCACGTAGACGCCGGCGACTTGAGGCGTCGGCAGGCGGCCGAACAGCAGGCTGTCTCGATACATTTCGAGCAGGTAGTACACCGGGTTGAGATACAGCACGGCCGCCACGTTAGCTGGCACCATGTCCGGCGTGAAGCCAATCGGCGACACCCACATCAGCAGGAACAGGAACAAGCTGATGAAGTAGCTGATGTCGGGCAAGCCCACGGCAATGCTGGACAGGATCCACACCACACCAAACAGCATCAGGATCTGCAGCGCCCAGACCAGCGGCAGCCACAGGATGTGCCACGACAGGGAGCCGTTGATCGCGGTCAGCAGGATGACCACTGCCAGGCCGACGGCCTGGCTCACCGACGCGACCAGCACCGCGCGCACGGGCACCAGCTCGATCGGCAGCATCACGTTCTTGACGAGGTGGATGTTCTGCTTGATCGACACCGAGCCCGAGGTGATGGCGTCGATGGTGCCCATGTACGGGATCAGGCCGGTGAAGACATACAGCACGTAGTCGAGGCGGCTGAAGTCGGCGAACCGCATCTTGAAGACGACCAGGTAGACGAAGATGTAAACCGACAGCAGCAACGCGGGCTGCAGGATGAGCCACAACGGCCCCAGGACCGAGCCGGCGTACTTCTTCGACAGCTCCACGCGCGTGATGGCGGCGAGCAACCGCGCGTTCCCCGCCAGGGTGCGGGTCATGGTGACAGTTCCGCGAACGAGCGCGGACGCGGGGTTAGCCATGAGTCTGCGGTCCGATCACAAAGCCATAGTCGGTCGGGGACGACAGGTCGGCCGCCGCCGTGAAGGTAATCGCGCGGCACGGGACCCGCACTCCGTATGATGGCGAGTACCACGCGTTGGAAATGGCGGCTTTCAAGGCCACAGGCGCCTGCAGTTCCCAGGCAGGTCGTCCACCCGTAAGCACAAAGCGGCCACCGCCACGATCGACGACGTCCACGCCGGGCGCGACGTGAAAGTGCCACGCGAGCGCGTGCTGGCCGCGGCCGGTCAGGCGGTCGGTGATCGTCAACGTGCTCGTGTCCTTCGCGAGCGTGAATGCCCGCTCGTGCGTCACGGGGGCCGGCAGCCGTTCATAGCCCGTGTGGCGGCCACGATACGTGGTTGCCATGGCGGTGTCTTCAAAAGCCAGGTGCTCGACCGTGGACGTCTCGAACATCCGGAAGAGGTAATCAAGCCGCACGTCGTTCTGCTCGACGTCATCGAGCCTCAAGGTGTTGTGATACCCGGTCATGCGAAACAGGTTTCTGGCCTCGGGATCCGAGGTGTAGACGTAGCTGCCGGGATCGACGATGAGCGGCACACCGTCGGCATGGAACTCGAACGACAGGTTGTCGTTGTGCTTGTGATTGCCGAAGCCGTTGGTGCCAACGCGGCCGTTGGTGACCAGCAAGTAGGTGCCGCGGGTGCGCGACACTGCAATGCCCGCGTGGGGAAACAGTCGCGCCACGTCGGCCACCGGGCCCGGCACTGGCTGGTCGGGAACCGGCGCACCCCACCACGCCGCTTCCCACAACCCGTCGTCGCCGCCAGCGGCGCACCACGACGGCTCGTCCAGCACGAAGGCCGCCGGGCCGGCGAGGTGGCGGCCGTCCTGCGGTTTCCAGGTGCCGTAGTCGGTGAAGATGTGCAGGCGGCCGTCATCGGCATCCCCGACCTGGGGCATGAGGCCGTCGGGCCGCTGCACGATGATCAGGAACTCGACCATCCGGCGCAGGCTTGCCAGGTAGGCGGTCGACAGGGGCTCGCCTTCGAGTTCGGCGACCCGCGCGCCGCCCAGGAACAGTTCGGCGACGAGACGGTGGTACGGAATGGACGACTCGTAGTCGGCGCCGTCTTCCAGCACCTGGACGCGCATCTCCTGCTCGAGCCACTCGCGGCCTTGCTTCAACCACCGCTGCCCGGCCGCCAGGTCCCTGAACACCAGGCCAACGCCGTAGAGCCCGACAACGTTGCTGAGGAAGTGGTTGCTGGTGACCTCGTACTTGTTCTCGAGGTTGCCTTCGATGAAGACGCCGACGTCGAACAGCGAGCGATACGCTCGGACCGACGCGTCATAGTCGAACCACCGCGACTGGCGAATCAGCTCGAAGGCGAGCGCCCAATTGAAGGCGCGGATGGCCACGTCCATCGTGCAGACGAACTGGACACCGATCCCCACGGGGTTGGCGGCCATGAAGTCGGCGTGCTGGCGCACGATCTCGGCGGCGTAGCGTTCGTCCCCGGTGAGCCGGTAGGCCTGGCCCAGCGTGATCCAGTGCTGGCAGCGTCCGATCTCCCATGGCCACTTGATGTCGGCAAGGCCGGGCCGCATGTCGGGGTTCCATTGCTTGTGCGGAAAGCCCTCGGGAAACCGCCGGCCCAGGATGGGATCGACCGCCCAGTCGATCGGCTGGTAGCCGGCCGCGTCGGCGGGTCGCGTGGGGTCGGCGATGATCCGCGGTCCGCTGCCAAGCAAGTCGAACTCGTGGAGACAGATGCGTTCTGCTGCCTGCCGGGTGCGCTCCACCCGGTTGGGCCACCGTGTGCGCAAGGCCTGAATCGTGTCGGCCGACAGGTCTGCGTAGAGCCGGCCCCCTTGCCGGCGCTGCTGCAACCACGCCTCCATGGAGATACCGAGCGCGGCGACCTGATCGGCCCACCGCTCTGGCGGCACCGCGGGCACGGAAGGCGTCGCGGTCGCCGGCGTGGCCACTGCGGTGCGCAGCAGGTGATTGAGGCGTGAAATCAGGCTCACGCGCGGGGCTTCCGGGCCTTGATGATCACGTTCCAGCCCATGAGGCGGCCGTTCAGGTCGAGCGGCAGCCACCGGCACAGGCCCGGAACTTCGCTGGGCATCAATTGGCGCTTGTAGACGGCTCGCCCCTCGAACCCGTCGAACAGGCGCTTGAGGCGGGTGGCGGTATAAACCTTCACGAGCGGGCGGGCATCATTCTGGGAGATCTCAACGTATCGCGACATGATCTCACCCATCGAGTGGTTCTTCAACAGGTCCCGATCGAGTCCGAGCGTGGTCACCAGCTCGCGCCAGTAGTGAATGGAGTGCTCGGCGTACATCATGACGATGGCCTTGCCACCCGGCTTCAGGATGCGGCGGATCTCCTGAACGACCTGGCGGGTGTTCGGCGTGTGGTGCAGGACGCCGTTCGAATAGACGACGTCGAACGTGCCGTCGGGGAACGGCAGCGACTCCGCGTCGTGGTGGATGAACCGGCCCTGGAGACCGCGCCGCTCGAAGTTCTCCTGCGCCAACGCGAGGTGCCCCGCCGACAGGTCCAGGTCGGTGACTCGGGCGCCATGCCGCGCGAACTGGCTCAAATCGGTGCCGATGCCGCCGCCAATCTCGAGCACGTCATGCCCGGCATGCTGATCAAACTCCATCAGCGCCGGCATCCACGGCGCATACACGCCGTAGCGGTGCGCCTCGACTTCCTGGAACCACTCGAGCGTGTGCGGTTCGGTGGTCTTCGCGTAGTGGGTCCCGACCGGGTTGTTGTTCCACTGGTCCTGGACCTGCTCCTTGTAGGCATCGCCGGTGGTGACTCGACCGGGATCGGCCGCCACGGCCGGTCCGGCCTGAAGCTCCTCGCGAACGAAGCGCCACACGTTGCCCACGTGCCGTGCCCAGGTGAAGTGGTCGAGCACGGCCTGCCGGGCATTGCGTCCCAGCCCCGCTGCGACGTCTGGTCGATCGATCAACCCGACGACCGCATCGACGAACTCGTCAACGCTGCCTGGCGTGCACAACACCGCGCGCTCGGCGCCGACTCGGAGATCGGCGCGGGTGAGGTCGGCGGGCCTGAGCGCCGGCGACAGCACCTCGCCCAGCTGTTCGAGGTCGCTGCCGACGATGCCGGCGCCCATTGCCATGTACTCGAACAGCTTGGTCGGCGAGCCGAAGAACTTGCTGTCGACCATGTGGCTGTTGTGCGGCGACACGAACAGGTCGCACGCGCCGAGGAGGCGTGCCCCTTCCTGCTGCGGTACGCGGCCCACGCTATGGACGCGCGACTGCAAGCCGTGTTGTGACACGGCTTCGTCGAGCATGGGCTTGTGCGAGCCGTCGCCGATCAGCAGGAACTTCGCCTTGGGCGCGCGCGCGCAGATCTTCGGGACCGCGGCGGCGAGCACGTCGATGCCGTGCCAGCCGCCGAAGGTTCCCGAGAACCCGACGACCCGATCGCCGTCTGCGAACCCGAGACCGGCTCGCACCTCGCGCCGCGCGTCCGCCGAGGGCGGCGCGTACTGCACCGGGTCGGCGCCGTTGGGATTCACCAGGATCTTCCGCGGGTCCACCTTGCGGGCCACGAGCGAGTCCTTCAGCACCTGGGACACCACCGTGATCACCGTGGCCTGGCGGAACGCGGCGTCCTCGGCCCGCACGAACATCTGCTCGTGCTCGAGGCTGGTGCCGTTGAAGCTGCGGCTCATCGAGATCTCGGAGCCGTTGTATTCGAGGATGTAGGGAATGCCGAGCTCGCGGCTGACGAGGGCCGCGGCGAAGTTGCCGAGGCACAGCCGCTCGTAGATGTAGGCCGGGCGTCGCATGCCGAACGCCACCTTGAGGATCGGGTAGTAGTGCCACGTCGCCGCCAGCAGCGGGATCTCGGCCGCGGAGTCTGATGCGGGGGGCATCACCACCTGTCTGAGCCCGAACTCGTCCAGCATGGCGAACGGGCTCGCCATCAGGCAGGTGAAGTCTTCGGTGACCGCCGCCAGCTCCCTGGCGACGTAGCAGGTGTGGCCGTAGCTGCCGCCCGACGAGAGCTGGACCCAGTAGTCGGTCCGGAGGTAGACGCCGGTGCCGGGAATCCGCCGGTCGGGCGATGGTTGCGGAAGGCCGGCCGGGAACGGGACCGGCGACGCGCCGCCGTACAACTGCCGCAGGGCGACGCTGCAGCGCTCGACGACGCCGGCCCCGGGATCGTGAACCTGCTGCCGAACCAGGCCCTTGACCCGCCGCTTGAGCAGGTCCGCCGTGCAGTACGCCCACAACCGCCAGTAGGTGCCAAGGGCATCGGCATCGATGACCTCGACTGCCTGCTCGGACGGCCAGTAAAACCACACGCGACGGCGCTGCTTGAGGGCGGCGGACGCGAAGCGGAGGTGGGACGAACCCGGCCAGCCACGCTCCATGGCCACGATCACGCCGAGCAGGTCGGGCCGTTTCGCCAGCTCGCCGAGCGGATCGAGGCAGGTGGCGAGCGGCCCGAGCCGAATCGCCAGGTGATGCCGCTCTGTCGTCTCCGCCAGGCCGGCCTCCGTCACCGTTGCCGCGGCGCCCAGGTTCGAGGCAACGTAGAGGCACGAGTCCATGCGCTCGGTCATGCCTGGGGCTTGGTCGCTTTGATGATGATGTTCCACCCCGCCAGCTTCGACGCCGGCTCAGCAGGTATCCAGCGCAGACCTGCCGGCCACTCCGACGATATCAGTTGCCGTTTATAGAACGTGTGCGAGGCGAAGTCCTTGAACATGCGCCGGAGCCGGCGCGCCGTGTAGACCTTAACGAGAGGCCGGGCGTCGTTCTCCGTGATCTCCACACGCCGGGACATGATCTCCCCGATCGAGTAGGTCTCGAGCATGTTGTGCTTCACGCCCTGCTCCCACACCAACCGGTACCAGTAGTGCCAGGAATGCTCGGCATACAGCATGATGATGGCCTTGCCCCCGGGCTTGAGCACCCTGTAGATCTCCTGCACGACTTGCTGCGTGTTCGGCGTGTGATGAATCACGCCATTGCTATAGACCACGTCGAACGTGCCGTCGGCAAATGGCAGCGTCTCTGCATCGTGGTGGACGAACTCGCCGGCGAGCCCTCGCAACGCGAAATTCTCCCGTGCATGTCCAAGATGGCCGGCTGACAAATCGACGTCGGTCACCTTCGCCCCGTAGCGGGCAAACTGACTCAAGTCGGTGCCGAGGCCGCCGCCAATCTCAAGTACCGATTGGCCCGCGTGCTGCTGGAACTCCATTACTTCCGGCATCCACGGCGCGTACTCGTCATAGCGGTAACGCTCGATCTCGTGGTACCACTCCAAGGTATGAGGCTTGGCCACTTTGGCGTAATGACTGCCCACTGGATTGTTATTCCACTGGTCCTGGACTTCCTCTTTGTAGGCGTCACCGGTCTCGACCCTGCGTAGCTCCGGAGATTGCGGCGCCACGGGTTGCACGGCCTCCGGTCGTGCAGCAATTTCGCGGGCGGCAACGTTCCGCGCCTCCAAACAGGGACGGTCCTGCTCAATGAACCGCCAGACGTGCCTGACATGGCGGCGCCACGAGTACTCGTCGAGCACGGCCTGGCGGGCATTCCGGCCGAGCGCCGCCGCAATCGCCGGGCGCTCGGACAGGGCCACGACGGCCTCAATGAACTCGTCGGCGTCACCTGGCGTGCACAGGATGGCCCGCTCCACGCTGACCGCCAGATCAGGCTTCCGCAAGTCGGTGACCCGCAACGCGGGCGACAAGACTTCGCCAAGCTGCTCGAGATCGCTGCCGACAATGCCGCCGGCCATCGCCATGTACTCGAACAGCTTGGTCGGTGAGCCGAAGAACTTGCTGTCGACCATGTGGCTGTTGTGGGGCGAGACGTACAGGTCGCAAGCTCCGAGCAACCGCGCGCCTTCGGCCTGCGGCACCCGTCCCATGCTCTTCACACGGCTCTCGAGCCGGTGTGCAACAACGGCGGCGTCGACCACCGGTTTGTGCGTGCCGTCGCCAATCAGGAGGAACTTGACGCGGGACTGGCGGGCGCAGATCGGCGCAATCGCCTGCGCCAGCACTTCAATTCCGTGCCACCCGCCAAACGTTCCCGTAAACCCGACGACGCAGTCGTCTGATGCGAAGCCGAGTTGAGTGCGCAGGGCGAGCTTCGCCGCCGGTTCCATCGGTCGATAGGTACCGGGGTCGGCGCCGTTGGGGTTAACCAGGATCTTCCCGGCGTCGACGCCGCGGGCCACGAGCGAGTCCTTGATCACCTGCGAAACAACGCTGATCATGGTGGCCTGCTTGAAGGCGAAGTCCTCTGCCGCCACGAAGAGGTCCTCGTGGGTGAGGGGCACGCCACCAAAGCTGCGGGTCATAGAAATCTCTGATCCGTTGTACTCGACGAGATAGGGAATTCGCAGCTCGTGGCTGAGAGCCGCGCCGCAGAAGTTCCCCATGCAGAGCCGCTCGTAGATGAAGGCCGGCTTCACAGCCCGGCACGTCAACATCAAGGGCTCGAAGTAGGCCCAATGGGCGTCGAGCAAATCCGTCTCGTTGCTGGTTTCAGACGGCCGCGGCAAAACGACCTGATGGAGGCCGTAATCGTCCAGCAGGCTGAAGCGGCTGCCCATCAGACAGATGAAGCGCTCGGTCACGGCGGCGAGTTCCTTCGCCACGTAGCACGTGTGTCCGTAGCTCCCGCCAGAGGTGATCTGGGCCCAATAATCGGTCCGCAGATAGACACCCGTGCCAGGGACTCGATTTGTCTCATCGGGCTGCGCCGGGCAGTTCCCCATCGGTACCGGCTCGGCGGCGGGCAGCAAGGCTGCCAGCGCGCGTCGCGACCGCGCCGCGCCAGACTCCGCAGCTTCCGGGCGGGTGACATGCCCTCCCTTCGGAGCGTTGGCGTGCGCGGCAAGCACGCGGAGCATCCGGTAAGGCAGGGTGATGGCCCGCCAGGTGCGTCCCACTAGCCGCGCCAGCCGGCGCCAGATCCGCACGGCAAGCCTGAAGAACCAGAGGTTCCAGTAGGTCGTTAGTTGCTCGGCGTCGATGCACTCCAGCGCATTTTCGGAGGGCCAGTGAAACCACACGCGGCGGCCCATCCGCCTGGCGGCGGCGGCAATTCGCAAGTGGCGCTGCCCGGGCCAACCCTCGTGCATCTCGACGATCAGACCTATTAGGTTGGGCCGGCTCGCGAGCTCCCCGAGCGGATCCGCCGAAGGGGTCATGATCGCCGGCGCGATCTCGAAACGATGGCGCTCCGTCGTCGTTTCCAGGCCCTCGCGGCTGACAATCCGGAAGCTGTCGAGCAGGGGCCCGACGTACAGGCATGAAGCCATGCCTACTCGCTCCCTTCCTCTCGATAATGGAGGATGTCTTCAACGTGCAGGGACACCGCCGTCGTCTCGACAATCTCGTCGAATGAAATCGGCGCCGCGCCGCCGGTGGCGATCGCGTCGCCCAGCAGGCTGAATTCCTCGGCGTGGCCCTTGTCGGGATCGCCGCTCTGCCACATCATGTGACCGTCGCTGGCGCGGGTCAGCTTCTGGAAGTTGTCGACGACGTAGGCTTCACCGTCGCAGAACACCTCGATGCGCTCCTTGCTCATCCCGGTCTTCGGGCCGAGCGCGGTGTAGACGAGCGTCGCGACGCTGCCGTCTTCGTAGCTGATCGTCGCGGAGAAGTTGTCGTTGCGCAGGTACGGGAGCGTGCCGGGATTGATCGACGTCGCCGAGATCGCGCGCACCGGCGAGCCGGTGAGCGACCGGAACACGTCATACATATGGCACGCCTCGCCGATGTTGCGGCCGCCGCCCTGGGCGCCCTGCACCCAGCTGTCCATCGGGATGTAGCCGCCATTGAGCCGGTACTCGATCATCAGCGGGGCGCGGCGCGCCGCCACCGCCTTCTTGATCTCGGTGACGGCCGGCGAGAATCGGCGGTTGAACCCGACCATCAGCAGCGGCTTGTGCTCCAGGCCGTTGTAGGTCTTGACGACGTCGTCCAGCCCCTGCCAGGTGATGGCCAGCGGCTTCTCCACGAACACGTGCTTGCCGGCCTTGAGGCTCTCGATCACCGGCCCGACATGCTCGTGATGCCGTGTCGCGATCACCATCAGGTGGAACGACGGGTCGTCGAGCACCGTCTTGAGCTCTGAGGCGAGCACCTCCACCCCGTTCTCGCGCGCGAAGTTGCCGCCCTGGGCGTTGTTGCGGGTCACCACGCCGCGCAGGAAGTAGCGGTCTTTCCGCTTCTTCATCTGCGGCACCAGCATCGCCATGCCGAACGCGCCGGCACCGACGAGGGCGTAGTTGATCAGTTCCGGATTGGGCGGCTTGTGGCCGCGCACCGTGATGCGGGTCGCATCCGCCGGTTCCGGCAGCGCGCGGGCGTCATCGGGATAGCGAATCAGCACGCCGAGCGGCGGCTTCGCCCCGGCGGCCAGTTCCTTGTAGGCGGCGGTCGCCTCGTCCACGGTGATCACGCGATCGATCAGCGCGTCGAGGTTGACGCGGCCCGAGCCGATCAGCTCGAGATAGGACTGCATGTTGCGGTTCAGGGTCCACCGCACGTACGCAAACGGGTAATCGTGGCCGTCGGTCTCGTAGCTCGCGTCGTAGCGGCCCGGCCCGTACGACGTGCTCATCAGCAGGTCGATTTCCTTGCGGTAGAACACCGCGCGCTGCACGTTCAGGCCGACGTCGCCGACAATTACGACGGCGCCCTTGGCGCGCGTCACGTCCATCGCGAGGTTGACGACCGAGTCGGATCTGGTGGCGGCGGTCATCAGCGTCTTGTCGACGCCACGGCCTTCGGTGAGATCCCGCACGAGCGCCTTGAACGCTTCGGGATCCGACGCGCCCGCGTCCATTCCCAGCGCCTTCGCCCGCGCCACGCGCTCGGCATCGAGATCGAGGCCAATAACCGTGCAGCCGGCGCTGCGCAGCAGCTGCACCGTGATCTGGCCGATCAGCCCGAGGCCAAGCACGGCAATGCGCTCGCCGAGCTGCGGGGTCGCGCGCCGCACGCCTTGCAGCGCGATCGAGCCGATCGTGGCCGACGCCGCCGCGCTGGTCGCGCAACCCGTGGGAATCTTGCAAACAAGGTTGCGCTTCACGTTCACGAAATCGGCGTGGTTCGCGGCGCCGGCGCCGGCGCATGCCACGAGATCGCCGGGGACGAGGTCCGTGATGCCCG
>CAYGMD010000008.1:0-53503 GCA_964350785.1 uncultured Acidobacterium sp. | reverse complement strand
GGCGTGTCGCGCCGCCAGTCGAACGGGGCCTTCGCCGAGTGGCTGCCGGAAGATGACGAGTTCGCGCAGACCGCCTTCGACGCCGCGTTCGGCGCCACGTTCGGCGGCCGCGCCGCCCTGCGCGGCGGGTTGCGATCGACCACGGCCGACGGCAAGTCGGTCGGCGCCATCACCTACGGCGCGCGCAATACCGGCGGCGTCTACCGCACGCGCGATCGCTCCGGCCATCTGGACCTGTCGCACTCGTTCGGCGCGCGGCTGACCGGCGTCGCCAGTTTCAATTACTTCCACTACACGAGCGATTCGGCCGACACCATCGCCGACCCGCCGTTTGCGACCTACGCCGTGCTCGCGGGCACGCCGAACGCGATCTATCCGAACGGCACGCGCCTCGTGCGGCTGGTCGGTGCCGCCGAGTTCAACGCGCTGGTCGCGGCCGGGGCCACTCCGGGGCCGGGCCAGTTCCTGGCGTCGCGCCAGTCGGCGAATTTCCCGTACACCAGCACCTCGGCGTTCTCGCGTCCCGCGTTCCGCTACCAGGCCGACTACGCCTGGGCGGGCCAGCGCTTCAGCGCCGGCTACGAATGGGAGCGGGAGAAGAACCCGTCGGTGGCCACCATGCAGTCCGACAACCAGTCGGTGTTCGCCCAGCAGCAATTCACCGCGCGCGATCGCTGGTTCGCCACGCTTGGCGGACGGTTTGATCGCAAGGCGTCGGCATCCTTCTTCAGCCCGAAGCTGTCGGCCGGCGGCTACCTGGTGCCGTTCCGGACCGGCGCGCTGTCGTCGCTGAAGGTGCAGGGCAACCTGGGCCGCGGCATCAAGTCGCCGTCGCTCGCCGAACGCTTTGGCGGGCCGTTCACCGATCCGGCGCCCGGCCTCGCGGTGGAACAGGCGCGCACCGGCGACCTTGGCGTCGAAGCCACCTTCGACGATCAGCGCTTCCGCGCGCTGGTGACCTACTTCAACAACGATTACACCGACCAGATTGCCTATCGTGGCGGCGTCGCCGGCGACGGCATCCCGGAGTACATCAACATCGACGGCTCGCGGGCCGATGGGTGGGAGATGGAGTGGGCGCTGCAACGGCCCCTGGGCGGGTTCACGGCTTCTGCCAGTTATACGCTGGTCGATCACCGCGTGGTGACCAACGTGAGCACCAGCCAGCAGTTCCAGCCCGGCCAGCCGCTGTTGCGGCGGCCGAAGCACTCGGGCACCGCGCGCGCGACGTGGGCGCGCAGCCGGGTTTCGGTCAACGCCGCCGCGCGCTGGTCGGGTGACCGCCACGACCACAGCTTCCTGTCGTTGCGCACCGTACCCAACGCCGATCGCCCGGCGCCGATCACCACCGACATCACCGTCAATCCCGGCTACGCCGTGTTCAGCCTGGGCCTCGACGTGCGCGCCCACCGCATGGTGACCTTCTACCTGCGCGGCGAGAACGTCGCCGACGAGGCGTACGACAGCGTGCTGGGCTACCCGGGCATGCCGCGCACGGTGGCGGCCGGCGCGCGATTCACTTTCGGCCGGTAGCGATGAGGCGGCTGCTCTTTCAGGTGCACCTCTGGCTTGGTGTCCTCACCGGCCTGTATGTCGCCATCGTCTGCGTGAGCGGAGCGGCGCTGGTGTTCCGCATCGAACTGCAGCGGGCGCTCGATCCGCACCTGTTCACGCCGGCCGGGGAGGGCCCGCTCGCCGACCCGGTGACGGTGATGGACAGCGTGGCCCGCGCCTATCCCCAACACCGATTGTCCGGCGTCGAGGCGCCAACCACCCTGCGGCCGACCTACCTCGCGTATGTGACGCGTGCCGCCGAGTTCACGACCGTGCTGATCGATCCGGTCAGCACGGCCGTGCTCGGCGAGCTGCCGGAGCGCGCCGTGATCCGCGCGCTCCAGGATTTGCACTACAACCTGTTGGGTGGCCGCACCGGCCGGACCATCAACGGCGCCGGCGCGTTCGGCATCCTGCTGCTGTGTGCCACGGGAGTTGTGATCTGGTGGCCGGGGACACGCGCCTGGCGCCGCGGTTTCGTGGTCGACCTCAGCCGCGCCAGCCGGCGGAAGGCGTGGGAACTGCATCGCGCGGTTGGCATCTGGAGCGTGGGCTTCATCGCGATGTTGGCCATCACCGGACTGTCGTTTGTGTTCCCGGCCGGGTTTCGCACGGTCGTGAACCGGCTGTCGCCGGTCACGGTGGCGCGCTCGCCCCGGTCGGGCCCGCCGTCGATGGTCGCACCGCCCTCGTGGCGGCAGGTGATCGATCGCGCGCGTTCCCATGCGCCAGGCCAGGCCGTGGCCCGCGTGGTGCTGCCATTCGGGGAGCGGGGCGCGTTTCTCGTGATGTTCTCGCCGCGCAGCCCGACCCCGGCCGGCTCGGCGCTGACGTCGATCTACCTCGATCAGTACACGGGCGAGCAGCTGGCCGCGACCGCTGGAGCCCGCACGTGGGGCGACGCCGTGATGTCGAGCATGTCGCCGCTGCACGTCGGCGGGGTGGGCGGCCAGGCGGGCCGCGTGATCTGGTTCACGCTGGGCCTTTCACCGGCCGTGTTGTTTGTCACGGGCTTGATTGTCTGGTGGCGCCGCGTGGTACGGCCGCGGTGGGCGCCAATAGCCGTGCGCTGAGCCCGCGCCCGTCTTCACGGGGCCACAGATTAGCCACAGATTAAACACAGATTAAACACAGATTCGCGAGGACCCGCGTCGCCGGGCTTCGCCCGGCGAGCACGGCGAGGCCACGGCCGCGAAATCGAGAGACACCGGCGATCTGCGGTCTCTCGATTCTCGCGGCGTGTCCTCGCCAGCCGGCCGCAGGCCGGCGCGGGTCCTCTGGCATCCGGTTCGCGCGGGCGTTCGGCGTGATTGAATCTGCGTCATCTGTGTCATCTGTGGCGTATTCTGTGTCGCAGGAGCCAGCATGACCAGCAAGACATCTGCGTCTCGTCGAGCGTTTCTCTCGGCATCGGCGGCCACGGCCGCGCATGTGTGGATTCCCAAGCCGGTGAAGGGCTACACGGCGGAGGAACTGCTGGCGCCGGTCACGCCGATGGCGGCCGGCATCTCCAAGTGGGATCTCGACACGCCGGCGCTCTGCGTCGATCTCGACAAGCTCGAACAGAACATCGCGAAGATGCAGCGGTCGCTCGCGGCCAACAAGCTGGGCAGCCGCCCGCACGCCAAGACGCACAAGTGCGCGGCCATCGCGAAGCTGCAGATGGCCGCCGGCGCCCTGGGGATCTGCACGGCCAAGTTGAGCGAGGCCGAGGCGCTGGCCGCCCAGGGCCTCGATCGGATTTGCATGACGACCGGCAACCTGTCGGCGGCGAAGATTCGCCGCGCCATGCAGCTGCGCAAGCGGACGCCGCAGTTCATCCAGGCCGTGGATTACGAGCCCAACGCCCGCGATCTGGACGCGGCCGCGAAAGAAGCGGGCATCGTGGCCGACGTCGTGATCGATGTCGCGGTCGGCACGCGCAGCGGCATCCCGCCTGGAGCCGAGGCGCTGGCGCTGGCGAAAGTGGTCGATCGCCTACCCAACCTGAAGCTGCGCGGTTTGTTGTCGTACGACGGCGGCGCCCAGCACATCACCGGCTTTGCCGCGCGCAAGGAGCGCGCCCTCGAGAACATCGCAGAGAACGCGCGCACGTACGAGGCGATGAAGCGGGCCGGCCTGAGCACCGAGATCTTCAGCGGCGGCGGCACCGGCACCTACAACATCCAGCACCTGGTGCCGGGCTTCACCGACGTGCAGGTCGGCAGCTACCTCTTCATGGACATGCAGTACCTCGCGATTGGCGGCGCGGACGGCAACCCGGTCTATTCCGATTTCGCCCCGTCATTGACGGTGCTGGCGACCATCGTCAACAACCGCTTCCCGGGCCGGCTCACCACCGACGCCGGCGCCAAGGCGTTTACGCTGAACGTGCCACGGCCGGGTGTGATCGGCGAGCCGGGCATGGACTACAACCCCGGCTCGGACGAGTTCGGGACCTTGACGTTCAAGGAAGCGACCCGGTCTTACAAGATGGGCGACCGCCTCGAGATGATCGTGCCGCACTGCGATCCGGTCGTGAACCTGTATGACTACATTTACGGCATCCGCAAGGACCGGGTTGAGGTGGTGTGGCCGGTGACCGCGCGCGGGCATTCGCAGTAGCGGCCGGTTCGGCGTTGCTGGCTGCGGTCGTCGCGGATGGCCAGGGTCGGCGGGTGCTGGCACTTGGTCGAGGGGACTCGGCAAACCACGTCGGCTCACCCCAACGCCAACATGAACACTTTCTCGCGCACCTTGCGCCGGCCCGCGCCTGCTTGCACGGGCCACAGATTCCGCAGATTCACGCAGATACCAAGAGGACCCACGTCGCCGGGCTCTGCCCGGCGATGCCGGCGAGGTCACGACCACGAGATCGAGAGACTCTCGAACGCCCCGGTCTCTCGATCTCGCGGTCGTGGCCTCGCCAACCGGCCGAAGGCCGGCGTGGGTCCTCTGGCGTCAGGTTCGCGCGGGGATTACCGTCGCTGAATCTGCGTAATCTGCGTCATCTGCGGCCGGTGTCTGGGTCTCAGTAGCGTTCTTCGTCAGTCCGCGGCATCAGCGGCCAAATCGGTGACGGCGTACCGTTGATGGTGGTGCCGCCCTGGCCGAACATCGCCGAGGCCGTCGCGAAGCCGGCGGGGAAGTTGAGCGTCGGCTCCGACACCTTGTTCAACGCCGCGATGTGCGCGTCGGTCAGCGTGATGTCGAGGGCCGCCAGGTTCTGGTCGAGCTGATCCAGCCGGCGCGCGCCGATGATGGTGGAGGCGACGCCGGGCCGCGCCTGCACCCAGGCCAGCGCCACCGCGGCCGGGTTGGTGTTGAGCTCGGCGGCAATGCGAATCAGTTCGTCGATGATCGTGTAGGTGCGCTCGGTCAGGAAGTTGGTGACGCGCTCGCCGCGGTCGGCCTTCAGCCGGCCCTGGTTCTGGCGCGTGTACTTGCCCGACAGCACGCCGCCGCGCAGCGGCGACCACGGCGTGACGCCGAGCCCCAGCTCCTGCGCCATCGGCGTCAGCTCGCCCTCGACCGTGCGCTCGATCAGCGAGTACTCGATCTGCAGCCCGATCACCGGCGACCAGCCGCGCAAGTGCGCCTGCGTCTGGGCCTGCGCCACTTTCCACGCCGGCGTGTCGGAGATGCCGAGGTAGCGCACCTTGCCGGCCCGCACCAGGTCATCGAGCGCGCGCATGGTCTCGTCGATCGGCGTGTGGCGGTCCCAGAAGTGCATCCAGTAGAGATCGATGTAGTCGGTGCGCAGGCGCCGCAGTGATTGTTCACAGGCCGCGATCATCGACTTGCGGCCCGCGCCGCCGCCGTTCGGGTCGCCGCGATAGAGGTTGGTGAGAAACTTGGTGGCAATCACCACCCGGTCGCGGCGGCCCGGCGTCCGGGCGAAGTAATCGCCGATGATCACCTCCGAGTGGCCCTTGGTGTAGCCGTTCGCGGTGTCGATGAAGTTGCCGCCGCGGTCCAGGAAGCGATCGAGGATGGCCTCCGACTCGGGGACCGTCGAGCCCCAGCCCCAGTCTTCGCCAAACGTCATGGTCCCCAGGCAAAGCGGGCTGACCCGGAGACCGGAGTGACCGAGCGTGAGGTAGTGGTCGAGCGGCATGGGGGCCTCGATTCTATGGGGTGAGAGCCAGTGACGATTCGGCCGTGGTGCGCAGCGCCGGCGGCGAAGGCGCGTGCAAGTGCAGCGCGTGTCCCGTGAGCGGGTGCGCGAACGCCAGCCGCTCCGAGTGCAGGAGATAGCCGCCGTCGCCCGGCAGCCCGGGACTGGGCTTGATCCCGCCACCCACGGCATACAGCGGATCGCCCACCAGCGGGTGCCCGGCATAGGCCAGGTGAATCCGGATCTGGTGCGGCCGGCCGGTCTTGATCTCGACGCTGAACAGGGTGTGCTCGGCGCCGCGCTCGAGCACCATCGCCACGCTGCGCGACGGCTTGCCCAGTTCCGACGCGGCCTCCACCTGGCCGAGCAGCGGGTGCGCCACCGGGCCAATCGCCGCGTCGATCACGAACATGTCGGTGTGGGTCACGCCGCTGGCCAGCGCGCGGTAGGTCTTCCTCACCTCGTGATCCCGCCACGCCTTGGCGAGCGTCGACGCGGCATCGTGCGTGCGGGCAAACAGGATCAGGCCCGACGTGCAGCGGCCGAGCCGATGCAGCGGGCTGGCCTCGGGATAGCGCTCGCGCAGCTGCGTCAGCAGCGTGTGCCGCAGGAACCCGCCCGCCGGCATGGTGGGCAGGCCACTCGGCTTGTCCACCGCGATCAGCGCCTCGTCTTCGTACAGGATGGTGAAATGCGACGGCACGTCCGGCTCGTCCCAGGGCGGACGATGCCAGACGACCGTCTGGCCCGGGCGCAGGACCGCGTCGCCCTGCGCGCAGGCGCCCTCGATCTCCACCTCGCCGCGGTCCAGCCGTTCGGCCCACTCCGCCACCGTCGAATGCCGGCGCGTCGCCGACAGGTAGTCGAGCAGGGTCACGCCGTCGGCGTCGCGGCCGACCTGTTCGCGATACGACCAGCCGCGATTGAGCGCCATGACAATGGTGGCGTGCGTGTCGCCCGGACGCTACCGGGCCCGGGCCAGCTCCAGGACCAGGTCGTGCTGGAAACGCACGAACCGGAACAGCTCCGCTTCGAGAATCCGCTCCTGGTCGCTGTGCGCGCCAAATCCCTTGGGGCCGTCCTCGGTGTCGATCGCCGGGCCGATGCCGTAGCACTGGATGCCCTTGGCCCGGATGTTCGACATGTCGGTGGCGCCGGTGCCCATGGTCGGCAGGGCCTCGGTGTTGTAGTGCTTCTTCAGCTGCGCCTCGAGGGTCGTGAACGCCTCGGTGTCGAGCCGCGACCCGCCGGCCGGACGGTAGCGATCGCGCCACCACCGCACCTCGACCTTCGGGTCGTTGATCACCTTGCGGACCTGGTCCAGGAACGTGGTCTGGTCTTCGTCCGGATGCAGCCGCACGTCGAACGTGGCCCGGACCTCGGACGGGATCACGTTGTAGCGGAAGCCCGCGTCGACGATGGTCGGGACCAGCGAGGTGTGGAGCATGGACCAGTGCGACGGCTGGTTCTCGAGCAGCCACTCGGCGGCCGGCCCGTTGACCTTGGGGTCGGGGCTGAGTACGTCGCGATACACCTTGGCCACCTCCGGCGTCACCATCGTCTGCAGCTTGCGGAAGTAAGCGCCGGTCGTTTCGTTGACGCGCAGCGGCGGCACCCAGCCGGCCACCTTGCCGACCGCGGCCGACAGGGCCGTCACCGCGTTGTTGCGCGACGGCACCGAGCCGTGGCCGGCCGGCCCGCGCGCGATGATTTCGATCGGCCGCGGCTCCTTCTCGGTGGTGCCGACGTTGGCCTGCCGCACCTGCCCGCCGGCCCGCACCACGCCGCCGCCCTCGGCAAAGCAGAACTCGGCGTTGATCGCGTCGAGGTGGTTGTCGGCCATGAACTGGGCGCCGACATCGGGCGCGCCTTCCTCGCCCGCCTCGGCCAGCATGATCACGTCGCGGTCGAGCGGCGTGCCGTCGCGCTTGAGGCGCAGGATGGTCATCAGCGCCGCCGTGAGGTTGTCCTTGTCGTCGACGGCGCCGCGCCCGTAGACGTAGCCGCCGTCGCGCACCGCGCCGAACGGCGGGAACGTCCATTTCTTGGCGTCCACGGTGACGACATCGGTGTGGCCCATGATCAGGATCGGCTTCTTCTTGCCGTTGCCCTTGATCCGCACGACGAGGTTGGGCCGCTGCGGGTCCTTGGCGAACACCTGGTAGGGGATGCCTTCCTGGTCGAGGACCTGCTTCAGGTACTCGACCGCGCGAATCTCGTTGCCCGGCGGGCTCTGGGTGTCGGTCTTCAGCAGGCCCTGGAAGTGCTGCAGCGTCTCGGCGTCGATGGCCGACTGATTGGCTGGCGTTTGCGCCTGAACGTGCGAAACCAGCAACAACAGGGTGATTGCGACAACGGCGCGCTTGGTCATGCGAAGAGGATACTCCAGGGGCGTCAATGCTGGTACGCTAGGGAGTTCATCCATGCCCCTAGTAGTCCTCGACCAGATCTCCCACGCCTACGGCCACCTGCCGCTGCTCGACAAGGCGGCCCTGCAGGTCGAGCCGGGCGAGCGCATTGCCATCATCGGCCGCAACGGCACCGGCAAGTCCACCTTGATGCAGATCATCGGCGGCGACCTGAAGCCGGATGCGGGCACGGTGTGGACCCAGCCCGGCGCGCGGGTCGCCCGCCTGGTCCAGGACGTGCCCCTGTCGGCCAACCTGCCGGTGTTCGACGTGATTGCCGAAGGCCTCGGCGACCTCGGCGAGCTGGTGGCGAACTACCACCACGCCGCGGTGGAAGTGGCGACCCATTACAGCGAAGACGCCATGACGCGGCTCGGCAACTACCAGCACGAGCTCGAGGAGCGCGACGGCTGGAGCCTGGAGCAACGCGTCGAGCTGATCGTCACCAAGCTGGGCTTGCCGTCGGAGGCGATCGTCGACACGCTGTCGGGCGGCTGGAAGCGCCGCGTGCTGCTGGCCCGCGCGCTGGTCAGCCAGCCCGACGTGCTGCTGCTCGACGAGCCCACGAACCACCTCGACATCGAGGCCATCGAGTGGCTCGAGACGTTTCTCATGGCCTACGCCGGCGCCGTGATCTTCGTCACGCACGATCGCACCTTCCTGGAACGGGTTGCCACCCGCATCGTCGAGATCGATCGCGGCATGCTGACCTCGTGGCCGGGCGACTACGCCACCTTCGAGCGCAAGAAAGAAGAGTGGCTGGCCAACGAGGAGCTCGCCAACGCCAAGTTCGACAAGAAGATGGCGCAGGAGGAAGTGTGGCTGCGCCGCGGTGTCAAGGCGCGGCGCACGCGCGACGAGGGCCGCGTGAAGGCGCTGATGGCCATGCGCGCCGAGCGCGCGGCGCGGCGGGCCCTGATGGGCAACGTCCGCATGCAGGTGGATCAGGCCGACGCTTCGGGCAAGATGGTGTTCGAGGCCAAGGGGCTCAGCCACTCGTTTGGCGGCTCGCCGGTGGTGAAGGACCTCTCGCTGCGCGTGATGCGCGGCGATCGGATCGGCTTGATCGGACCCAACGGCGCCGGCAAGACCACGCTGTTGCGGCTGCTGCTGGGCGAGATCGCGCCGCAGGCGGGCGAGGTGCGCCGCGGGGCCAACGTGCAGGTGGCCTACTACGACCAGCAGCGCGAGCAGCTCGATCCCGACCGCACGGTGGTTGACACCGTGGGCGACGGCGCCGACACCGTCACGGTCAACGGCGTGCCCAAGCACGTGCACGGCTACCTGGCCGACTTCCTGTTCTCGCCCGAGCGGGCGCGATCGCCGGTCCGCGCGCTGTCGGGCGGCGAGCGCAACCGCCTGCTGCTGGCGCGGCTGTTCACCCGCCCGGCCAACGTGCTGGTGCTCGACGAACCGACCAACGATCTCGATCTCGAAACGCTGGAGCTGCTCGAGGCGCAACTGGTCGAGTGGTCCGGCACGTTGCTGCTGGTCAGCCACGATCGCCGCTTCCTCGACAACGTCGTCACCAGCACCCTGGCGTTCGAAGGCCACGGCAAGGTCCAGGAATATGTCGGCGGCTACGAAGACTGGTTGAGGCAGTCGAAGCTCCCGGCCCCAGACCCCAAGCTCTCCACCTCCGCCAAAGCTACGGTGGACAAGCAGACCCCGAACGCCAAGCCCCAAGCCCCAAGCCGCAAGTCAAAGCGCTCGTTCAAGGAAGAGAAAGAGTACGCCGAGCTGCCGAAGCGGATTGCGGCGCTCGAAGCCGAGCAGAAGCAGTTGCAGGCGACCATGGGGCGGCGCGAGTTCTACAAGGACGGCGCCGATGCCATCAAGCAGACCATGGCGCGGGTCGAGGCCGTCGAGCAGGAGCTGCTGACCGCGATGGCGCGCTGGGACGACCTCGACTCGATCGGGAAATAGCACCCCGCCAGCTCATCGGGCTTATCATGGTCCAGGATGCAGGACAGGCGATGGAGTTGGGCGCGCGGTCCGGGCCTTGCCGTCATCCTGTTCCTCGCGGTCACGGCGGCCGGCACCGTCGGCTACATGGCCATCGAGGGATGGAGTGCGTGGGACGCGTTCTACATGACCATGATCTCGGTGACCACCGTGGGCTACCGGGAAGTGGGCCCGCTGTCGCGGCTGGGGCAGGCGTGGACCATCGCCGTGTTGATCGGCGGCGTCTCGACGCTGTTCTACACGGCGTTCATCGTGATGGCGGAAATCGTCGAGGGGACGTTCCATCACCGCTTCACCGCCCGCCGGTTGAAACGCATGCTTGACCAGCTGACGAACCATTTCATCATCTGCGGCTTTGGCCGGATTGGCGGCGTGATCGCCGACGAGTTCCGGCGGCAGGGCATTCCGTACGTCGTGATCGACAAGGATCCGGCGCGGGTGGCGCTGGCCGGGGAGAACGGCGGCCTGGCGGTGGAAGCCGACGCGAGCAACGAAGACGTCCTGCGCCGGGTCGGCATCGACCGCGCCCGCGGCCTGATTGCCGCGGTCGGGACCGACGCCGAGAACGTCTACACCGTGCTGACCGCCCGGGTGTTGCGGCCCGAGTTGTTCATCATTGCCCGCATCGAATCGGAAGACGCCGAGCCGAAACTGCGCCGCGCCGGCGCCGACCGGGTGCTGTCGCCGTATCAACTGGGCGGCGTGCAGATGGCCGCGACGGCCCTGCGGCCGGCGGTGGTCGACTTCATGCGCCTGGCCACGAGCTCGGAACGGCTGGACCTGGCCGCCGAACAGATCGAGGTCAAGGCGACCGCGCGATTTGCCGGCGTCAGTATTCGCGACGCCAACCTCCGCCAGGACTTCGGGGTCATCGTCGTGGCCATCAAGCGGGCCGCGGGGCACATGGAGTTCAACCCCGAGCCTGGGTCGGTGATCGGCGGCGGCGATCAGCTGGTGGTGCTCGGGCACCCCGACCAGCTCAAGGCTCTCGAGGCCGCGGCCGGCCGGTTCTGAGTTCCGGTCCGGCTAAAGCCGGACACTACATCGATGTGGCGTCCACCTTCTACATCGATGTGGCGTCCGCCTTCAGGCGGACCTCACGCGAACTTGCTCATCGCCTCGATCAGGTCCCACTCCTCGTCGGTCACCGGCTGAACCGACAGGCGCGCGATCCGCACGAGCGGCATGGTCGCGAAGCGCTTGTCGGCCTTGATCTCGGCCAGCGTCACCGGCCGCTTCAGCGGCTTGCCGGCGGCCAGTTCCACCACCACCAGCGTCGCGTGTTTCGGGTCCGGGTAGGCTTCGACCGCCACCGTGGCGGTGCCGACGATCGCCTTCTCCTTGCCCGTGTGGTAGAAAAACACCTGGTCGCCCTTCTTCATGGCGCGCAGGTGCTTCTGGGCCACCGGGTTCTTCACGCCGGCCCACACCGTGCGGCCGTCGGCCTGGAACTGGGTGTACGAATAATTGTCGGGTTCCTCTTTGACCAGCCATTTCATCGCAGCAGGATATCCGATGGCACGGCCGTTGCTGGTCTGGTGGTGTGCGCACCACCAGTCCTCTTGGTTTGTCGGTCGTTTTTACTGCCCTGGTCATAGCGGCAGGCTGCAATCGCGCCGTCTCGGACCATGAGGTCACGCCGGCCCTCAGGCAAATCCTGAATGGGCAGCCGGTTCCCTCGGTCGCGCCGGCCGTTTGGACAGATCTACGCGCCTTCTACACACAACGCGCCGAGGCGCCGGCCTGGGTCAACAAGCGCCGGCCCACCGAGAACGCCGCGGCCGCGCTCACAGCGCTCAACACGGCGCGCCAGCACGGGTTTGACGCCAACGACTACGGCGCGGCCGACCTGCTGGCCATGAGCCAGGCCGTGGAAGACATCGACCCCAAGTCGCCGGAGCGCTTGCAGCGGGTCGCCGAGTTCGACGTGCGCATGACGGCGGCGCTGCTGGCGTTTGGCCGCGACGTGGCCATCGGCCGCACCAGGCCCCAGTCGCCAGACGGCAGCTGGAAGGCGCATCGCACCGCGCCCGACTACGCCGGCACCTTCGGCCAGGCCCTCGACGAGCCGTTGGCGTGGATCGAGTCGATGCGTCCGCCGCACGCCGAGTATGCCGCGCTGCAGAAGGCCCTCGACGACTTGCACGGCCAGAAAGAAAAAGGCGGCTGGCCCGTGGTGCCTGCGGCCGCGACCAAGGCCGGCGCCTCCGGCCCGGCGGTGGCCGCGCTGTGGCAACGGCTGAGCGCGGGTGGTCACCTGACGGCGGACGCGTCGCCCGGCGCCAGCCGCTTCGATGCCGAGGTCGAGGCGGCCGTGAAGTCGTTCCAGGATCTCCACGGCCTGAAGGCCACCGGCGTGGTGGACAAGGCCACGATCGCGGCCATGAACGTGCCGCTCGATACCCGCATTCGCGTGGCCGCCCTCAACCTCCAGCGGTGGCGCTGGATGCCGGACGACCTCGGGGCCAGCCACTTCATGGTCAACATTCCCCAGTACCTGCTGGTGGCCCGCGAGAACGGCAAGGACGTGATGGATATTCGCGTGGTGGTGGGCAAGCCCGGGCACAACACGCCGATCTTCAGCGACGAAATGGAGACCGTGGTGCTCAGCCCGTACTGGAACATTCCCGACTCCATTGCCGAAGGCGAGACGGTGCCGGCGATTGCGAAGGATCCCCAATACCTGGAACGCCAGAACATCGAAGTGCTGCGCCAGTCCGGCGAGGGCACCACGGTGGTCAAGGCCTCGGATGTGAATTGGGACGACGCCGCCGCGCTGAACGGACTGGTGTTCCGCCAGCGGCCGGGCGCCAAGAACGCGCTCGGCCACGTCAAGTTCCTGTTCCCCAACGCCCACAACGTCTACCTGCACGACACGCCCGCCGACAACCTGTTCGCGAAGCCGGGCCGCGCCTTCAGTCACGGCTGCGTCCGCGTGGAAGAACCCGAGAAGCTGGCGAAGTACGTGCTCCGCGAGTTTCCCGAATGGGATGAAGCCGCGCTGTTTGCCGCGATGCAGGCCGGCGTGGAGAAGCACGTGAAGCTGAAAACCAAGGTCCCGGTGCACATCGTCTACTTCACGGCCTGGGTCGACGGCAAGGGAGGCCTGCATTTCCAGCCCGACGTTTACGGGTACGACCGCTGGTGACACTCGGCCCACCGCCGAGCTGAAGTTGGGCGGGTGGCTGGTATGATGAACCGGCGTGCCCAAAAACCTGCTGACGGCTTGTGTCTTCGTGGTCTTCGCCGTGGCGGTCCTTGTGGCGGGAGAGGCCTCCGCCGACAACGCCGCCGCTTTCTCGCTCGAGCACTTCGAGGGTGCCGCGCTCGGTTCGCTCGAACCTACCGTGCTCGACCTGGCCTTGAACGCCGCCAGTTGCGCCGTGCGCGCGGGCAAGGTCGCCAACCCCAGGACGCTGACGGTCATCGACTACTCGCGGCCCTCCAGCCGGGAGCGGCTCTGGGTGATCGACCTGACCACGCGCAAGTTGCTGTACGAGGAACTGGTCGCGCACGGGCAGGGCAGCGGCCTCGCGACGGCGACCATGTTCTCGAACGAGCCCGACACGCACCGCACGAGCCTGGGCCTGTTCAAGACGCTCGACACCTACGTCGGCAGGAACGGCTACTCGCTGCGCCTCGACGGGCTCGACCAGGGCATCAACGATCGGGCGCGCGAGCGCGCCATCGTGATGCACGGCGCGCCCTACGTGAGCGACCAGTTCGTGCGGGCCAACGGCCGGCTGGGCCGCAGCTGGGGCTGCCCGGCGATCCGCAACGACATCGCCAGGGAGATGATCGACCGCGTGAAGGGTGGCGGCCTGGTGTTCGCGTACTATCCCGACGCCAAGTGGCTCAAGTCGTCGAAGTTCCTGACCGGCTGCGGCGCCTGACGCCGGTGTCCGCTTCTTGACCCGCCGTAGCCTTGGCGAAGGCCGGTCACGCGGACAAGGGATCGGGGCACACCTTGTGCAGCGCGCGTTCGAGCTGCGACAGGGGCAACGGCTTCGCCAGCAACGGCGCACCGAGGGCCCGGATCCGGGTCTGCGCCTCGGGCACGGCCGTGAAGCCCGACATCAGGATCACCGGCAGGTCGGGCCGCGCCATGCGGGCCGCATCGGCCAGGTCGATGCCGTTCATGCCCGCGCCCAGCACGACATCCACTCGAACACGCGCGCCGCCACCTCGGGCGGCATGCCGGTGCCGGTGTCCTGGATCGCCACCATCGCGTACTGGCCAATCGGCAGGTCGTCTTCGGTGCGCGGCGTACACGCGCAGCCCGGCCACCGGGCTGTGGAAGAGCGGCGCCGAGGTCGAGCGCGACCCCTGGCCATCGAGCGTATTTAGTCAGACGGACGCAGATGACTCAGACAGCATCCCGGAAGAGAATAGGGGCGTGCTTCGCACCGTTCTCCTGCTGTTCGCCCTGGTCAGCGCTCCCGCGTTCGCCCAGGACCCTCCCAAGCCGGTCACGCCCCAGCCTGCCGAAGAACTGCCCGCGGTCGAGGAGTTCGTCGAGGTGTCGGCCACCCGGACCGGGAAGCGTCTCGAGGACCAGCCGCTGCGCGTCGAGGTGCTCGAGCGCGAGGAGGTCGAAGAGAAGATGCTGATGACCCCCGGCGACATCGTGATGATGTTGAACGAGATGGGCGGCATGCGCGTGCAGGCGACCTCGCCGTCGCTCGGCGCGGCGAGCGTGCGCATCCAGGGCATGCGCGGCCGCTACACGCGGTTCCTGTCGGACGGCCTGCCGCTGTTCGGCGAGCAGGTCGGCGCCCTCTCGCTGATGCAGGTCCCGCCGATGGACCTCGCGAAGATCGAGGTGATCAAGGGTGTGGCCTCGTCGCTGTATGGCGCCGGCGCCATGGGCGGCGTGGTCAATCTGATCGCGCGCCGGCCGGGTGCCGACGCGCAGCAGGAGTTCCTGCTCAATCGCTCGACCCGCGGCGCCACCGATGCGGTGGCGTGGCTGGGCCAGCCGCTCTCGCGCGGCTGGGGCTTCACCCTGCTCGCCGGCGGCCACTGGCAGGATCAAGTGGACGTCAACGACGATGCGTGGGCCGACCTGCCGGGCTATTCGCGCGGCGTGGTGCGGCCGCGGCTGTCGTGGGACAACGGCACGGGCAGCACGTTCTTCGCCACCAGCGGCGTGACGGTCGAGGATCGCACCGGCGGCACCATGCCGGGGCAGGGCCTGCCATCCGGTGATGGTCCGTACGTGGAGGCGCTCGAGACCCGCCGCTTCGACGTGGGCGCGGTGGGCCAGACACTGATCAAGCAGCGATACCTGCTGAGCGCCCGGGGCGCGGTGGCCGAGCAACGTCACGACCACCAGTTCGGCGAGATGCCCGAACGCGATCGGCATCAGACGGCGTTTGGCGAAGTGACGCTGCGCGGCTCGGCCCGCCGTCACACCTGGGTGGTGGGCGCGGCACTCGAGCGCGAAGCGTATCGCGCCCTGGACCTGCCGCGGTTCGACTTCACCTACACCGTGCCGGGCGTCTTCGCGCAAGACGATGTGACCCTGACCGGCTGGATGTCGCTCAGCGCGAGCGCCCGGCTTGATCACCACAGCGAGTACGGCACGTTCGCGAGCCCGCGGGTGTCGGCGCTGATGCGCTCGGGCGCGTGGAATGCGCGGCTGTCGGCCGGCACCGGCTTCTTTGGACCGTCACCCTTGACCGAAGAGACCGAGGCGGCAGGCTTGTCGCGCCTGCAGATTCCCGGCCCTCTGCAGGCGGAGGAGGGGCGGAGCGTGTCGTTCGACATCAGCCGCACGGACGGTCCCGTGTCTTACACCTTCACACTCTTCAATTCCCGCGTGAAGCATCCCATCCACGTGGACTACGGCGACAACCGCCTGGTGCTGACGAACCTGGCGGAGCCCACCAACAACACCGGCATCGAGTTGCTGGGCACCTTGCGCCAGGAGCCGTTCTCGCTGACGGCCAGCTACACCTACGTGCGCGCGCGCGAGCAGGTGGGCGGCGTGCTGGAGGACGTGCCGCTCACGCCGCGGCACAGCGCCGGTCTGGTCGGCATGTGGGAGCGCGAAGACGTGGGCCGGATCGGTGTCGAGTGGTACTACACCGGCGTGCAGCGGCTCGAGCACAACCCGTATCGCGCGGCGAGCGAGTCATACATGGTCGTCGGGCTGCTGGCCGAGAAGCAGTTTGGGCGTGTCCGCCTGTTCGTCAACGGCGAGAACCTTACCGGCGTGCGTCAGACCAAGTGGGATCCGCTGCTGCGTCCCGATCGCGCGCCGGACGGCCGCTGGACGGTGGATGCGTGGGCCCCGCTCGACGGCCGCACGGTCAACGGCGGCGTGCGGCTGATGTTTTAGCAGGCTGCCGAAGTGAGAAGTGAGAAGGGAGAAGTGAAAAGTGCGAAGAAGTCAGCCGGGCTCCTGATGTTTCGGCGTCTAGCCGGCCGGCCGCTCGAGGTGCTGCTGGCGCACCCGGGCGGTCCCTATTGGGCGCGGAAGGACCTGGGCGCCTGGACGATTCCCAAGGGCGAGTACACCGACGAGGATCCGCTGACCGCCGCGCGCCGGGAGTTCGAAGAAGAGACCGGCCTCGAACCCACCCCGCCGTTCGTCGAGCTGATGACGATCAAGCAGAAGAGCGGCAAGCTCGTGTCGGCGTGGGCCTTCGAGGGGGATTGGGACGCCCGCCTCCTGCGCAGCAACCATTTCGAGATGGAGTGGCCGAAGGGTTCCGGTCACATGCAGAAATTCCCGGAGGTCGAACGCGCCGAGTGGTTCACGGTCGCCGAGGCGCGAAAGCGCATCCTGCCCACGCAAGAGCCGTTGCTGGATCGCCTGGGAGGCCTGCTCGGGGTCAGGGAAGGCGTCAGGGAATGAGAAAGGGATTCGATGCCGCTAGCGAAGGGCGAAGCCCTTCGCTGCGCCACTGAAGACCGTTCGAGCCGCCATTGAGCGAAGCCGAAGGCGAGCGAAATGGCGGAGAGAAAGGGATTCGAACCCTTGGTACAATTTCTTGTACACACGCTTTCCAAGCGTGCTCCTTCAACCACTCGGACATCTCTCCGTTCGAATGGAATCAATAGTTTACCGGAGGGTGGTGACCCGCTCAACGTCAAACTGTGACGTGACTGTGACGTGAGCTCGTCGGACACCTCGACGAGGGCGTCAACGTCGCCCTCGTCTGATGCTTCTCCGTCGCCTTTACCGTCGCCGTTCCCGTTTTCCGCCGGCGTGCGGCGGGCCGCGTCCAGGGCGTCCAGCGCTTGCCGTTTCGCGTCGATGCGGATGTGCGAGTAGTGCTCGAGCATCCGGCGCGACAAGTGGCCGCTGATCGACTCCAGGACGTGATCGGCCACGCCCATCTCCGCAAGCTCGGTGATGACGGTGTGCCGGAGGTCGTGAAACCGCAGACCTTGTAGGCCGGCCTCGTCACGTAACGCTCGCCAGGCTGTGTCCCACTTCAGCATCGGCTTGGTGGCGTCGTACCGGCCCCATTGGCAGGCGGGCCAGAGATAGTGCTCGGGCTCCGTGTGTCCAAGCAGGTCCGCCCGCTCGAACATCCGTGCTGCGGCTTCGATGGCCGACGCATTGAGCGGGATGACCCGGTGGCTCGTCTCGTTCTTGCTCCGTTGAACGTGCACGAGCCGCTTGACGAGATCGACATCGCATCGACGAAGGTGCCTCACCTCGACCGGTCGCATCGAGGTGTTAGCGGCCACAACAGCGGCGCAATACACGTGCTCCCACTCGGCATTCGACGCGGCAGCGTCGAACAGACGCTTCCGCTCGTCTGGGGTTAGTGCGCGTCCGACTGGACGATGCCGCTCCGGGAGGTTATGGACGTGGTCCGCGAGCCTGCGCCATCGGCCGCAGGACTTGAGCACGCGCGACAGCACGCCGACATCCATGTTGATCGTGCGGTTCGCGATGCCGGCCTCGTGACGCGTGCGCTGGAACTCCGAAATCGCGGTCGCCGTGATGGCCGAGAGCGGCACGTCGCCGAAGTGTTGCTTGACGAGGCTCAGCCGTTCCTCCTCCAGCTCGATCGTGCGCGGCGAGCACCGCATCCGCTTGGCATCCAGGTAGGCGCCGATGGCATCCGGGAGCCGCTTCGGCCCTTGTTCGTCGGCTGACAGCCGGCCGTGTCCAGCTTCTTCGACGAGCTCGCGTTCCCGGCGCGTCGCCACCCGCAGGTTGGTGGTGCCAAGACGCTTCCGATACCGCTGGCCGCCGACGGTGAAGTCGGTCCAGTACTGCCGGCCGCGTTTCCAGAGACTCATACGACTAGCCCCCCGAGCTCCGAACCACCATCAGACGAGGATTCCGATTGCGTGTCAACTGCGCTCGCACGAACGAACTCGTCCACGTCCGTGGGTAGGTATCGCACCGAGCGCCCGAGCCGCAGGAACCGCGGTCCCTTGCCTCGATGTCGCCACGCGCGCAGCGTCGCGACGGACAATCCCAACTGCTCCGCGACCGCGCATTCAGTGAGCGCCCGCGTCGTGCCTGGCAGCTTGCCACGTTCACCTGTCGTCAAGGGCGCGTTCATGACGCCGCTCCGTTCGCGGTTTCGCCGCTGCGCCGTCGATCTTGAACGTCAGGCGCGTGTCGTTCCAGCCAAGCATCGATCCATGCCGGGCGCAGCCGAATGGATCGTCTTCCGCTGATCCGCGCGCTTCGCAGTTCGCCCCGCTCGCACGCGGTGTAGATCGTGTCCCGGCTCACGTTCGCGTAGTCAGCGCCTTCACCAACCGTCAACCAAGGCTTCATTTGTGCACCTCGCTCGACGCGTATCCGCGTCCTTGCAACTGTTGCCGAACCTCTAACGAGTGGCGCTCTGGCGCGCTGACCGATGGCCAGCGCGCCTGGAACAGTGGCGCGAGATGCGGCTGATGATGCCGACATCGAAGACCCGAACGCTGAGCATCGCGGGCGTTGCACGACGCGAGGTCGTGCGTTTCCGAAACCATGGGTCACTCTGGCCGCGCTGTTCTCTCGACTGGCCAGGCGATACAGCCATGCTTCGTGGTGCACCGCAGCCGCATGCCCTGAGAGCGATGCGGAGTGCGATTGCGAGTCCGTGATCTCGAAACGGCACCGCGTGCGATTTCGATTCAGAACCGTGCTGAAGTCAGGAAGTGGGCTGTTGGTCGTGGCCCCGAGAGCGGCGACCTTCAGCGCTCCGCGCGGAGTGTTCCTCTCGCGGAGGGTGTGCAATGAGCACGGACGATGGGGACAGGCTACCGCCGTTCGACGACGTCGTCAACGACGAAGATCGGAAATGACTTGATGGTTGTGCTACAACCTGTGCCGTCGTGAGTGCACCACCCAACCGATGGGAGCTTGTTAAAACCAACCCGACGTACTTGGCTGGTGCGCTGAGCGAGTCGGAAGGGCAAGCTATCCGTTGGCACTCTCCTTCATCCGCACGCTCGTCGCAGGTGTTCTGCATTTCCGCGTTCGGCTCACTGCGCCATTTACCTGACGGCCAGGACATTTTGCAGGCCCTGCTGATCCGCCATTTCCAGGACCTTGGACTGTCGGGACCGTGGAAGCTGACGCTGGAATACTCCGATCGCCATGTGCTTGACGAGTCCGGCCGCGCGACGCCCACCTCAGTGGACGTCTTCTGCCGGTCGGCGTCGAGCGCCGTCTGCATCGAATCGAAGTTCGTGGCGGATGCGCTCGAGGGATTCGGATCGTGCGGTCAGTTTCCCAAACAGTGTCACGGGTTTTACGGGACTGGTTCGGACAGGAAGACGAGGACGTCTGCGAATTGCCGGCTTGAAACGGCCGACGGTAGCCGCGGTGCGCGCTCTTACTGGCGGCGAGGGCGAGCGTTCTTTCAGGGCGGAGTGTTCGTCGAACAGCGTCTCGGTGACGCGTGCCCGTTCCGGGGGGCCAGCTTCCAGTTGATGCGCAACGTCCTGTTCGCCGCGTCATCAGGGGCATCGGCGTCGGCGACCCTCGCTATTGTCCCGAACGTGGTCAGCTCTGTTGTACGAGAGCAGGCGGCGACGTTCCGGCAGCGGGTTCTCAGGCCGGAATACCGGCCACATCTGGCGGTCGCAACGTACGAGGAACTTATTGAGTTGCTCCGTGCATCTCGGTTCGACGAGAGCCGGCGGGTGGGGCACTTCCTCGCTGAGAGAATTGCGACAGTGTGTCCGGTGGCGCGAGCACACCCGTATGGCATCACGTAATGGCCAGAACGCGATCTGCGCGCAGGCACCGTCAAGGCCCGCAGGCCGCGCGCATGCGCGGGCGGGGCGAAGCGACGAGCCTTGCACGGTGCCGAGCACAGATCGAGCATCAATTGCGTGATGGCCAGCGCATCCAACTGGGACATGAATGTTGACGCCTCGCCGCCCTTCAGGTGGGCGACAACGAACGCAGCATCCGGCTGCGTCTTCGGGTGCAGAACGGAGCGCAAGTCGGGCCAGGATCTTCCGTATGAGCGGGACCGGGTTGTCCGGAGTAACTGCGCTCCGTTCCGCGCGCACATGTGGACACGATTCGCGGCGATTTCGAACTCGATCCTCGGACGCTCAGACGACGGCCTCCGACACTGACAGCCATGGCGTGAGCGACCCTCCGGACACGCGCGGGGCCATTTCCAACGCGCGCACCGGGGTCGCTCACGCCATGTTTCCTGCTCTGAACGCGGCACCGGTGCCTGCTCACTGGGCGGCAAAGACCGCCGCCCGTCGTGCTGGTGTCGTGCGCTCGCGCTGCAACTTGCGGCGAGAGAATCGGTTGTGGACGGTGCTGCCGGAGGTCGTCGCCCTCGTAGTTGAGGTTGGGGTGCTCGCCTTGAGTGCAATTGAGGGGACGACCTCAATTTCTGAGGTCGTCCCCAAGGTTGTCCTCTCAGGCGACGTCAACCAGGGGGGAGAGATGCAGGTACTGTCGCGAGAGGTCGACGCACTCAATACCTCCGAGTCCGCGGTCGATGGCGTCGGCCACGATAGGCGAACCGGCCATCCATAGCGTGTTCCGGGGATCGTACAACCACTGTTGGTAGAGGGCTCGATACCGCAACGTGCGGAAGGCGCTGGCGGTGTTCAAATGGCGAGTGTCAGCAGGCGCGGCACCCGGTTCGGCGAGCCGCTTCCGTTCAGGGAACAGCCACTCTAACGTCTCCACTACTGAAGGGTGTAGGGGTGTTGCGAGCTGCTCTCGCGCGGCATGCAGATAGGCCCGTCTGGCATTCACGAGCTTGGGGGGGAAAGCAGCCGGACTTGCCATCGGAACAGCACGCGTAACAGCGACAGGTGCCGCAGCAGGAACAGCCGGAAGTCCATCGGCGAGGGACGCGTGACGAGGTAGAGGAAGACGTGGGTGTCTGAGTCTAGCTGCATGCCGATCGGAAGCTTGTCGGGGAAGTAGCGGACCGTTTGTGATGGCCCATCACCGAACAATAGTTGCGGGTAGTCCCGAACCTCCAGGCGGTCGCCGAGGTGCCGGGTGAAGTGACGGCGCTTGTCCGTTGATGGGCCGAGCCAGGCGCACTCGCGATCGTCCAGCACGGCATCGAGGAGCATGACACGCTCGATCATGCGGCCCAGCGCGGCGGGCTTCCGAAAGCGGTTGTCGGGCTCGCCGATGGCCGCCCAGAGCGGCTTGTAGTGGACATGAAACATACGGCCGCGATGAAGCTTGCCCGTGCTGATCGGCGTCGCGAATCGCCGGCCGACCAGCGCCTTGAGGAAGTCCGTGCTCTTCTGGCCATGGACGATTCCGGGCGAAGCTGCAGTACTGGCGCTCGACGAACACGCCCGAGTGCAGGAGCCCGTGCAACAGGAACCGCGCCTGACGTTCGGTGAAGCCGAACGCCGCGATGGCTTCCAACCGCTGGGCATTGGCCAGGTCGAGGGTCCAACGGTCAGGTTCAAGCGGCAACATCATTCAGATCAACTCCTCCGCGATTCGCGGGTGTCGTCCACCGCGACCGCCGACCGAGCCTCCAATTGAGGGATAGTTACGTGAATCCGGACCTGGCTGTGCTGTGGGCATGGGCGCCGCGATAGTGGCTGGTCACGACTTCGAGATCCTCATGCCGCGAGCGGCCGTCTCGGTCCTCGTACTCGACCCGCGCGTCCGGGAACCGGACGTGCCCATCGTCGTACGGCAAGTCGTGTTCACGCGCCCACTGGGCAATCTCTTCGGGCTCGCGGTCCGGCCGGCCGTTGCAGTCCTTCTTGCCGCGATTGCGCTCGTGGAGGAATCGTTGATAGTCGCGCTTGAGCTCGTAGTCGAGAGCGACACGGCGCACTTGGCAGCCTTGCCCCCGCAAACTTTCCTCGGCGCGCTGATAGGCGCGATAGACCTTGGTGTCGTGCGTCTGCGCGGCGTCAGCTCGCGAGGCTTTCTGATGCCGGCGTGGAAGGTCTGGCGGGGCTCGGGGGCGCGGTCGTGACGCTCGTACCGGTTGGCCTCAAGCAGCGCAAGTCCGCGGTCCGTCAGCGTCACCGCACGATCATCGGTCCTGAGCGGTGATGTGTGAATCAGTCCCTCGCGTTCAAGATGTCGAACGCTCCGCCGGCCGCTGGAGCCATCGCGCAGATCGTGCAGATCGCTCTCAGCAACGACCCGGAACGCACCGATGATTGCCAGCATGCGACCCTCAGCGCCGTTGATCTCGTAGACGCGCTCACGGTTGCGTGCCTCTTCTCGATCGCGCCCGCTGGGGAGGTCGAGATTCCGCGTGAACACGTCAAGTGGTCGCTCGTATAGCTCTCGCTTGCCTGCGGGGCGGCTGCCGACACTGCGGTCCCAACCCTCACCGCGGTCTCTCAATTCGGTCGTTCGACAATCATGTCTGTCCCGCATGTCGCACCCCAATCTTGTTGAGCGGCGTGCCCGCGACAACGGGTACGTGCAACCCGCTCGATTCGTGAATCGAGTATGCAAGGCCCACCGGTGCTCCGCAATCGATCTTGGGGTGGAGTGCGGTCTTGCTGGATCGGGTCGGTCGTCGTGAGCGAGACGTGATTCGCACACCATCCGGCCTCGTACACAACGTGTAGGCCAAGGCGGATGGGTGGAATGAGAGCGCGGTCTGAATCGAGGTGGCGCCAGATCTCTGGTGCACAAGAGATTCCTGTCGTGATGCGCCGACCGCCAGCGATTCTACGGTGAGACGTCACCTCCGTCGGGTTCTGCCTACCGAGATCGGCACCGGTAGGACCAGAGTGGGCTCAGTGTGGGACTTGAGGTGCTGCTGGCGCTCCAAAGCCAGTTGTGGCAGAGTCGGCCAAGCCATGATGCCTCCGAGCAGTTCCGACAGTGTTGGCGAGGCACTGTCGTCAGTTTCGACGACGCCTGGAGAGCCGGGCCCGGCACTCACGCCGCTGGTCAAGACGCCAGATGGCCCGCCGGAGGGATTTGGCCGCTCGGTCAACGACTATTTCAACCACTACGTCGGGGTTGCCGACGCGAAGGCCGCCGGCTTCCTCGGGGCCGCGTTGACCGTTGGCGCAGCAGCAATCGCCCTGGAGCCAACGTCAACGGCGGCCGGCCTGTTCTATTGGCTGTCCCTCGTCCTTCTCGCAGGTTCGGGCGTCACGGCGTCCATCGCGATCTTCCCCCGTTTGCCGCGAGCCTCCAATCGAGGGCTGATATTTTGGGAGGAGGTTCGAGCCTGGCCAGACGCGTCGGCCTATCAGCGCGCGCTCGCCCAGACGAAAGCCCAGGATATCGAGTTCGAGTACGCAGCTCAGAATCACGTCGTCAGCGGTGTCCTCCATAGGAAGCATGTTTGGGTTCGCTGGTCGATCGGCTTGTTCATGACAGGAACTGTAGCTGCTATGGCCGGCTATCTCATCATTCACAATGCCTAACTGGACGAGCACCTATGAGGCGGGACTGCGGACCTTCTTCAGTGAACTGACGACGGCGCTGCCGGCCCGTATCCGGCAGGTCGTCACAGGAAGGACCACTCCGGCACTCGAAGCTCTGACGATCGGCTCTGCTCGTGAAGTGGCAGCGGCTGTGCTGTTCTTTGACATTGAAGGCTCGACCAGCAGAACGCCAACAGGCCGGCCCGAGCACTTGCGAAGGACGCTGGCCACCCTGAACTGTGTGGTTCCGATGATTTCGCGCGTTGTCACCGACCACGGTGGCTACATCGAGAAGAATACCGGCGATGGGTTGATGGCAATTTTCGGCCCGTCCGATTCCTCCGCCGATGATGCGCTCGACACTGCGACGACTTGTTTTTACGTCCTCCGGGAGTTTGTAAATCCGTTCCTCACCAGCAATGGGATCGCAGCAGTTGACGCACGAATCGGAATTGACTACGGCCAGATGCTTTTGGCTCGGATCGGATTGCCGACCGGGTCTGCCGACAATCAGCGCAACTTCTTAACTGCGATCGGTCCCGCTGCGAACATCGCATTCCGCCTTCAAGGTGTGGCAGGAACCAACGGCATCTGCGTCGGCGACGGTATTCGGCAACGTGCATCGACCGAACGCGCCGGTCATTTCCAGGCCTTCGTCCCTCCGAACTGGACTTGGGTGTTTGAAGGTACTGAGAACCCCTACTGGGTCTGGAAATACATCGAACAAAGGACGACACCGTTTAACTTCGCCGGCCTTCTTGGGTTGCTCGGGAAATCGTAGGCCGATCAAGCGCGAACTGACCGGCAGGCGAGCTTGGTACCGGCCATCTCCGAAGTCGCGGGGACGGTCGCAATTCATCCTGAGGTCTATTGGCCTGTTCGTTGTCGGCACCCTTGACGGTCATGCCCAGAACGGGCATGATTGTGCCCATCTTGGGACTGAAGGCTGCTTCAAGTCGGTCACGGGGAAAGAGCCTAGCGGACGCGCTGTTCACGAAAACACAGCAGCGCGTCCTCGGTGTACTCTTCGGCCAGCCCGAGCGTAGCTTTTATGCCTCGGAGTTGATTCGGGACGCAGGCACGGGTTCCGGAGCTGCGCAGCGCGAACTTGCCCGGCTCGAACAGAGCGGCCTGATCGAGGCCCGCCGCATTGGCAATCAGAAGCATTACCAGGCAAATTCGGCTTCGCCGTTGTTTTCTGACCTCCGGAACATCGTGCTCAAGACTGTGGGTTTAGTGGAACCGTTGCGCCAGGCACTGAAGCCGATCGAGCCGGAGATTCGCGCAGCGTTCGTGTACGGCTCCGTCGCAAAAGGAGTAGACCAGGCCGCAAGTGACATCGACCTGATGGTTGTGAGTGACAGCCTGACCTACGGTGATGTGTTCGGGGCCCTCGAAAAGGTGTCGCGGACACTTGGTCGGACGGTAAACCCGACGGTGTACAGCAGTGCCGAGTTTTCGAAGCGCACGAAGGCCGACAATGCGTTCGTGAGTCGTGTGCTGGAAGGCCCGAAGGTCTGGGTGATTGGAGTGGGGGAAGCAATCCTTGTCAACGCTTGATCGCCTAAACGCCATAGCGAAGGAACCTCCCGATGCCGATGAGTTCGCAGGTCTCGTCCGTTCGGGCCTGGCGCGGTTGAAGGACGCCGAGAACGAAGCGAACTCGCTGGACAGCAGGTTCGATCTCGCTTACAGCGCCGCTCACGCACTGTGCCTGGCTGCGCTCCGTCACCACGGATTCCGGCCGTCGAAGCGATACATTGTTTTCCAGGTGCTACCGGACACCCTCGGCTTGGGGCCAGAGGTCTGGCGAATCCTGTCGAAGTGCCACGATATGCGGAATCGGACGGAGTACGAAGGCGTCCTCGATGTTGACGACAGGCTGGTTTCGGATCTGATCGCCGCCTGCCGCAAGGTCGCAGACAAGGTCAGGAATCTGCCTCCGATTCCGGAACGGTCGAAGTAAGTTCTTTCAAACCATGGCAAAACGCAAAGCGGGAACGAAGAAAGCGAAGCAAGCAACCGACGACCAAAAGGGCGGAATCGTCGGGCTCACCAAGGAGCTGTTCCAAGCGGCGATTACACTCCGCGGTTCGGTCGAACCCGCGGACTACAAGCGGTACGTCCTGCCGATCATCTTCCTCCGCTTTCTCTCGCTGCGGTACGACCGCCGGCGCGCGGAGATCGAGACGCTCGTCGCCGACAAGAAGAGCGACTACTTTGGCGACAAGAAGGCCATCCACGACCCCGATGAGTATCGGCGCGTCGGTGCATTCGTGATTCCGGCGGCGGCACGGTGGGAGAATCTGCGCAAGGCGGCGCAGGCCGACGAAATCAAGGTCAAGCTGGACGATGTACTCGAGTCTCTCGAGACAAAGTATCCGGACAAGTTGAAGGGGCTGCTGCCGCGCATCTACGCGGGATCGAACCTCGACGCCGTCAGCGTGCGCGGGCTGATCAATCTGTTCAGCAAGGACATCTTCGAAGCTGATCACGGCGGCGACGATCTGATCGGTCGCGTCTACGAGTACTTCATCGGCGAGTTCGCTTCGAGCGAGGGTAAGCGCGGCGGCGAATATTTCACGCCCGTCTCCATCGTCAAGACGCTGGTCGCGATGCTGGAGCCCGAAAAGGGCGTTGTCTTCGACCCCTGCTGCGGATCGGGCGGCATGTTCGTGCAGTCGGATCTCTTCACGAAGCACAGCCACCAGCTCTCATTCGTCGGCCAGGAGAGCAAGGACTTCACGTACCGGCTATGCCGGATGAACCTCTTTATCCACGGCCTTGATGCAAATATTCAGCTTGGCAACTCGTACTTCGACGATAAGCACGCGACGCTGAAGGCCGACTATTTGCTGGCGAACCCGCCGTTTAACGACGGCAGCAAGGGCGAGAACGGGTGGGGAGCCGATCGCATCGCCGACAAAGACCCGCGCCTGACAGTTGACGGTCACAAGATGTCGCTCTCGCCGCGCAACGCCAACACGATGTGGATGCTGCACTTTCTTTCCCATCTAAAGACCGGAGGCACGGCGGGATTCGTAATGGCTACCGGCGAGTTCTCCAATGGAGAGAATGCTCGCATCGAGGCGAGAAAGACACTAGTCGAGCACGACTACGTAGACTGCATCGTCCAGCTCACGAATCAGCTTTTTGCGAACACTCAGATTCCATGCTCTCTCTGGTTCTTGTCTAAGAATCGCAACGGCGAAGGCGGTTATCGCAGGCGAACGGGCGAGGTGCTGTTTATTGACGGCCGAGACTTGGGAACGCTCATTCCGGGATCACGAAAGCAAAAGGAGCTGTCGGCAAACGAGGTGGGCCGCATCGCCAGCGTCTACACGTTGTTCAAGCGCTCCAGTAGGCCTGAAGCCATTCCTGGATTCTCGGCAGTGGCCGATCGTGACGAGATTCGTGCCCACAGCTACACCCTAACTCCGGGGCGATATGTAGGGTCCGCGCTCCCCGACGAAGAAGATGGAGAGTTCGTCGACCGCGTTCCCCAGCTGATGAAAGAACTTAAACGCAGCCTGAATGCTGGAGATCTGGCAAGACGAAATCTTGACCAGGCTCTCAAGAGGCTGGGTGATGCATAGGGATTTCCCGCCAGGCACCACTCCTGCCAGAGGTTTCCAATGGGACCGAGTTCTTTTTCCGCCGCGGAGGGTCGGAGACTTTGCGGACCTCTCGTACGGTAGGTCCCTCGTTGAAGGCAAGCGTAAGCCGGGGAAAGTGCCTGTGTACGGCACGAACGGTCCCTGTGGATCGCATAACGAAGGACTCGAGCTGGGACCCGGCCTAATACTCGGCCGGAAGGGACAAGGGCCACTTGGAGTGGAATGGTGCGATGGCCCGTTCTGGGTAATCGATACTGCGTATTTCGCCTCAGTCAATCCGGACGTGGACCTGAAGTGGTTCTATTACATCGTCAAGTACGTCGGGCTGAACCACCTCAAGTCTGGAGAGAAACCCGGACTCCAGCGAGACACTTTTCGCGCGCAGATGTTTCCGTTTCCTGAGAAGGACGTCCAAACGGACATTGCGCTGGTACTGAGCGCGCTTGATGACAAGATTGCCGCGAACCGCGACGTCAACGCGACGCTGGAAGCTCTTTCGTCTGCGCTGTTTAACTCTTGGTTTGTGGATTTCGATCCTGTTGTGGCGAAACGTGACGGCAAAGCGCCGGTTGGCGTGCCCGCGGAGGCAATCGACCTTTTTCCGAACCACTTCGAGAACTCGGAGGTCGGGCCGATTCCCCTGGGCTGGCGAGCGACTCGGGTTGACGAAGCGTTCGAGCTCAATCCTAAAAGAGAATTGGCGCGAGGCGAGGTCGCACCCTATCTTGAAATGGCCGACCTTCCGACGGCTGGGCATTCACCTGAGGCCTGGGTTCGTCGCGCAACAGGTTCAGGTATGCGATTCGTAAATGGCGACACGCTGATGGCTCGAATTACTCCGTGCCTGGAGAACGGAAAAACTGCATTTGTTGATCTTCTCGAAGAGGGAGAAGTGGGATGGGGTTCAACCGAATATATTGTTATCCGGTCAAAGCTCCCGATGCCCTTGCCGGCTTCTTATCTTCTTGCACGAAACGAGGACTTCCGGGCGTTCGCGATCCAGGGCATGACTGGATCTAGTGGTCGCCAACGAGTCGGGGCAGATGTCCTCGGAAGCTACAAACTTGCGCTCCCTTCAGACCCCCGCGTGCTGAAAGCGTTCGGAACGGTCGTCGAGCCATTCTTTCGGATGGCCCAGGCCAGCTGCAGTGAATCCCGCGCTCTCGCCGAGCTTCGTGACGCCCTGGTCGGCCCGCTCCTATCGGGTGACCTGACGGTCAAGGCGGCCGAGAAGGCCGCCGGAGCTGCGCTCTGACAATGGCGGGCGCCTGGGGCACGGAGACCGAGTTCGAGCTGACGACGCTGGAGCGGCTGCGGGCGCTGGGGTACACGCACGCCATCGGCGCGGAGATCGCCGAGAAACACCGCGAGTCCTACTCAGAGGTCGTATTCCGCAAGATTCTCCGTGAGCACCTAACGAGACGCTATTCACACCTGCCGGGCGAGTCTATCGACGAGGCGGTCCGTCTGTTCGCACGGCCCGACGGCGTCGACACCCTCCGCCGCAACATGGCCTTCCACGCGATGCTCAGGACCGGCGTCGAGGTGCGTGTCGAACGGTCGGACGGCAGCCATAGGGTGGAGCACGTCTATGCGATCGACTGGGATCATCCTGAGGACAACGCCTTCCTCGCAGTGAACCAGTTACCCATCAGCGGCGGTAACAACCGGCGCTCCGACATCATTATCTACGTCAACGGCCTACCGCTCGTCCTCTTCGAACTGAAGAATCCGTACTCGATCGCGCCATCGGAGGAAGAGGCGCTCAACCAGATCCAACACTACACGGTCGACATCCCCCAGGTCTTCGAGTTCAACGCGCTTTGCATCGTGAGCGATGGTGTGAGCACCCGCCACGGCGTCTGGACGGCGACACCAGAATGGTACGCACCATGGAAGTCGATCGACGGCGAGCAGATCGAGCCGGGCACCACCGGCTCAATGCGCGCTCTTGTCGAAGGACTGTTTCCGAAAGAGCGTCTCCTGTCCTACATCCGCGACTTCATTGCGTTCGAAGTCGCCAACGAGAAGATCACCAAGAAGGGCGCGAAATACCATCAGTTCTTCGCCGTCCGCAAGGCCGCGGCAAAGGCGGTCGAAACCCACCGCGCCGGGACTGACCGGCGACTTGGCGTCATCTGGCACACCACCGGCTCGGGCAAGTCGCTATCCATGGCTTTCCTCGTCGGCCTGCTACGGCGCCGTCCGGAGCTGGAGAATCCGTCGTTCGTCATTCAGGTGGATCGTACCGACCTCGACGACCAGCTCTTTGATCAGTTCGTTGCCGTCCGCTCGCTCGTGGGTGAGGTCAAGCACGCCGACAGCGTGGAGCAGTTGCGCGATCTGCTCGCCACAAGCGGCGGCGAGGTGATCTTCACGACGATCGAGAAGTTCCGCCTGCGGACCGACCGCGGGGAGATCTCGCACCCGGTCCTATCCGAGCGTTCGAACATCATCGTCATCGCCGACGAGGCGCATCGCTCGCAGTACGGCTTCCTCAAGGGATTCGCCCGCTACCTCGCCGACGCACTTCCGAACGCCCGGCGACTCGGTTTCACGGGAACTCCCGTCAGCTTGGGCAGCGCCGACACCCTGGCGGTGTTCGGCGACCTGATCCACACGTACGACATCCGCCAGTCGCAGGAAGACAAGGCCACGGTCCCGATCTTCTACGAGCCGCGCCAGGTGCGGCTACACCTGAGTGCAGAAGACATCGACGCGTCGCTGAAGGACATCACCGACGGTCTCGAAGAGGCAGAGGAATCGGACCTCGAGCGACGCAAGTCGCGCTGGGCGGCGCTAGCCGCAGCAGCGGGAGCAAAGGGTCGCGTTGAGCAGCTCTCCGCCGATCTGTTCGCGCATTTCACGGATCGCACCGCCACGCTCGACGGCAAGGCGATGGCCGTGTGTATGACGCGCGCGAACGCCGTCCGCCTTTACGACGAGCTGAAGAAGCTGCCCGGCTGCCCTGAGATCAAGGTCGTGATGACCGGGGACCTCGGCAAAGACCCTAAGGCCTGGAGCGAAGCCGGACACCTGACGACAAAACCGCTGAGGGACGCGATCAAAAAGCGCATGGTCGATCCCGACGACCCGCTCAAGCTCGTCATCGTCGTCGACATGTGGCTCACCGGGACTGACATTCCGTGCCTGCACACGCTCTATGTGGACAAGCCGATGCGAGGCCACACGATCATCCAGGCCATCTCGCGCGTAAACCGCGTATTCCGGGACAAGCCCCACGGGCTGGTGGTGGACTACATCGGAATCGGCGACGAACTGCGCGAAGCCACGAACACGTATACGCGCGACGGCGGGCGCGGCGAGCCGGCGCCTGACATCGGCGACGCCGCGCGGCCCGTATTCCTGAAGACCCTCGACGAAATCAGAGCGCTCCTCCCAGCTGGCCACGATTACGGCGCATGGAGGGCGATGCGCGGCCCGCAGATTGAGAATCTGTATTCCCTGGTCTACGGAGTCATGGCCGAGGACGAGATGCGCCGTGACGACTTCTTCGATGCAGAGGTGCGGCTCACGGCCGCCTTTCTGCTCGTAAAGCACCTCGACGACTGCCGGCAGCATGCCGACGAAATCATCTTCTGCCAGCGGGTGAGGAATCAGCTGCGAAAGGCGCTTCCGGGCCGTAAGAAGAAGGGGGCGATCGAACAGGCCGTCCGCGACCTGGTGGACGATGCCGTGGAATCGGAAGGCGTCGTGGACGTCTTCACCGCCGCCGGCCTCCCGCACGCCGACATCTCGGTACTGGACGAGCAGTTCCTCCAGACCTTCAAGGACAAGCCACAGCAGAACCTGCGGTTGATGCTGCTCGAACAGCTCCTGGCGGACGAGATTCGTCGGCGGCAGCCTCGGAATGTCGCACAGGCGAAGTCGTTCCGCGAACTGCTCGAGAAGACGTTGCAGCGGTATCACAACCGGCTGATCGACGCCGCGACGGTGGTGGCCGAGATGCTGCGGATGAAGCAGGAGATGGACGCGAGCGACGCCCGCGCGCGCGAGCTCGGTCTCGCGGAGGAGGAGGTCGCTTTCTACGACGCCATCGCCGAGAATGCCGCGTGCGTATACGAGGATGCCTTCCTCCGCGACCTGGTGCACGACGTAGTCCAGACCATCAAGCGCAACCTCAAGGTGGATTGGACCGAGCCGCATCGCGACCAGGTCCGCGCGGAGATCCGTGCAGCCGTGAAGCGAGTACTTCGCAAGCGTGAGGTTCGCGAAGCCGACTTCGAGCCGTTCATCGCTCGGTTCATACAACAGGCCGAGGCACAGTACGCCGAGTGGCCGCTCGTTGCGTAGCAGGTTGGAGAGGGAACCCTTCTGCCATGAGCGAGCGTGATCCGCTGCCACCGGCGATGGGCGAACGCCGCGCGATCGGTGGCTACCATCCGCAGTATCGAGTAGCCGCTGGCTTGATTGTCCGGGCGCTCAGGATTGGCGCACTCGATTGGATACGAGTGGCTGACCCGGACGCGGGTCGGGTTGACGATCTCCAGATTGGTGCCGGAGACGTTCTGGACGCCTACCAGGTCAAGTGGAGCCGCTTTCCTCAGACGTTCACTTTCAATGATCTCATTCGGGCATCGACAGATCGGCCGAGTCTGATTAATCAGCTCGCCGATGGCTGGCAGCGCCTTCGTTCTGCGCAATCGGACCGGCGCGTCATCGTGCACCTCATTACGGACGACTTTCCGTCCACGAACGATCATCTGCCGGAAGCCGTGCGGACCCAGACGCCCGACCATTTCGCGTCATTTCTCGCGGAGGCTTGGGAGCCCAAGGCCCAAGGTGCTGTTCATGCAGTCCCCGAACGGTGGCAACGAGCGTGGGCGGTTCTCGCTGATGCAAGCGGCCTCCCACTACCGGATTTCGACGCCTTCGTCAGCGACTGTCGCCTCGACTTCGCGTATCGGTTGCCGGATGATCAGCTCGATGGAACCGAAACGGCCGGCGCGAGCCGCGAGGTAGCTGCCTGGAAGTCCGATCTCGATCAGTTGCAACTGGCTCTCTACAGTGTCGTTGCCGATCAGCAACTGATCGTCCACCTCACACGCAGCGAGCTGCTCGAGCGTCTGAGTTGGCGCGAACGGATTGAATTTCGTAGTCGCCACGAATTCCCTCCAACGACAATCCCTTACGAGGAGGTCACGGGAACCGCCGAAGACCTGTTCCGAGCGCTGGAAGCCAATAGCGGCGGGTACATCGCCCTACTGGGAACACCGGGGTCCGGGAAGTCCACGCTGCTGACCGAGACACTTCGCTATCGACCAGAGCGGGTGATCAGGTACTACGCGTATGTGCCTGAGACACTTGAGCCGAACTCGACTCGCGGGGAGGCCCTCAATTTCCTGCACGATACAGTGCTCGCGCTCGATCATCTCGGGTTCAGGTCGGGCGACACGCTCTTGCGTAATGACTTGACGTTGCTCGCGACTCGGTTTCTAGATCAACTCCAACAGCTGCACCAGAACTTCATCGATACCGGGCGCAAGACCGTTCTGGTGGTCGATGGTCTCGATCACATTGCACGCGAACAGGCGCCGCAGCGATCGTTGCTGCGTGAGCTGCCGACCCCGCAACAGATTCCCACAGGCGTCTACGTCGTTCTCGGGTCTCAAACGGACCACCTCCCCGACCTTGTGCCGGCTGTGCGGGCCGCGATTGAGGACCCAGATCGTCGCGTCCACATGCGACTTCTCCCTCGGGCTGCCATTCAATCGATCGTCAGCCGGGCTGGTCTTTCCCCCGCCCCAGATCCGAGCCAGGCTGACACAATCTTCGAGCTGTCGGGCGGTCATCCTCTGGCCCTCGGATACGTCATCAACCAGCTTCGGCATCGCGCCGGAGACGATGTCGATGTAGTCCTCTCAACAATTGAGCCGTTTCGGGACCACATCGACGCGCAATACGTCAGCCATTGGCACCAGATCGAAGCGAATCGGGAATTGACCCGTTTGCTTGCGCTGCTGGCGCGAGTTCGCGGCGCCATCGATGTTCGCTGGGTTGAGGCGTGGGCGGATCAGAACGGTTTGTACGAGCTGAATCGTCGCTTCAAACACTATTTCCGAATCGAGGGCGGCGCTCGTTGGTACTTCTTTCACAATAGTTTTCGCGCCTTCCTAACCGAAAAGACTCGGCAACTTCCCGGAGTTAGTTCTTCGAGGGGCGACGCGGATCTCTTCGCGGCATTGGCGGGATATTGTGCCTTAGCGGACGCGGACTCACCGCAACGGTGGGACGAGCTGTATTATCGAGCCGCCGCCGGGGAACACGACGCCGTGCGGGCGTTGGCGGATCCACGGCGGATTCGCTCGCAGTTCTTGGCCGGACGCTCCATTGAATCCATCAAGGCGGATGTCCGACGTACCTATACGACCGTGCGGGCAACAGGCGATCTCGTTCTGCTCGCTAGGCTGTGTCTGCTGGCGTCGGAGTACAACCAGCGAGAGAACAACCTAGAACAGACTCCCCTGACGGAAATGCTTTTGGGCCTCGGCGAGGTCAAGATTGCGACCGATCGCTTACGTGAGGGGCAACACCTGCGGGTTCCTGCTCTTGAGGCGTTACACGGCGCCGTCGCCCTCGTGGCGGAAGGACTTACCGACGAGGCGGAACGGATTTTCAGTCTTGCCGAGCCCTTGGACATTCTGGCCAATCCCGCGCCGATACCATCTCACGAGCACGACGAAACCGTGCGGATCCTCAGCGCGTGGATTGATGCCGCAATCCATTTCCGATCAGTGGCTCAGATTCAGGCGGCCATTGGCCGACTTCAAGTCGATGAGGATGTGCGCTCGTTCCGCGGAGCCACCACTAAATCGCTTCGCGACCAACTTCGGTTTGAACTCTGTCGCTCATTGCTGGCGACTGCACGGTGGGACGACGCTGTGTCCGTCTATTCCCTGTGGGGAACTGAGGACACGACTGGCTACTGGTTCTGGTCTCAGGTTCACGTCTGGCGCGAGGCGTCGCAACTTGGTGAACCAGATCGCGCGCTGGTTGCTCTTGAAGCGGCTCTGACGTGGGCCGAGATCCACGAACTTGATCCCGACGCGCGCGTCGTACTCGCCGAAGGGGTTCTACGTTTGAAAGGAGACGTCGGGCGCGCCAGGGATCTCATCGCAAATCTCGCACAGCCGCCGCTGGCGAGTGTGCTGCGCGCGCCAAACGATCCAGGCTTTCAGCCATTCCTGCTGCGATTTCGCCTGAACCGTCTGCTAGCAGCGTTGGGTGAAGAACGGCCGCTGCGCGAATGCGTGCCCGATGCCGTCGAGCCTCGTGAGGAGGGTCTAGTCCTGTTCGAGCGCCAAGTGTGTATGGTCGCACGTCTCTTCGGCCGCGCCTGGGCGGGGCGAATTGTGGCAGCACACAGTTTCGTCAACGAGTCTCTCGGAGTTCTCCGATTGTTCAATCAGGGTGCAAGGCATGAGTGGACCAGCTGGTACCTTGCACACGCTGGGCGATCTGAGCTGTATCGATTGCTTATCCGCGCCGCCGTTCTCTACGGCGACGAGGTAATCGACGAATTAAGGCGAGCCTTTCAACAAGAGTGGACGGATCCCGCTTCTAAGCCGTACTGGCCACCAGACGTCGTTAGAAACGTCGTGATTGCGCTCAATGACGCGGGTCTGACTGGTCCTTGGACCCATGAAGCTCTCCGGGCCATCGAGCCGGATATCTTCGCCGATGACGAGGTGCAGACGCGCGTCAAGGCCGCTCAAGAGCAGTTCGACGCGTGTGTCCGCGTCGACGATCTGGTGGCAGCGCGGCGAGTCTATTCGAATCTACTGACGGCATCCTTAGGAGTCGGGCACAAGGATTATCAAGTCGTTGGGCTTCTGCGTTGGTCTGAACTCGCCAACGCCGAACGTCCGGAAGACAGCGGCGAGCGAATCGAAACGGCCGCATCGTACTTGCCCGCTCTTCAAGGCACCCACGTCGAATGGGACTCGCAGAAGGAGGTTCTTCGAATTGCCTGTAAGTGGGCTTTGAACGCAGGGCTATCACTGACGCGCTGGCTATTTGAACGTGGGCGCCTTCGATATGACGTCGCTCTGCGCATATTGCTTTCGGAAGCCATCGATCACGATCGTAATGCCATAGCGCTGGCCGACATCGTCTACCGACACTTGTTGCTACCTTTCGATGCTGCACCCGATGCCAAGCTTCTCGTCAAGCTCGCGCAGCGACTGATCGCGACTCAGCCGGCACGACGGGCTGAGATCGTGACGGCTCTTTCCGCGCATATTCAAATCTATGCGGTGCCCTCGAGCAGGAAGAGACTTCTTCGCTTCCTGGAAACGGCCACCGCGTTCGGTGACGCTGAACAGGACGACGCAACGCTGGGCGAGGACGACGACACGATTAGCAGCACGCCGATTACCTACGAAGTCGATGGCGCAAAGCTCACGGAGGCCGAGGTCATTCAGCGAGTCGTCTCCGTCGAAGCTGTTCGGACGCTGGTGAGCGCGCTGAACAAGTCGTTCTATAGCTGGGAGCGCGCACTCGAACCGCTCGTTCGCCGCGCTGGCGGCCAAGAAGTTCTGCAGCTGGCTGAGCTATTTGCCGAGTCAGAGCGCTCTTCTCTGGTGCTCTCCCTTTTAGCGCGCAGACTTGCAGAACTCGGTCGACCGAGAGAGGCATTCGACTTGGGAGAGCGAGCGTTCAGACAGACGCAACCGTCAGGGTGGCAGCAATACTGGGACGGCGGCACCCGGCTTCGTGCTCTCGAAGCGCTGGCACTCGTTGACCGGCGGCGCGCCCAGGAGTTGGGGTTTGATACGTTGATAGGCGAGCTGGCGGCGGGTACCGCCGATGGTGGGCCACTCGCGGTCGAACTCATACGGATCTTGCCACTTCTCACCGACACTCTGCCGGCTGCCAGCATCTGGCTTGAAGTCACCTGGTTCTTGGAAGCGCTCTTTGCGCACGCTGGCCAGCTTGAGCGTCCTCGCCTTGCGTCCGCTGCAAGGTCCCGGGAGGACCTAGCGAGCGCCGACGCACGCTGCCTGGGTCAGTGGGTCATGGAGTACGTCGATCATCCCGCCAATGCGCTGTCCCGTTCGGCCCAACGAGCCGTGATTGAACTCCTGCAGGAGGAGAACGAGACGCTTCAGGTGCTAATGCGAGACTACCTATCGAAGGATCCGACTGAACTTGGCTTGATCACATTGTCTGCAACCGCGGTCCCCGATGCGCAGGTGCTTGCACCGTTCGGCGAGCAGCTATGCCGACTGGTCGACGCACGCCATTTCGGCGTCCGACGACTCGCCAATAGACTGTGCGAATCGCTGCCCGCTGGTATCGGGGCTCAAATGACTGCGCGCACCCCTACCGATCGCATTCTGCCTCCTGCGTACGACCTCACGTACCCACCGAGCGGGTCAGCGCGTCGAATTCTGGACGTGCCGGTCTCATCGCAGGAGTTCCTGCCCCCTACGGAGGATGCCGCTGAACTGATCGACCCGTGGCGTCCAGAGGCCGACTTAATCGCGCGTATTGCGAATGTTCAACCCGAGGCTCTCTACCGGCGTGCTGCGGAATTGATGGTTGAACTTGGAGGTGCGGATTTCGACGACGCGGAACGCAAGCTTCGCCAACGGCTCGATGGGATGGAACTCAAGCTTGTGTTCCGCCGACCTCGTGCGGCATTGGGCCGCAGGGCTCTCGGAGTCGCCACCACGGAATTGGTCGACGCCGGAAGAGTTCCCGAAGCCGGCTTGGAATCGCTCGACCTGATCTTGCGCGCCGGTGACCCCGCGATGCTTCGTTGTCGCCCAGGCCTGCGCCCCAGCTGGATCGCGGCGATTCACGAGCGTGCCAACGCGGGCTATTACAGCTCCGGATGGGAGGCGCAGGTGTCCACCACTCAATCCGCATTGGTCCAGCCCGAAGAGACCGTCGATGGCGTCGTCGTGGCGGAGGAGACACACTTGCGATGGCTGGAGTGGGACAGGCCGGAAGAGATTCGCGTCGGCGCGTGCGTCGGCGGTGTACCGCCCGCGTCGCTTCTGGACGAAGACGATCCCCTGCTGCGGCTCTGCGCGGAGTGGCGGCATGAGTTGGTCGCCGGCTACGACACCTTGGACGGCGCCACTAAGCACCTCGTGGGCGTTCAGAACGGTTTTCGGTTCGAGACGCCCGGAAACCGCTGGCTAGCGTTCAACCCATCCGTCGCCCGTTCCCTCGGGTGGGTGCGTGACTGGGAGGGTTTGTTCCGTTGGCGGGACTCATCCGGTGCGGTCATGGTGGAAACCCTCCTTTGGCAGGACGGTCTCTATGACCAGCAGCCGCCGCAGCCGAAGGTTGAAGTTGGTTGGGGGTGGATCGTGAAGGCCTCGTCTGCTGGTTGGGCGCACATCCGCGACGCTTATGACGTGCGTTCACGTTGCGTGTGCGTCATTCGGAAGTCGCAGAAAGTGCAGGCCCACCGCGCCACCGTCGTCTCGACGGCATGACGGTTTGTCCGCGCGCGAGATGATCGGTTAGGGCGGATTTCCACCGCCCACACGCGCGCAAGCGTGCTCTGTCAACACCACGCAGACTGTGACGTAACTGTGACGTGACGCTGTCGATTCCGCGAGATCTACCGAGGTTTACGGTGATCGACCGCTGTGACGCGATCGCGGTTAAGTCGTTGGCTTCGGAACGGTAATCAAAATCTGCAGCACGCCATCGCAGACCGTTAGAGCAATTTCCAAGCGTGCTCCTTCAACCACTCGGACATCTCTCCGTTCGAGGGTTTCTTAGTTTATCACTGGTCCGAGGCGCCGCCGGATTATGGCTTTCGCGTGGCGCGAATGATCGCGTCCATGTGGTCCAAGTACTTTTCGAGGGCGCGGCGGCCGGCCGCGGTCAGCTTGTAGCCGGTGCGCGGCGTCCGCCCCTCGAAGCTCTTGCTGCACGACAGGTAGCCGGCATCCTCGAGCTTGCGCGCGTGCACGCTGAGGTTGCCGTCGGTCGCGTTGAGCGTCGCCTTGAGGTCCGAGAACGACAGGTCGTCGTTGGCCGCCAGCGCGCTGACAATGCCCAGGCGCATGCGGTCGTGCAGCAGGCGGTCGAGCTCGGTGGCAATGCCGCCGGCGTGCCTGGCCGGCCGCTCGGCGACCGGCCGCGCGTGGGCGTGATGAGGGGCCGGGTCGAACCGGGGTTTGCGTGCCGCGTTGCTTTTAGCCACCGTGGTTCCTCGCTATGTAAACACCGAAGCCGATTTGCAGCCCGCCGAACCCGGCGGCGAGCCAGATGTTGCCCCATTCGGGCGGCGTGACGACGGCGAGCATGCCGAAGACCATGAAGCAGGCGCCGATCCAGCGCACCGCCGGCACGCTGAAGATGCCGCCGGTCAGCAGTCCGGCGCCGTAGAGCAGCAGCCAGGCCGGCGCCATCACCGTGAAATGGCCGACCGTCCACAGCGCGTAGGTGATGGCGGCGCCCGCCACGAACGGGGCGGCGAGCCCGGCGGCAAATCGCCGCGCGGTGGCGCCGGTCAGGTTCGCGCCGGCGCGCCGGGCCTTGCGCACCATGGCGGCCAGGCCCACCAGCGCGGCCAGCGCCGCGGCCGCCAGCCACGTCAGCAGCCACCGCTCGCTCGTCGGCTGCCACGAGCCGGCCAGGGCGGCACCGAGCGCGATGACGCCCATCACGCACCCGCCGGCGCCGGGAATGGCCGTGAACGTGGAACTGCGCTCCATGGCCTGGCGGATGAACGTCAGGTTGTCGGCGGCGTGTCCGCTGATGGACGTCGGCGGCGCGTCGGGGCGTCCGGAGGGCACTGACGGGATTCTAGCGTGTCCCCGCCGGCAGTCAAAGAACTTTGAAATGTAGAGTGTAGCCGCCGGGCCGGCAGGGTCGTGTATAATGTCCAACCAATGACGTCCTCCTCAATGCGAAAGCACACCGGTGCTAAGCGGGCCAACACTGGCGCGGGGGGCGGACGCTCGTAAGGAAGGTCTGAACAGGTCACCGTTCAGAGGTTCGTCAGCCACCCGCCGCGGTCACCCGCCGGCGGGTTTTTTGTTTTCAGGGATTAGCGATGAGCGAGATTGAAGTCGGCGTCCTCGGCGCGACCGGCGTGGTCGGCCAGCAGTTCGTGTCGCGGCTGGCGCGGCACCCGTGGTTCCGCCTCACCTGGCTGGCCGCCAGCGAGCGGTCCGAGGGCAAGGCCTACAAATCGGTGGCGCCGTGGCGGCTGGCCACCCCCATGCCCGACGAGTCGGCCGGCCGCATCGTCGAGGCCTGCGTGCCGGGCCGCGGGCCCAAGGTGGTGTTTTCGGGTCTCGACGCGTCGGTGGCCGGCGAGATTGAAGGCGCCTTCGCGGCCGCCGGCCACATCGTGGTCAGCAACGCGCGCAACTTCCGCATGGATCCGCTGGTCCCGCTGCTCATTCCCGAAGTGAACGCCGATCACCTCTCGCTGCTGCCCGAACAGCGCGCCGCCAAGGGCTGGTCCGGCGCCATCGTCACCAACCCCAATTGCTCCACCGTCGTGCTGGCCATGGCGCTCGCGCCGCTGCGCCCGTTCGGCATTCGCAAGGTGATTGTCTCGACCATGCAGGCCGTGTCGGGCGCCGGCTACCCGGGCGTGCCCTCGCTCGACATTCTCGGCAACGTCGTGCCGTTCATCGGCGGCGAAGAAGAGAAGATGGAAACCGAGACCCAGAAGATCCTGGGCGCCGACGGCGGCCGCGCGCCGCATGCCGCGGCCATCAGCGCGCACACCAACCGCGTGCCGGTGATCGACGGCCACACCATGACGGTGTCGGTGGACTTCGAGAGCCGGCCCTCGATTGCCGACCTGGCGCAGGCCATCCGCACGTTTGCCGGACGGCCCCAGGAACTGAAGTTGCCGACGGCGCCACAGCCCGCCCTCATCCTCATGGACGAGCCCAATCGCCCGCAGCCGCGGCTGGATGCCGACCTGGGCGGCGGCATGGCGGTGGCCATTGGCCGCCTGCGCGCCTGCCCGGTGATGCAGGCGAAGTTCGTCGCGCTCGGTCACAATACGGTGCGGGGCGCCGCCGGCGCGGCCATCCTGAACGCCGAACTGATGCACGCCGAAGGCATTTTCTAGAACCTGGCTACTGGCTACTGGCTACTGGATACTGGCTACTGATATGAAAGTAATGAAATTCGGCGGCACGTCGGTGGCCGATCGGGCCGCCATCGAGCGCTTGATCGCGCTGGTTCGCGCCGAGCGGCAGGCCGAAGCGCAGAACGAAGGCGGCGACGCCCGCGGTCCGGTGGTGGTGGTGTCGGCGCTGTCGGGCGTCACCGATCGCCTGCTTGGCGTGGCGGCGCTCGCCCGCGAAGGCGACGTCGAAGGGGCGCGCACCAGCCTGCAGGACCTGCGGAAACGCCACATCACGGTGTCGGAGGTCATCACCGACGAAGCGCTGCGCAAGCCGGTCGTCGAGGCCCTCAACCGCGAGTTCGACGAGCTGGAGCGCGTCGTCTCGGCGCTGGCGGTGTTGCAGGAGGTGTCGCCGCGCTGGCTCGACACCCTCGCCGCGACCGGCGAGGTGCTGAGCAGCCAGATCGTGGCCGCGGCACTGACCGCGCACAAGCTCCAGGGCGCCTGGGTGGATGCGCGCAAGGCCGTTGTCACCGACGGCGAACACACCGCGGCCGCGCCGCTGTTCCAGGAAACCACCGCGGCGCTGATGACCCATGCCGACCCGCCGCTCGCGGCCGGCCGCATTCCGGTCGTTGGCGGCTTTGTCGGCGCCACCACGGGCGGCGTCACTACCACGCTGGGCCGCGGCGGCTCGGACTTCTCGGCCGCCATTGTCGGCGCCTGCCTCGGCGCCGCCGAGATCCAGATCTGGACCGATGTCGACGGCATGCTGACCGCCGACCCGCGCATCGTGAAGTCGCCGCAGGTGGTGCCGCACCTCTCGTTTGCCGAAGCGTCGGAGCTGGCCTATTTCGGCGCCAAGGTCCTGCACCCGGCCACCATTCAGCCGGCTGTCGCCCGCAACATCCCGGTGCGCATTCTCAACTCGCAACGCGCCCAGGCGCGCGGGACGCTGATCACCGCGACGCGGCCGAAGAGCGAACGGCCGCTCACCGCCGTCGCCTCGAAGAAGGGCGTCACCGTCGTCGACATCACCTCTACGCGCATGTTGATGGCACACGGCTTCCTGCGCCGCCTGTTCGAGGTGTTCGAAAAGCAAAAGACGCCGGTCGACGTCGTCACGACATCCGAGGTCAGCGTGTCGGTGACCATCGACGATGCGCGGCGGCTGCCGGCGATTATCGAAGGCCTGTCGGGCTTTGCCGAGGTCGAGCAGCAGGACCACATGGCCATCGTCTGCGTCGTCGGCGACGGCCTGCATGACGATCCGACGCTGGCGTCGCAAGTGCTGGCGTCGGTGGGCGACGTGCCGCTGCGCATGGTGTCGCAGGCCGCGTCGCGCCGCAACATCACGTTCGTGATCAGCGAGGCGGAGCTGCCGACGGCGCTGGGCCGCCTGCACGATCGGTTTTTTTCATCGGTGAGCGCCTGATGCGCATCCTGCTGCTCGGACACGGCCGGATGGGCCAGTTGGTGGAGTCGCTGGCGCCGTCGTACGGCGCCACTATTGCCGGCGTCATCGACGAGCGCTCGGGCGAGCGCGCCATTGCCGAGGGCGACTTCGGCCGCGTGGACGTGGCCATCGACTTCACGCTGGCCGATGCCGTGGTGAAGAACCTGCCGCAACTCGCCGCCCGCAAGATCAACGTGGTGATCGGCACTACGGGGTGGCTGGCGCACGAGCTGGCCATGCGGGACGTCGCCGCGAAGGCCGGCATTGGCGTGCTTGCCGCGTCGAACTTCTCGATCGGCATGAACGTGTTCCAGCTCGCGGTGGAAGAGGCCAGCCGTCACTTCGCGAAGCACGCGGAGTTCGGCGCGTGGATTCACGAGGCCCACCACGTGATGAAGAAGGATGCGCCGTCGGGCACGGCGCTCACGTTGAAGGCGGGCATGGAGGGCGCCGGTTACGATCGTCCGATCGACGTGTCGTCCACGCGCGTCGGCTCGGTGCCCGGCACGCACACCGTCGGCTTCGACGGACCGTCGGAGACGATTGAGCTCACCCATACCGTCCGCGACCGGGCCGTGTTTGCTCGCGGCGCCCTCACGGCGGCGGCCTGGCTCGTTGGCAAGCAGGGTTGGTTTTCCATCAGGGACATGCTGGCTGAACCGGCCGGGAGTCGGGAATCGGGAGTCGGGAGTCGGGGACGGGAGTCGAAATGAGAACGATGTTTACTGGGGTTGGGACCGCATTGGTCACGCCGTTCACCAAGAGCGGCGCGGTCGACGAGCCGGCGGTCAAGCGGCTGGCGCGCCGGCAGATCGAGGCCGGCGTGCACTTCCTCGTGCCCTGCGGCACGACCGGAGAGACACCGACCTTGTCGGGCGCCGAGCGGCGCCGTGTCGTCGAACTGGTGCTCGAAGAGGCCAATGGGCAGGTGCCCGTGATGGCCGGCGCCGGCGACAACGACACCAGGGCCGCGGTGCAGTTGTCGAAAGAGATGCACAGCATCGGAGTCCAGGGCCTGCTGCAGGTGACGCCCTGGTACAACAAGCCGACGCCCGAGGGGTTGTTCGCGCATTTCTCGGCCGTCGCCGAGGCGACCCCGTTGCCGGTGATGCTCTACAACGTGCCCGGCCGCACCGGGTGTAACATCGACGCCGCCACGCTCACGCGGCTCTCCACCATCCCCAACGTCATCGGCGTGAAAGAAGCCTCGGGCAACATCACCCAGATGATCGAGATCTGCCGCGCGGTGCCCGAGCACTTCCTCGTGCTGTCGGGGGACGATGCGATGACGCTGTCGTTGATGGCCATTGGCGGGCGCGGGCTGATCTCGGTGGCGTCAAACGCCCTGCCCGCCGAGATGGCGCAGCTGGTCGAAGCGGCCGAGCGCGGCGATTACGCCACCGCCAGGACACTCCATCACCGGCTGGTGCCGATCATGCTGGGCAACTTCATCGAGTCGAATCCAGGCCCGGTGAAGTATGCGATGGCCGCCATGGGCCTGCTGGAAGAGAGCTTCCGCCTGCCGATGGTGTCGCCGCGCCAATCGTCGAAGGACAAGATGAACGGCTGGCTGAAGGAGCTCGGGAAACTGTGACCCTCCAGGAGAACATCGAGTCGTTGGTCGCCGCGGGCTCGGGCGCCAACAAGGCGGCGGCGCGCGCGGCGTTTGCGGACCTGAAAGCCGCGCTCGAGGCCGGCACCGTGCGCGCGGCGCAGCCCGACTTCTCGACGCCTTCCGGGTGGCGCGTGAACACCTGGGTCAAGCAGGGCATCCTGCTCGGCTTCCGCTTCGGCGACACCGTGGAGATGTCGGCCGGCCTGCCGTTTTACGACAAGGACACACAGACCGTCCAGAGCCCGGGCGTCGCCGCCGGCGTGCGCATCGTGCCCGGCGGTTCCGCCATCCGCGGCGGCGCGCACATCGCCCGCGGGGTGATCTGCATGCCGCCCATGTACATCAACATCGGCGCCTACGTCGGCGAGGGGACGCTGGTCGACTCGCACGCGCTCATCGGGTCCTGCGCGCAGATTGGCGCGCGCGTGCACGTCAGCGCCGCGGCGCAGATTGGCGGTGTGCTCGAGCCGGTCGGCGCCCTCCCGGTGATCGTCGAAGACGACGTGCTGGTGGGTGGCAACACCGGTATTTACGAGGGCGCCGTGATCAAGCAGCGCGCGGTGATTGCCGCGGGCACGGTGCTGACCGGCTCCACGCCGGTCTACGACCTGGTCAACGGCGTCATCATCAAGCCTGCGGCCGGCCAGCCGCTGGTGATTCCCGAAGGCGCGGTGGTCGTGCCCGGCGCGCGCGCGGTCACCCACGGCGCGGGCAAGGACTGGGGCCTGTCGCTCGCCACGCCGGTGATCGTCAAGTATCGCGACGACAAGACCGACGCCAAAACGGAACTCGAACAGTGGATCCGGTAGACCACGTCGCGCTCACGCGACAGCTCGTCGACATCGAATCAACGACGGGGCAGGAGGGCAAGGTCGCGGGCGTGCTCGCGCAGTACCTCCGCGGCCGCGGCTACTCGGTGCTCGAGCAGCCCCTCGATCACGGCCGCACGAACGTCATTGCCGCGGTCGGCGAGCCCGAGGTGGTGTTTTCCACGCACTTCGACTGCGTGCCGCCGTTCTTCCCCAGCCGCATCGAAGGCGGGCTGCTGTACGGGCGGGGCTCGTGCGACGCCAAGGGCATTCTCGCCGCGCAGGTGGCGGCGGCCGAGCGGCTGCGCGCGGCCGGCGAGACCCGCGTTGGCCTGGTGTTCGTCGCCGGCGAAGAGCGGGGCAGCGACGGGGCCAAGGCGGCCAACCGGATCGCGTCGAAGTCGCGCTTCCTGATCAACGGCGAGCCGACCGACCTGCGGCTGGGGGCGGCGACGCGCGGTATCTTTCGCGTCCGCCTGACCGCTGCGGGCAAGGCCGCGCACTCGGGCTATCCCGAGCTTGGCGAGTCGGCCATCGACAAGCTGATGGATTGCCTGATGGCGCTGCGCGCGGCCGAGTGGCCGGCCGATCCCCTGCTTGGCACCACGCATCACACGGTGGGCCTGATCAAGGGCGGCGTGGCCCCCAACGTGATTTCGCCGCAGGCCGAGGCCGAGGTGTTCTTTCGCACGGTTGGCGCGCACGACGCCGTGCGGGCCACCCTCGCGGCGGCGCTCCAGGGCCGCGTGCAGGTGGAAGAGATCCTGGAACTGCCGGCCGTGCGGCTGCACACCGTTCCCGGCTTCGAGACCGCCGTGTTCTCGTACTTCAGCGACGCGCCGTTTCTGTCGAACTGGGGCACGCCGCTGCTGTTCGGGCCTGGTTCGATCCACGTCGCCCACACGGATCGCGAGCACGTGGCGGTTGCGGAGTTGGATCAGGCCGTGGATGCCTATGCCCGGTTGGCGGCGACCCTGCTCGCCACGGCTTAGCCCCCGGTGCTACACTAAGGGTTCGGCCCGGAACCTCGGCAATCTCAGGGCGGCGAATCGCGTCAGGGCCGGAAGGCAGCAGCGCTAAGTCGTTTCCGTGATGTGTTGAGGACCTCCGGGCCGAGTTTCCCTTCCAAATGGCCTACCAAGTCCTAGCCCGCAAGTGGCGCCCGCAGACGTTCGAGGATGTGCTCGGACAGCAGGCGGTCACGCGCACCCTCAAGAACGCCCTCAAGAGCAAGCGGATCGCCCAGGCGTTCGTGCTGTCGGGGCCGCGCGGCTGCGGCAAGACGACGACGGCGCGCATCCTGGCGCGGGCGTTGAGCTGCGTGAAGGGGCCGACGCCCGACCCGTGCGGCAAGTGCGACGCGTGCATCGAGATTGCCGAAGGCCGCGACATCGACGTGCTGGAAATCGACGCCGCCACGCACACCGGCGTCGACAACGTCCGCGAAGTGATTGTCGAAGGCCTGGCGATTGCCCCGGTCCGCAATCGCTACAAGGTCTTCATCATCGACGAAGTCCACATGCTGTCGGGCTCGTCGTTCAACGCGCTGCTGAAGTCGATAGAAGAGCCGCCGCCGCACGTCATCTTCATGATGGCGACGACCGAGCAGCACAAGATTCCCGACACGGTGCTGTCGCGCTCGCAGGTCTACGAGTTCCGCACCATTTCCGCCAAGGTCGTGTCCGACCGCCTGCGGATGATCGCCGGCGAAGAGAAGATCCAGATCCCCGAGGCCGGCCTGTTGCTGCTGGCGCGCGCCGGCGAAGGCAGCATGCGCGACTCGCTCAGCGCCTTCGACCAGGTGCGGGCCTTTGCCGGCGACGAGATCACGGTCGAGGACGTCGTCACCGTGCTGGGGCTGGTGGGCCGCGACCTCGTGTTCGACATGCTCGAGGCGGTGGTCAGCGAGGACGCGCCGGCGGCGTTTGCCCTGGTCGAGCGGGCCATCGAGCGCGGCTACGACCTGCGCCTGCTGTGCCGTGAACTGGCGCGCGCGACGCGCGACCTGCTGATCCTGTCGGTGGACCCGAAGCGCGCGTCCGATCCCGACGTGGCCGCCGAGGCCGAGAAGGACCGCCTGCTGGCCATGGCCGGCCAGTGGTCGCGCGAAGACCTGCTGCGCGCCTTCGACCTGCTGACCCGCACCGAGCAGGAAGTGCGCGTCTCGGACCAGCCGCGCTACAACCTCGAGATGGGGCTGCTCCGGTTGATGCACCTCCGCAAGCTCGTCCCGCTCGGCGAACTGCTGGGGCTCGCGGAAAAGATGCCGGCTCGGCCGGGGTTGGCACCACGCGTACCTGCCTCGCTGCCGGTGCCTAAGGTGCCTAGCGTGCCTAACGTGCCTAACGTGCAGATGCCTGCTGCGGTTGCCAAGGCACCGGCCGTTACGAGCGCACCCAAAGTCCAGAGCACCCCAGGCACCTTAGGCACCCTAGGCACCCTAGGCACCCCAGGCACCGATGGCGCTTTGAAAGATGCTTTCCTGGCGGAAGTAAAGTCTCAGAAGTCCACGTTCTACAATCTCGTGGTTGCTTCCGCCTACAGCATCGAAGCGACCGCCGACAAAATCGTCTTCGCCTTCCAGCCGAACAAGAAGAACGCCAAGCTGCAGTGCGACGATCAGAAGGCCTGGCTGGCGACCGTGGCCGAGAAAGTGGCCGGGCGTCCCATTCCGATCGCGGTCGTGAGCGCCGAGGCCGACGCGCCGCCGGCGCCCGCGCCGTCGAGCCTGGGGCCGCCGGTGGCCGCGCCTCGGACCAACCAGGACGATTTGAAGGCGGAAGCGATGGCCAACTCCACCGTCCAGGCCGTGCTTGAGATCTTCCCCGTCGACAAGACGACGATCGAGGAACGATGAACATCCAGAACATGATGAAGCAGGCGCAGGAGATGCAGGAGCGCCTGCAGCAGGAGATGTCGCAGTTGGTGGTGGAGGCCACGGCCGGCGGCGGCATGGTCACCGTGACCGTCAACGGCCACAAGCACCTGCAGAGGATTGCGATCGATCCCGAGGTCGTCTCGAAAGACGATGTCGGCATGCTGCAGGACCTGATTGTCGCCGCCGTGAACGACGCCCACCGCAAGGTGGACGACGCCATGAAGCAGCGCATGGGCGGCATGCTCGGCGGCATGGGCCTGCCCGGACTCTAAATGGAGCGTATCAACCACTGGGCGAGTATCGGGAACGTTGCTCAGCCAACGTTGAGGGGCCGTTCCTACGGAACGGCCCGAAGTGAATTCGATCGGATATTCCACTAAATGGCGCTACCCGCCTCCCTGCAGGAGCTGGTCGATCAGTTCAAGCGGCTGCCCGGCGTGGGCGCCAAGAGCGCGCAGCGGCTGGCGTTCCACGTGCTGCGCACGCCGCGCGAAGACGCCGAGCGGTTGTGCCAGGCGATCCGCGACGTCAAGGATCGCGTCACCTACTGCACCACCTGCAACAACATCACCGACACCGACCCGTGCCTGATGTGCGGCGACGAGACCCGCGATCACCGCGTCATCTGCGTGGTGGAAGAGCCGCAGAACGTGAACGTGGTCGATCGCACCGGCGGCTTCAAGGGCGTGTTTCACGTGCTGATGGGCGCCATCTCGCCGCTGCAGGGCATTGGCCCGGACGACCTCAAGATCAAGGGCCTGCTGGCCCGCATCGGCACCGACGGCGTCGACGAAGTGATCCTGGCCACCAACCCCACTGTCGAGGGCGAGGCCACCGCCATCTACCTGGCCCGGCTGCTGAAGCCGCTGGGCATCCGGGTGACGCGCATTGCCACCGGCATCCCGGTGGGCAGCGATCTCGACTATGCCGACGACCTGACGGTCGGGAAAGCGATGGACGGGCGCCGGGAAGTGTAGAATTCGGGCTACCCCCATGCTGCCCGCCGCGTATCAGCTGCCCGCGGCCGCCGTCCTGATGGTCGGCGGCTTCCTCGCTTGTTTCCTTGGCTACCGCCTGTTCAAGGTGGTGCTCGCCCTGTTCGGCTTCATCATCGGCGCCCTGGCGGCCAGTTCCGTGTTTGGCGCGACCGACACCACGCCCATGGTGATTGCCGCGCTCGTCGGCGGCGTGGCCGGCGCGGCGCTGCTGCTGGCGGCCTACTTCGTGGGCGTGGCGCTGGTCGGCGCCGGCATCGGCGCGCTGGTCGTCAACCTGATCTGGACGCGCATCGATGGCGACCCGCACCCCTTCGTCGTCATCCTGTTTTCGGTCGCCGGCGCGGTGCTGGCCACGTGGCTGCAACGCTACGTGATCATCCTGGGCACCGCGTTTGGCGGGGCGTGGACGCTGCTGGTGGGCGGCCTCGCGGTGATGGGCGACAGCGGCCCGCTCAAGGCCGCGGCCCAGGGCGACGTGTGGGTGGCCTATCCGCTGAACCCGGCGCCGGGGCAGTGGTGGCTGCCCTGGGCGTGGGTCGGCCTCGGCGCGCTGGGCACCCTGATCCAGATGCGCTGGACCGGCGGCGACAAGGGCAGGGTCGTGAAGCCGAACAAGAAGAAGGGCTTGCCGAAGAGCGAGTAGGCCTGGGACTTGGGACCTGGGGCTTGAGAAAGGCCTAAGCCACAAGCCTCAGGCCCCAAGCCTCTGAGCGCCCGCCAGGCCGCTCAGGTACGCATCCTCGATCCTTGTCCCCAGGCACCAGTCCCCGCACAACGTGACCCCGGCGTGGTGAATCGCGCCGACGGCGAGCGGCGGGTCGGCCATCGCGTAGCGCCAGCGATGCGCCGTGGCGTAAAACGCGTGCGGCAGGCCCTGGGGGATGAGGTCGTGAAAGGCCTCCATCAGGAACGACCCAACCACCTCGGGATCGTCGTCGATGTGCGCCGCGCTCCATGACGCGGTGGCGTGCAGCACCCACGCATCGACTTTCCACTCGCGCTTGGGCTTTGACTGGTTGCGCGCGACCCACCCGAGCGGGCTGCCGTGGACGAAGGCGCCGTCGAAGCGCGCCGGCACGCGCTCGTCGAAGGCCGCCAGCACGGCCCAGCACGGCCGCATGGTCACCGGGGCAAGCACCGGGGCGAGTTCCGGAATGTGCGCGACGAGGGGTGCGGCCTGGCCGGCGGCGACGGCCAGGATCACGCGGTCGAACTCGGCCTGCAGCGGCTCGATCGTCTCGATGCGCTGGCCGTAACGCACGTCGAGTCCCCCTGCGAGCGCCGCCGCCAGCGCGCTCATACCGGGAATGCCGACATACCGCTCGGTCGTGGCCGGCACGTCCTCCCACCCCTCGCTGTCGAAGCTGACGATGCGGCCATCCCATTTCGCGGCGATGCGATCGCGCAGCCAGCCGTCGACCACGGCCTGGAATCGGGGATCGCGCACGGTGAAGTACTGGGCGCCATGATCGAAGGCGAGCGTGGCGCCGCGGGCGGCCTTCGGCATCTCGACGTCCACCCGCCTGGTGGCGGCGCGCCCGCCGGGGCCGCGCGCGCGCTCGAAGACGACGACGTCGTGGCCGCGTTTGCGAAGTTCAACAGCGGCCGATAGTCCGGCAATGCCGGCGCCGATGACGGCTACTGTCATGGTTGCTGATGGATGACGACTGCTTCGTCATCCATCATGTTAGATGACGACAGTCCCTTGGAAGCTCGTCTAGAGTGCGTCCATGGCGTCAGATGTCGCGCCGCCACGGGCCCCCTGGGCCGTGGCCCTGGCCGCGTCCGTGCTCTTCATGCTGCTCTATGTCGTTGTCGGGATGATGGGCTGGGGGCCGCCGGCGCCCGGCGAGCCTATGCCCCGTGGTACTTCGCGGGCGTCGTGATCTACATGGTGGCGTTTGCGATCTGGCTGACCGGCCGGCCGGCCAATCCGTGGTGCCGTCCGGATTCGCTGATCCAGGCGCACGGCATCTGGCACCTGCTCAGTGCCGTTGCGATCCTCTGCTTCTTCAAATTCCTGCGAACCGAACAGCCTCGTTTAAAAAATGGGTCGGGGATCTTTTTCGGGTTCGAACGACCGCAATTGGGCCAATTTATGACACATTCGTCAGGGTTTCGTATCCAGGCAGCCGCCGGTTCAGGGGCTGACTCCGTTGAAAGCTCTGAAAACACCCCCGACCCCTTTTCTTTCTCAAAATGCGTCGCCGATGAACGCCAGCATGCGGCCGCAGTAGAGCACCGCGAACCACGACACGAGCGATACCAGGCCGATCAGCTTGATCGCGCGTGGCGGGTCGGCATGGGGATCAAGCGCGCGCACTGTCGCGGACAAACGCGTCTCGTAGACGGCGGCGTTGAGGCCCGCGAGCGCGAGAAAGCCGACCTTGTACCACCAGACGGGATTGCTGACGTACTGCTCCGGCAGGCCAATCAGGAACACCGCGCCGGTTGCGACGTTGACCGCGAAGCCCGCCAGCGCGAACGGCATGAGCGCGCGCGCGGCTTCGACCGAGACCTGCCGGAAGAACCCCATCAGCCGCAGGTCGAAGAATCCAGTGATGCCGATCAGCAGGCTGAGGCCCACGAAATGCAGGCTCTCGCACAGTGGCCAGAGCCACCGGCTGCTGTTGATCCAGTCCGAGGCGGGCGTGGCGCGCAGCCACTGCGCGAAGGGCATCAGGTCCGGCATGGGCTTACAGATAGGCCATGAGCCGGCCGGCCACGATGGCCCCCGCCCAGAGGAAGAGTGACACCACGGCGAGCGCGCGGAGATTCCCGGGGACATCGTCCTGCTGCTGCAGGCGCTTGGCAATGGTTCGCGCGACCAGCAACGCGCTCGTGATGCACGCCAGCTTCACCCAGAACACGCGCTGGCCCGACTTGGTCGCGGCGTCGGCCATGAACAGCAACACCCCGGTCGCGAAGTTGATCGCAAAGCCCGCCCACATGATGGGGAAGAGCGCGCGCAACGCTGACGTGGGAATGCCCCTGGCCCAGCCGAGCAGGCGGAGGTCGACCACCGTGTTGGCGCCAACGACGATGGCCAGGCCGACGGTGTGGAGGGTGAGAATGGTGGCGTAGGCCCAAATCGAGGGCGACTCGCGCACCCAGGCGGCCAGAGTCGAACCCTCGATCGAGGCGAACAATTCGGTCACGTGGCCGGCGCTAGTGTCCCGGCTCTTTTGGCACGGTGCCGCGCAGGATGGCGGTGCCGTCGGCCTTCATCAGCAACTGGATGCAGCACATGCCGTGCGAGCCTTCGGCGCGCGACGGCTGGCCGGCGACGCGGATCTCGGTGCCCGGCTTCAGAGTCTCGACCGTCAGGTTGTTGCGCGCCAGCTGCGCGCCGGTGCCCATCTCCACCTGCCACTCGACCTTCGTGCCCTTCTCGTCGACGTCGAGATACAGGAACGAGTGCGGGTTGCGGATGTTGAGCTTGGTCACCACGCCCTTGACCTCCACCTTCTTGGTGGGGTCGTAGAACGGCCCGCTCGAATGGTGGGCAATGGCCGGCGCCGCGACGGCGGCCGCGGCCAGCACGGCGCCGGCGAGGATCAGTTTGTGTGCGGTCATTGGCGTCTGCTTTCTCTTCACTTGTACTTCGGAACCATCATCTTGATCGGCGCGCGCGACGACTCGGCGTCGCACTCCCAGGCTTCGAGCTGGTAGCCCGGCGCCGCCGGCAGCCAGCGCGTGGTGTAGGACGCCGGCTTGCGGAGAATCAGCGGATCCTCGACCGTGAGCGTGAGTTTCAGCTCGCCGTTCTCTTTCCAGTACTTCTCCGTCACCTTCTTGAGCGTCGAGGAGGGAATGCCGTTGTAGTCGTCGAAGCCGGTGATGTCGAACAGGAAGTGATCGGTCTCGACGATCAGGAAGTTGCCCTCGTAGCGGCCCACCGAGAAGCCCTGCAGGGTGTAGTCCTGGATGGTGGGCTTGCGCCCGTCGAGCCAGATGGTGCGCGTCTGGTCGTCCTTCTCGTAGCGAATGACGACGCGGTCGGGCCATTGCACGAGCTGCATGTAATAGGGGTCGTACTGGATGGCCGGCGACGACGAGGGCACGCAGTCGTACTTGGGCGCGATGGCTTCGTCGAACACCTTCTGGAACGCGAGGCCGCGCTCGTTGAGCACCGGGAAGTTGTCCTTGGTCCACGGCGCGGTCTCGCTGTTGATCGGGCGGGCGCGGGTGGTGCCGTTCCAGATCCCGGCGAGGTCGGGGAAGCGGCTCACGGGGGCGGCGGGCGCAGGGCGTGCAGCGGGTGCAGCAGGTGCCTGGGCCGAGCCCATGGCCGTCGCGAGGATGGCGGCGCACGCGAGCGCGCCCATTGTTCTAATCGTTCCCGGGCTCGTCATTCCCGGAATCCTACTACGGCTCACTCAGCGGCGCGAACCGGGCCGTGAAGTGCCGGAGCACTTTGGGCGCCGAAACCATCCGGTAGCCGCGCAGCCGATCCCTCGTGCGCGCCACCGCCAGGACCGCCTCGGCCACGTAATCGATGTGCGACTGCGTGTAGACCCGCCTGGGAATCGCCAGCCGCACCAGGTCCATCGCCGCGGGGGTCTCCGATCCGTCTGGATGCAAGCCGAACATCACCGTCCCGATCTCGACGCTGCGGACCCCGGCTTCGAGATACAGGGCGTTGGCGAGTGCGATGCCCGGGTAGGCGAGCGGGGGAATGGCCGGCAGCAGCGCCCGCGCGTCGATGTAGATGGCATGACCGCCCGCGGGCCGGATGATGGGCACATCGCCGGCGATCAGCTTGTCGGCGAGGTACTCCGTGGAGCGGATGCGGTAGTGCAAGTACGGCTCCTCGACCACTTCCTCGAGCCCGCGCGCGATCGCCTCGAGGTCGTAGCCGGCCAGCCCGCCATAGGTGGGGAAGCCCTCGGTGAGGATCAGCAGGTTCCTGGCGTTCTCGGCCCACGCGTCGTCGTTCATCGCGAGGAAGCCGCCGATGTTGGCGAGGCCGTCCTTCTTGGCCGACATGGTGCAGCCGTCGGCCAGCGAGAACATCTCTTGCGCGATGGCCTTCGGCGTCTGCCCCGACTGCCCGGCCTCGCGGGTCTTGATGAACCACGCGTTCTCGGCGAAGCGGCAGGCGTCGAGAAAGAACGGTTTGCGGTAGCGGTCGCAGAGCGCCCGGACGCCCCGTAGGTTCTCGAGGGAGACGGGCTGGCCGCCGCCGGAGTTGTT
>CAYGMD010000007.1:36522-54994 GCA_964350785.1 uncultured Acidobacterium sp. | reverse complement strand
CTCGAGGCCTATCGCATCGGCATTCGCTGCGAGCGCGGCTCGCACCGCTTCTTCAAGCGCTACGGCGAGCGCTTCGAGGACTCCGAAGGGAAGCAGGTCTTCCTGGATTTCGCGGAAGAAGAGCGCGAGCACCTGGAGTTGCTGATCCGCGAGTACCGCGCCCTCGTCAAGAGGCAGCGCGCGGGTCACAAACCACTTGGCGCGCCGAAGCGCCCGCGCGAAGCCGGGCCGGCCAAGACCCGTGCCCGCGCTGCCGGCCGTTGATCGATCTTCATCTCCACACGACGGCTTCCGACGGCCGCCTGACCCCGGCCCAGCTGGTGGCGCGGGTCGCCGCCGCCGGCATCACCACCATGAGCGTGACCGATCACGACACCGTCGCCGCGCTCGCGGCGGTCGGGGTCGAGGCCGCGGCGCGCGGCATTCGGCTGGTGCCGGGCATCGAGATCACCTCCGTCGCCGAGCAACGCGACGTCCACCTGCTGGGTTACTTCTTCGATCCCACCAGCCCGCCGCTGCTGACCTTTCTCGAGGGACAGCGCGCGCAGCGCGTGGCCCGCGTGCGCGAGATCGGCGCGCGCCTGGCCGGGTTGAACATGCCGATCGATGTCGAGGCCCTCGTCACCACGGCCGCGACGCGGCCGGGCACCTCGGTTGGCCGCCCGCAGGTCGCGCGCGCCCTGGTTGAGGCCGGCCATGTCGCGTCGGTGGCCGAGGCGTTCGAACGCTGGCTGGCCACGGGCCTGCCGGCCTTCGTGCCGCGCACCGGCCCGAGCCCGGCCACGGTGGTGGCCGCGATCCACGCCGCCGGCGGCATCGCCTCGTTCGCGCATCCGGCGGTCACCCGGCGCGATGCGCTGATTGCGCCGCTGGCCGAGCAGGGGCTGGATGCCATCGAGGTCTACCACTCGGACCACATGCCGGAAGACGTGCAGCTCTATCGCGGCCTGGCGCAACGGCTGGGCGTGCTCGTCAGCGGCGGCTCGGACTTCCACGGCGACCCTTCGACTCACCCGGGGGACTTGCAACGCGCAAGTCCCCCGGGTTCGCTCAGGGCAGGGGCTCCCTCGCGCTCACATCGCAACACCCTGGGCGCTATCCTGCTGCCGCCCGACGACCTGGCGGCGCTCGAGCGCCATGCCGCCGCGCGGCGCCCGTCATGACCCCCGGCGTGCCGTTGCTCGACATCCAGGGCCTGGTCAAGGACTACCAGGCGTTGCGGCCGCTCCGCATCCAGTCGCTGACCCTGGCGCCCGGCGACGTGCTGGCGATCAAGGGCCTCGACGCCGTCGCCGCCGAGACCCTGGTCCACCTGGTGACGGGCGCGACGCTGCCCGACAGCGGCGACATTGCGCTGTTCGGCCAGAACACCCGGGCCATTACCGACGGCGAAGCGTGGCTGCGGTCGCTCGATGGCGTCGGCATGGTGACGTCCCGCGGCATCGTGGTCGAGATGTTCTCCGTGCTGCAGAACATCGCCCTGTCGTTCACGCTCGAAGTCGACCCGATCGAGCCGGGCGTGCTGCCGCAGGCGCGGGCGCTCGCGGCGGAGGTGGGACTGGACCCCGCCGGCTTCGACGCACCGGCCGGACGCGCGCAGCCCGACGCGCACATGCGCATCCACCTGGCGCGGGCGCTGGCCCTGGGCCCCCGCCTGTTGATTGCCGAGCATCCATCGGCCAGCTTGCCCCGGGAGACCGTGACCGCGTTTGGCGCCGACCTCGCGCGTCTCGCCCGCGCGCGCGGCGTGGCGTTGCTGGCCTTGACGGCCGACGATGACCTCGCGAAGGCGATCGGCGGTCAGCAGCTGGACCTGGTGCCGGCGACCGGTGAGCTGAAGCCGATCGGATTCCTGAAGAGATTGTTCTCCTGACCTCCTGACCTCCTGGCCTCCTGTGATGACTCCTGCTCTCATCCTGTTCGACATCGACGGCACCCTGCTCCTCAGCGGCCGCGCCGGCCTGCGCGCCATGACGCGCGCGTTCGCCGACACCTTTGGCGTGGCCGACGGCTTCAAGCACGCGTCGTTTGGCGGCCGCACCGACTCGTTCCTGGTCTCGCAGGCGCTGCAGGCCGCCGGCCTGCCCGACACCGCCGACAACCACGCGCGCTTCCGCGAGGCCTACCTGCCGCTGCTCGAAGAGGAAATCCAGCACGAGGGCACCGGCCACAAGGGGCTGATGCCCGGCGCCCGCGAGCTCGTCGAGGCGCTGGGCGAGCACGACCACCTGCACCTCGCCCTGCTCACCGGCAATTACCGCCAGGCCGCCGAGATCAAGCTCACGTATTTCGAGTTGTGGGATTACTTCGCATGGGGCGCCTTCAGCGACGATGCGGCGGATCGCAACGCGCTGGTGCCGATCGCGCGCCAGCGCGCCGAGATCTACGACGTGCCGCCGGCAGCGCTCGAGCGCGTGATCGTGATCGGCGACACGCCGTACGACATCGAGTGCGCGCGCGTGGCCGGCGCCCAGTGCATTGCCGTCGCGACCGGGGGCCACTCGGTCGACGAGTTGCGCGCGGCCGGCGCCGACATCGTGCTGGCGGATTTGTCGGATACCGAGAAGGTGATGGCGCTGCTGCTCTAGAGAGGCAACCCTGAAGGGTTGCCTCCACAGGAGACGTTGGCCTGCCAACCGGAGCTCGAAGTTGTCAGAAGAGCGAAGGTTGGCGGAAGCGCCTGGGAGTCGACCCCATTTAGGCGAGGCCGAAGGCCGAAGCCGGTGTGGCTGACGAGCAAGCGCTGACGCCAGCGATGGCCGAAGGCCGGAGTTGGCGGAAGCGCCTGGGAGTCGAACCCAGCCTGCCCCACAAGGAGGCAGCGACCGATTTTGAAGACCGGGAGGGCCACCGGGCCCCGTTCACTTCCAGTCAGATCATATCAGTCCGACCTCCGCGTTATCGGTGTCATCTGCGGCCCTGGTGTCTTTCGCCATCGGCGTTCAGTCGGCGATCCCCAGCCAGTACGCGATCAGCCGCTGCGTCTCGAACAGCGTAAAGCGCAGGGTCGAGCGGTTCTGCCACCAGGCCTCGACGTTGGCTTTGTCGTAGCGCGAATAGCGGACAATCACCTCGGTTCCGAAGCCGGCCATGCGGCGGTTCATCACCAGCCGCGCGCGGCGCGTGTGCTGCTTCGAGGTCACGACGATCACGCGGGTCCAGTGGTTGGCGACCGCGGACGCGCGCACCGCATCGGCCTCGTCGCGCGTGCTGTTCTGCGGCGGCAGGACCTCGATGGTCGAGCGGGGCACGCCGAGTTTCGTCAGGACGTCGAGCTGGACATCGATCTCGCGTTGAAATGCCACACCGCGTTGCTCCAGTTCGGCTTCACCGAAGTCGGCGACCTGCCGCATCAACAGCATGCGCGGGGCCCAGCCCTCGCGGTAGAGGTCGACGGCCTCGAGCGGCCGCTCGAACATGGTGCCGCCCAGCACGAAGATGGCATCGGCTTTCTGCAGGGGGTCCTGGACGACGAGCCACGCGCCCAGGCGCGGCGCGGCAAGGGCGGCCAGCAGCAGGAGAAGCGCCGCGACTGCGGCAAAAGGTTTGAGGAAACGTTTCACTGAGACGAACTCCGGCCCCACCCGTCCGGGGCCGGAAATGGGAAGCTAGTACAAGCTAAAGCAGCCTTGCAGGACTACCCTTCAACGAGCCGCACGTCTCCTGCCCGAGGCCCCTTCTGGGATTCCTCGATGACAAAGTCGACGCGCTGTCCTTCGCGCAGCAATTCAAACACGGCTCCCCGAACGGAGCTGCGGTGAAAAAAGTGCTCCAGGCCGGATTCGTCACGAATGAATCCAAAGCCCTTGTCGATCAGGAGCCGTGCGATTGTTCCGGTCGGCATAACTGTCCTCCGATGAACCGAGGTCTAGAGGAAACGCCCTCCAAACCGCCGCACCCACGATACCGGTGGTATCAAAATGAGGCCGATTACACTGTGGCCACGGGCAGAGAGGGACGCGGAAAACGCGGTCAGTGTAGGCAGGTCAACAATGGGAAGTCAAGCAAACGTCTTAATTTGTAACTGCGGCCATCCAGCACGAGCGTATGGCGCACAACTGCGCATGTCTGCGAGGAAATCTCAATGATCCGCGCCATCGTCCTGGCTGCCGGCGCCTCCTCCCGCATGGGGCAGGCCAAGGCCGCCCTGCCCCTGGGCACCACCGGGGAAACCGTGGTGTCGCGGGTGGTGCGCACGCTGCTGACCGCGGGCCTGCCCCGCGTGACGGTCGTGGCCGGCGCGCACATCGACGCCGTTCGCGCCGCCATGCCGGCTTTTGAACCGCGCGCGCACGTGGTGGACCACCTGGGGTGGGCGGAAGGCCAACTGTCGTCGCTGCTCGCTGGCCTGGCGGCCGTGGACGAGCCGCAGCTTGAAGCGATTCTCGTCACGCTCGTGGACGTGCCGCTCGTAAGGCCCGACTCGGTCGCGGCCATCGTGGCGGCGTGGCGCCAGTCGCGGGCGCCCATTGTCCGTCCGGTCGACCCTTCGACTTCGCTCAGGGCCGGCGGCGAACGCCACGGCCACCCCGTCGTCTTCGATCGCGCGGTGTTCGAGGATCTGCGCCGCGCCGATCCCCGCATCGGCGCCAAGGCGGTGTTTGCCGCCCATGCGGCCCGCCGGCTCGACGTGCCGATTCAGGACGCCGGCGCGTACATCGACATCGACACCCCCGACGAGTACCGAACCGTGCTGAAGCGCTCAGAAGGGGCCGAGTAAGAGCAGGCCCGCCTCAACGACAGAGCGGTTGTACGCCATGGCCGCGAATCTGCATCAGCACCTTCGTCGTGGCGTCGCCGTGGCCGCAGCCGTTCAGGCGATAGCGCAAATACTCGAGCACCCACACCACGGCGCCTTCGCTGTTTACGAAGGATGAGCTGGCGCCGCGCCTCAGGTCGTCGCGGTACTTCACCTGCAAGGCGTTCATGAAGTCGAGGCCCTCGTTGCGCGGCGGGAACGGAATGGTGCCGGCCGGGGTCGCGGCGCACACGCCGTAGACGCCGGTGCCGTCGATGGCGGAGAACACGCGGGTCTGCGCGGTGCCGTGGTCGCAAAGCCCGACGCGGTAGCGCGCGTATTCGGTCAGCCAGACGACGACGCCTTCGGGATCGACGTAGGTTGTGACCTGGCCGGCACGCAGCTCGTCGCGGTAGACGCCGATCAGCTGGTTGAAGAAGTCGGTCGGTTCGTTGCGCGGCGGGAAGCTGACATTCGAGGTCACGCCGGCGCCGTAGAGCGAGCGTGCGCCCGAGATGTCGTCGGCCGCCAGCGCATCGAGGTTGCTGATGGTCGAGTTCATCAGGGCCGTGACCCGCTGGCCGTTCTCGTCCGGATGATCGAGGCCCAGCACGTGGCCGAACTCGTGCAGCGCCACGCGCCTGAAGTCGTGGACCGTGGTGGTGCCCGAGGTGCGCAGGTTGCCGCGATACGCGTTCCAGCTCTTGGTGTTGTTGAACACGACATCGGCTTCGAGCTTGGCGCCGGTGCTGACGCGGTACCAGCTCGTGGCGATCGCCAGGGTGTTGCGGTCGAACGATTCGCCGAACACGTTGGCGTCGAAGAACACGCTGCTGACGCCGTCATTCTCGGCGCGCCGCACCGTGGAGTCCTGCACGGCCGAGAACTTGATCAGGTCGAGGTGCGTGTTCCAGGTCGCCAGGGCGGTGGTGGCCACCTGGTTCCAGCTGGGCGAGCCGTCGATCAGCGTGCCCGAGCCGCTGCCCAGTTGCAGGTGCATGGTCACCGTGCCGTTGGGCCACTTGTGGGCGAACAGCGAGAAGCCGCTTGGGGTTTCCATGGCCGTCCCGCACAGCAGCAGCGCGACCAACGCGCCGCCCGGGATTCGGCGGCGGCCAGGGGTCACTGCGGCCTCGCCGCGCCGAGGCGCGCGCGCACCGCGGACTCGAGTTCGGACAGCCGCATCGGGCTAATGGAGGCCAGCGAGGGGGCGGGGCGCTGCGGGCCGATTTGGGCCAGGCTGCCGAGCGCCTGTCCGTCGTGCGTGCGCACCCGGTCGATGCCGGAGGCGGTGTCGCGCTCGACGCGCATGCGGCCATACATCAAGCCGACCAACGGGCTGATCCGCCTCGGTTCGGCGCCGACGAACAGCACGTCGCGCTGGCCCATGCGGAACGTCGGCATGCCGTGCACCTTCATGCCCAGGTCGCCGATTTCTCCGCCCAGGAACGCGAGCTGCGTGACCGCGCCGACATTGCCCTTCCACACGTCCTCGATGCGGAAGGTGACGAACGTCATGATCACGCGGCCCAGGGGCGTGGTGTCCCAATCCGACCGGATGTTCATCACCTCGCCGACGAAGATGGTGTTCGCGCCCGCGACCAGCGCCTCGAATGATGGGGGAATGACCGTGGTCGAACGCGCTACGCCGGCCGCCGCGACGGTGCAAACCAGGGTCAGCAGCGAGAGTCGCCGGAACATCGAGGCCTCCTCAGGATGAGGAGACAGGATAACTGAATTGCTGGCGTGCCAAAGTGCCAGGGTGCCAAAGTGCCAAAGTGCACTTCAGCACCCCGGCACTCTAGCACCTGAGCAAGTGAGTACTGTTAGCCGACCGTGAACGGAATGCTGGCGCGCGTGGTGCCCCAGTCGATGTGGAGCGTCGCGCCCTTCGGGTTGTCCTCGATCGAGAAGGTCAACTGCTCGGCGGCGGCGGGCGCCTTGCCGAGGGTCATCGGCGCGCGGCCGAGGTCTTCGCCCTTCGGATAGGGGATGCCCCACTGGCCGGTCTTCTTGCTGATGATGAGGTGCCACGTCCCGCCGGTCGGGATGGTGTAGAGGGTGTAGGTGCCGGCCGGCACGTGCACCGAGCCAAACATCAGCATCTTGTCGGTCTTGAAGGTCGTTGCCTCGTCTGCGCCGGTGCGCCACTCGCGGCCTTCGTACGGGTCGATGTCCTTGCCGGGCGTGCGGCCCTTGAGCGACGGACGGCCGTATTCGATGGCGAGGTTGGCGCCGTCAATCGTCCACTCGGTGCGGACGTGCGGGCTGCCGCCGCTTCCGGTCTTGAGCGGGGTGGTCTTCTGGGCGCTGACCGCCGCGCCAAATGCCAGCGCGGTAATCGCGAGGGCCAAAACAGTTCGCTTCATCAGTGTCTCCTTCGCACCGCCGAGCTTGGCGTGCGTCAATCAGCGATCGTAACCCCAGATCAAAAAGCCGCAGCGATCCATCACAAAAACGATGATTTGGTGATCTCGTGATGTGGTGATTTGCTGATTGGGGTCGCGGAGTTAGGGATTGTGTGATCGATCGCGCACAAGGTTCAGTCCTGTCGCAGTGCCGTGATCGGGCTCATCCGTGTTGCGCGGCGCAGGGGAATGCTGCATGACACCACCACGAGCACCACGATGAAGCCGGCGATCTTCAGCAAGGTTGGCGGCGCACTGGCGTAGACGCCCGCGATGCCTGAGGAGTAGGCGCCGTCCCACGCCATCGCGCCAGCCGTGCCGAGTAGCAACCCCGCCAGCAGCGGCCAACGCAGGCCGGCGATGATCGTCGCGGCGACCTGCGCCGATCGCGCGCCGAGGACCATGCGCAGGCCGATCTCGCGCGTCTTGAGCGTCACGCGCTGCGCGGTCACGGCATAGAGCCCGACAATCGCCAACAGTACGCTCATCCATGTCACCGTGTCCGCCAGCACCGCTGACATGTGACGGTTCCACTGCGACTCTCGAACGGCGCGCTCCAACGTGCGCATGCCGTACAGGGCGACGTTAGGATCGGTCGCCTGAGCTTCGGCTCGCAGGACGCCGGCGGCGTGCTCCGGGTCCACGCGATGCCTGATCAGCAACGCCGACGTCGCCGGGGCCGCGGCGGAGATCGGGAGGTAGACCACCGGCGACTCTCGTCCTGCACCGGAGGCACCCTGACGCACCGTCGGCGCCACGCCGATCACCGTCGCCCAACGCAGTTCGGCAGTGGCTGGAGCACTCGCCGCGGTGACGGCAAGTTGCACGCCCAGAGCCTCGCCGCCGTTCAGGAAGACCTGCGCGAAGCGGTCGTTGACGATTGCCACGGCGCTGCCGGGGCGGCCGTCGAGGGGAGTGAAGTCACGCCCCGTCACCACACCGAGCGCGAGCGTCTCGAAATACCGCGGCGAAATGTCGATGGTCAGCACGGTTGGCGGCGGCTCGCCTGGTGGCTCCTCCCGGCCGTGGATCCGCAACCGTCGCGGGCCCGCCCCCTCACCAGGCAGCAGGGTGGCGCGCGAGACGCTGACGACTTCCACGCGCGCCTTCAAGCGCTCTTCGAGCCGGGCAAAGAAATTCATCCGCTGCTGCGGTGTCGGATACGACCCCGCGGGCAGCGTCACCGTCGCGGTGACGATTTCCGTGGTGTTGACATTGGCGTCGGTCGGCAGCGGCCGGTTCGCGAGATACGACGCGACCGCGACCTGCGCGAGCAGGATCATCGCCAGCGCCAGCTCCACGCTGAGAAACGTCCCTGTCAGCACGCCCATACCCGTGCCGGTGCTGGCGCGGCCGCCGTCCTTGAGCGTGCGATTGACGTCCGTACGCGACGCGTGAATGGCGGGAATCAACCCGAATACCAGGATTGTGCCCAGTGACAGCGCCACCAGGCCGCCAAAGACCGTGCGGTCCATCGTGTAGTCGTTCCAGTAGGGAAGGATGCCCTCGGGAATGCCTGACCGCACCGCGCGGACCCCGGTCATCGAGATCACCGCGCCGACCACGGCCGCGGCGCCGGCGATCACCAGCGCCTCGATCAGCAACTGGCCCACGATGCGGGCGCGGCTGGCGCCGAGAGAGGTACGGATCGCAAGCTCAGGGGCGCGATGGACTGCGCGCGCCATCATCAGGTTGGCCGCGTTCGTGCACGCGACCAGGACCACGATGACGCCGGCCCAGATGAATGGCATCCATCCATCGAGGTTTCCGAGCAAGCGCTGGTTGAGCGGCACGGCCCTGGCGCGGACGTTGCGATTGCTGTCGGGATGCGCGGCCTCGAAGCCGCCATAGATGGTCTCAACCTCGCTGCGGGCGGCTTGCTCGCCGACACCTGCCCGCAACCGTCCGACCACGTTCAGCGACCTTGCCGAACGCTCCGCCGTCAGTTCCGGGTACTGGCCAAGCGGCAGCCAGACGCTCGCCGTGCTGGGGAAGCCGGACCGCTCGGAAATGATTCCCACCACTGTGGCCGGCGAGCCATTGACGAGCACCGCGCGGCCCAGAATCTGCGGGTCGCTGTCGTACCGCTGCCGCCACGCATCGCTGCCCAGCATGACAATCGGCTCGCCGCCGGGGCGATCGTCGTCTGGGGTCGGCAGGCGTCCTGACGAAGGCGACAACCCCAACAGCGGGAAAGCGTTCGCCGTGACATAGGCGGCATTGAAGCGGTCCGGTGCCCGCCCTTCGTCGCCAAGGGTCGCGACACCATTCACATATGCCGCCACGCCGCTGAAGCTCGTGGCCGCCGTCTGCAGGTCGGTGAACTCCGGCAGCGACACCAGGCGACCGGTGCCGCGATCGTCGACGGTGGAAACGTGCATTACGCGATCGACGTCCTGAAGCGTGACGCCGCGGAACTTGTGTGCGTAGACGAGCGTGAAGAATATGTTGTTGACCCCGAGCCCCAACCCCAGTACGAGGATGGCGGTCACCGCGAACCCGCGATCGCGCGCGAGTACGCGGATTGCGAAACGGACGTCCTGCAGCAACCCATCGAGAATGGGCAGGCCCCGTTGCTCCCGGTAGCGCATCTTGGCCTGATCAACGCCGCCGAACGCCTTCCGGGCGGCAAGCCGCGCATCGGCCGGCGACATACCTCGCGCCACGAGGTCGTCAGCCATCAAGTCGAGGTGCGCTTGAATTTCCTCAGAAAGCTGATCTTCCCGTCGGCCGCGCAACACGAGATCGAACAATCGCGAGATGAGCGTTCGCACTTCAGCTACCCAAGATCTGCGTTATCTGTGTCATCTGCGGCCCTGGTGACTTCAATCTGTGTTCACGACCCTTCCAGCAGCCGGTTCACCGTCGCCACGGTCTGCGCCCACAGGTCGGCTTCAGCCGAAAGCTGGCGCTTGCCGGCAGCAGTGATCGTGTAGAACCGCGCGCGGCGGTTGTTCTCGCTCATGCCCCAGTCGCTCTTGATCCAGCCCTTCTGCTCGAGGCGAAGGAGCGCGGGATAAATCGTCCCCTGGTTCAGCGCGAGCGAGCCCTGCGCCACCTGCTCGATGCGGCGGGCAATGCCGTAGCCATGCAGCGGGCTGAGCGCCGCCAGCGTCTTGAGGACCATGAGGTCGAGCGTGCCGTAGGGGACTTCGGAGTTGGGTGCCATGTTGATAGTCAACAGGAGGGTCTCACGACTCATGTTGATAGTCAACAGGTCGCGGATGGCTGGCGATTCGGGTCGCAGAAATTTCCATCATTCCGGCGCAGATCCACGATTCAGGCCGAAAGTCTCTTGGCATCCCCCGTGCTCCATGACGCCGCATGGATAAGAACGAACTCCAGGAGCGAAGCCTCGCGTTCGCAGGGGCAAATCCCCAAATCCTTAAATCAGTGACCGCAAATCACCACATCACCACATCACCAGAGCCAGCAAATCATCACTCAGGATGCCGTTTCGTTCAGAACGTCACGCCGGCGCTGACGCCGAACGTGCGAGGTCGGCCGTTTTCGCCAATGAAGCCGGACGGTGCCAGGCCCGGGTACGGGATGGCAATGGGCACGTATATCGTGTCGAAGGCGTTGCGGAGCCACGCCTCGGCGAACAACCGCTTGCCGCGCCCGCCGACGCGGAAGTTGGCCAGGTTGTGGGCGTCTTGCCGGGCGGTGTTGGCCTCGTCGTACTCGAAGGCGCCGGTCATCACCACTTCGGCGCGGCCGTACAGCGTGACCGCCGGGTTGAGCGCGCGCGTGAGCTGGGTGCCAATCAACGCCGTATAGCCCGGCGTGTAGGGCAGCTTGTTGCCACCCACGTTGACACCAGCCGCCATGGTGCCATCCCGGAAGTACGCGCTGGTGTAGCCAAACGACGTGAACACATCCACCGACGGGTGGGGGCGCGCGGTCAGGTCGAGCTCGAGGCCGCGGCTGTGCGCGCGGCCGACGTTGGCGATGTAGAACTGCAAGGGCACGAACGGATTCGGCACGTTCAGCTGCATGTCGTCCCACTTGATCTGGAAGGCCGCGGCGCTGGCCGAGGCCTTGCCGCCGGCAAAGGTGGACTTGACGCCGCCTTCGACGTGCCACGCATGTTCCTCGTCGTAGGCTTCGCGGCCGGGCAGCGCGGCCGGGTTGAAGCCGCCGGCCTTGAAGCCGCGGCTCACCGAGGCGTAGAGCGACGTGTCGGGCGCCGGCCGATAGGCGACCGCGAACTGCGGCGAGACGTCCGAGAAGCTGTTCTTGGCGGCCACCCGGCTGGCCGGCGCAATCGCCGGCGTGAAGTAGCTGTTGAGGACGGCATCGCTCTGCTCGTGGTCGAACCGCAGGCCGGCAATGAAATCGGTCCTCTCGTTGAAGCTCACGGTGCCGTGGCCGAACAGGCCGAAGCCTGAACTGTCGATGGCGGACTCCGGCGAGGTCTGCGCGACCGGGAACGGGATCTGCGGCGACAGCACAAACGGCGACAGCGAGTTGACCGCGAGCTGCTCGTAGTTCTGGTTGAAGAACTCGACGCCACCCTGCCACTTCAGCGTCAGCGTGTCCGACAATCGCAGCGGCGCGTTCTCGGGCGACGACAGGCGCAGCTCCTGCGTGAACTGGAAGTCGTCCTCGGTGTTGCTGCGCATCGCCAAAGGCAGCGGCGTGTAGTCGAGGTCGGTCTCGTCTTCGGTGTTCCACTTCACGAAGCCGGTGGTGGCCTGGATCGACAGGTTGAGGCCGGTGCCGCGCAGGCTCACCGTGGTGGCGTTGATGTCGCGGTTGGTGAAGCCCTCGAAGTCGCGCATGACCTGGAACGGCGTGGCGCGAATCGCGTTGAGATCGCCCAGCGCGTAGTCGCCGTCTCGGTTGCGCTCATGCGAATAGATGACGCGGGCCTGCCAGTTGGCGTTCGGCGTCAGCATCAGCTGCGCCTTGGCGAACGTGCCGTCCCGGAAGTCGAGGTCGTGGCCCGTCGCCCGGTTCACCGTGTAGCCCTCGCGCTGCTGCTTGCCCACCGCGAAGCTCATGGCCGCCTTGTCGCCGAGCGGGCCCGACACGTTGCCGCGCACTTCTTTCGCGCCGAAGTCGCCGAACGGCGCGATCACCGACCCGGTCCACTTCGCCGTGGACGGCCGCGCGCTGGTGACGTTGACGATGCCGCCCAGCGTGTTGCGGCCGAACAGGGGGCTCTGCGGCCCGCGGACGAACTCGATCTGATCGACGTAGAGCAGCTCGATGTTCGACGAGTTGCTGTTCAACTGGGGCACGCCGTCGAAGTAAGTCGTGACCGCCGGATTGCCCGGGCTCGAGCCAATGCCGCGAAACCGCGCGTTGCTCACCTTGCGGGCCGTGAACTCGGTGAACACGGTGTTCGGCGCGAGGACCGCCGCGTCGGTGACGACGCGCAGGCCGGCGTTGGCAATGGTGCCGGCGGTGACGGCGGTGATGCTGGCGGGCACCAGCTTCACGTCTTCCGCTTCCTTTTGCGCCGTGACGGTCACCGTGGGCAGGGTGATGCTGGGGGCCTGGGTCGACTGGGCCAGCGCCGCCGCGGGGCCAGCCAGGGCTATCAAGACTGCAAGGCGAAATCTGAGCATCTGGTCATTATGCACCCACCTTCGCCAAGGCTACGGTGGGCAGGCGACGAGGGTTGCGATGGAAGCCGCCGTCGGGGGAGATGGATGACGGCCGTCACACCGGCCATCCCAGGCGCGTGGACGGTTGTTGTAGGCTAGCGCCAGAACCATGGCTCGCTGGATCATGTGCGCCGCTGCCGCGTGGGCGCTGGCGTTCGCCGCCCTCGCCGGACAGCCGCGGCGCCCCGCCTACCCGGGCACCCTCGATCAGCATCCGGCCATCGACTATCGCGGCACGCCGCCCACCGACGTCGTCACGACCCTGCAGGGTGAGTTGTCGTCCGGCGCGGCGACGCTGGCGTTCGAGGGCCGCCAAGGCTACCTGCGCGCGCTGCTGGCGCGCCTCGACGTGCCGGTCGAATCCCAGGTGCTGCTGTTCTCGAAGACCGGCATCCAGCATCCCTTCACCGATCCCGCGCACCCGCGCGCCCTCTACTTCAACGACCGCGTCATCGTCGGCTACATTCCGGGGGCGCCCGTGATCGAGCTGGCCTCGCACGACCCGCGGCAGGGCGTCGTCTTCCAGGCCTTGAAACAGGAGAGCGGCCCGTCGCAGCTCACGCGGCCCGACCGTTGCCTGACGTGCCACCTGTCGGCCAACAGCCTCGACGTGCCCGGCATTCTCGTGCGCAGCATGTTCACCGACGCCACCGGCCGCACGCGGCCGCAACTGGGCAGCTCGCTGGTCGATCACCGCACGCCGCTCGAACGGCGCTGGGGCGGGTGGTACGTCACCGGCAGCCACGGCGCCGCGCGACATCTTGGCAACGCGATGGTCACCGACAACATGGCGTCCGAAGCGGCGGTCAACGAGACCACGCTGAACCAGACCACGCTCGATCCGCGCGTTGACGCGGAGGCCTATCCGTTGCCCACGAGCGACATCGCCGCGTTGCTCGTGTTCGACCACCAGGGCCGTGGCCTCAACCTGCTGACCCGGCTGGGCTGGGAGGCGCGCATCGCGGCGGCCGAGTCGCGCCTGGATGTGTCGGCCGGCGACTTGCGAGACCTGGTGCACGAGACCGCGGACTACCTGTTGTTCGTGGACGAGGCGGCGCTGCCGTCGCCGGTTCAGGGCGTGACCCGGTTTGCCAGGGCCTTCGGCGAGCGTGGCCCGCGCGATCGGCGCGGCCGTTCGCTGCGCGAGCTCGACCTGCAGACCCGGCTGTTCCGGTATCGTTGCAGCTACCTGATTTACTCGCCGGCGTTCGATGCGCTGCCGGACGAGATTCGCACGGCCGTGTATGGCCGCATGCGGGAGATCCTCACGGGCCGCGGTGATGGCGCGGTGATGGAGATCCTCGACGAGACACGAAAGGGATGGCGTTGATGCTGTGGTGGATCATGGGCGCCGGCGCGGTCGGCAGCGGCGCGCGCTACCTGATCGGGCTGTGGGCATTCGAACGATTTGGCGCGGGCTTTCCGTATGGCACGCTGATCGTCAACGTCATCGGTAGCTTTGCCCTGGGCATCGTCGTTCAGGTGGCCGCGGCGTCGGCGTGGAGTCCCGAATGGCGCGGCGCGGTGGTGATCGGCTTGCTGGGCGGCTTCACGACGTACTCCAGCTTCAACCAGGAGACGCTCGCCATGCTGAGCCATGGCGCGGCCGGCGCGGCGGTGCTGAACATCGTGATCACGCTCATCACCGGCCTTGCCGCCGGGTGGCTCGGTCTCGTCCTCGCCCGTCAATTTGTGGCATAGTCCCGCGCTTGCGGATCCCGGCGGTGCTGATCGCGGCCGTCGCCCTGGCCGGGCGGGGGCCGCCAAGTGCGGCTAGTCGTGCGGCTTGCTGACCGCCACGAGCTCCGGTTCTTCCACCGGCGGCAGATCCTGCGCCTGGTTGCGCGACGGCCACCGTTCCGGCCCGAAGGATGGCAGCGACACCGGTGCGCCGATCCGCGCCGACTGATACAGCGCGTCAACCACCCGCACGTCCCAGCAGCCCTCCTCGGCCGAGGGCTCGGGGTCCTTGCCGTTCAGGACACAGTCCGAGAAATACACCAGTTCCGCCGCAAACTGATCGCGGCGCCGGCCCTTCTTCTTTTTGACCTGGTCGCCGACGGTCAGCGTATAGCCCAACGCCTCGGCGTACTCGTACGCCGGCTCGGCGTGGATGTTGCCCTCGGTGCCGACCACGCGCAGATCCGACACGCCGTAGGCGGCGAAGCTGGTCGTGAACGTCGCCAGCCGGTCGCCGTCAAAACGCATCACGCCCGAGGTCATCTCGTCAATCTCGGGCATGTCGGCGCGGGCGCCGTCAATGGAGTAGGCGAAGACCTCGGTGGGCTCGGCGCGGAACAGCAGACGGGCCGCATTGATGCAGTACACACCCAGGTCAAACAGAGTGCCGCCGCCCAGCTCGCGCTTGGTGCGAATGCCGCGCGGCCGCGCGTGCATCGAGAACGAGGAGTTGAAGAAGCGGGGCTCGCCGATCCTGCCCGATCGCACCATTTCCACGATCTCGAGGAACAGCGGCTCGAAGTGCAGCCGGTAGGCGGTCATGAGGCGCACGTTGGCGGCGGCGGCCGCCTCGATCATGCGCGTGCATTCCGCCGCGGTCACGGCCAGCGGCTTCTCGCACAGCACGTGGACGCCGGCCTTGGCGGCCCGCACGGCATAGTCGGCATGCTCGGAGTTAGGCGTGCAGATGTAGACCGCATCTACCTCTTTCAGGCACCGCTCGTAGTTGTCGTAGCTGGCGCGGACCGGCACGCGGTAGCGATCGCCCAGCGTGTTGAGCTTCTCGACGCTGCCGCTGACAATGGCATGAAGGGTTGAGTTGCGCTTGGCATGCGCGAATGCTGGCAATACAGCGGCCTGCGCGATGTGACCAAGCCCGACGACGGCATAACGAACTTTCGACTGAGCCATTAAAACGTCTCTCCCGACAGGAGACGTTGCAAGGCACGTACCAAGGGTCAGGCTACTGCTGAGCCGGTCTCGGATCAGGCGAATATGGGCAGCGACTGGCCGACCGGCCGGCCCGCGGCCTGCGCCTGCCAGTCGAGCATGACGTGGACCGCGCGTTCGTCCAATTCCACCGTGTAGCGGTTGACGTAGAGCTGGATGTGCCGCTGCACCACGTCGGGCGCCATCTCCTGCGCGTGCCGCGCCACGTATGATCGGCTGGCATCGGGATGCGCGAAGGCGTACTCGACACTGGCCCGTAGGCCCGCATCAATGGCGGGGCCGATCGCCGCGGCCAGGTCTCGCCGAATGGCAATCGCCGCCAGCGGCAGGGGCGACTGCATCCGCTCTTCCCACACCGCGCCCAGGTCGGCCAGCAACGTCAGGCCCTTGCCTTCGTAGGTGAACCTGCCTTCGTGGATCAGCACGCCGCAATCCACCTCGCCCCGCAGGATCGCGCCTTCGATCTGGTCAAAGCGCATGGCGACCGTGTCGAACTCGCCGAGCAGCCGCAGCAGCAAGGCGGCGGTCGTTCGTTCGCCAGGGATGGCGACCCGCCCGCCGACCTCCCGCGGCGATCGCCCGACGATGATCGGGCCGACACCGTAGCCGGCCGCGCCGCCGGCCCGCAACAACGCATAGCGATCGCGGATGCGGGAGTACGCGGCGATGGAGACTTTGGTCACCTCGGCGCCGCCTAGTTCCGCCCTTGCGTTCAGCGCTTCGACGTCATCGATATAGGGCGCCACCGCCGGACCCGCCACCAGGCCATGGACCAGGGCGTGGAACGCGAACGTGTCGTTCGGGCACGACGAGAAGCCAAAATCTAGCGCTGGGCGATCCACGTGAGCAGAGCCTCCTGGGCCGCCGTGGCGGCCTCTTTGATCCGCCACGCTCCCGGGTCGCGGTCGGTGACGAGGTTGCTGATGGCGCGCAGCTCGCCCACGGGCACGCCGTGCAGCGCGGCGACGTGAACCACCGCCGCGCCTTCCATGTTCTCGACGCCGCCGCCGGTGCGCGCGGCAATCTCCCGCCCCGCCGCCGCCAGGCCGGTGCAGGACGACATCGTCACGAAGCGGACGCGCCGCGCCGCGGGAAACAGCTGGAGCGGCAGCACGTTGTAGAGCGGCTGCGGACCGTCGACGAGCGGGAAGCCGAGCGCCTGCATGTCGAGAAAGCCGCCGGGGCTGGTGGCGCCGAGGTCGCCGTAACATTCGCTCTCGGCGCAGGCGACCTCGCCGATCGCAAGCCCGGAACCGGGATACGCGCCGCCGATGCCGCACACCACGATGGCCTCCGGGCGGGCGCGGATGATCGCCAGCGTGACGGCGTGGGCCGCGTTGACCGGCCCCACGCCGGTGTTGAGAATCTCAACCCGCGCCGGATTGGTGTGCTGTTGCAGCAGCGCGCTTTCAAGCGCGGTGGCCGTGCAAATCAGGAGATCGGCGCCCAAGACCCTTTCAGCTTACTGCACGCCAAACGCCAGCAGGACGTTGCCCGCCATCTGGCCGAAGTTCCCGTAGCCGGAGTTGGTGTAGACCATGCCGCCGACCACGGTCGCGCCGGGCCCGTTGATCGAGCCGCCGCGCGCCTTGACGCCGTTGACGGTCTCGAACTCGCGCGCGGTGGCAAACTCCCACAGCACCTTGCCGTCGGTCGCGCTGTAGGCCCGCATCATGCCGTCGGTTGCCCCCGAAAAGACGACCCCTGGAATTGCCGTGGCGGCCGCCGACTGGGCGGGAATGCACTTCATGGTCTGGTCGGGGCAGGTGGCCACCGGCGGCGCCCACCATTCGCGTTCGCCGGTGGCCAGGCGAATGGCCGCCAGCCCGCCGGCGGCCTTCATGCCCAGCAGGCCATCCGCGTTCGGGTAGTAGACCAGGCGGTCGTCGGCGGCGCCGCCCCACTCGATGCCGCCGAGCGCCGTGCCCTGGCCGACGCGATGTTGCCAGACCACGGTGCCGTCATCCGGGTCGATGCCCCAGGCCAGTCCCGACTTCTGCCCGACCGCGAGAATGCGGCGTCCGCCCGGCAGCGATCGCAGGATGGGCGAGGTGCCGACGGCGAAGTCGGGTCCGGTTTCCTGCGGACAGGTTTCCGACTTGGCACTCGGGCCGCAGCCGATCACGTACGCGTCGTTCGGCGTGAGCTGTCGCGTCCACAGCCGCCTGCCCGACGCCAGGTCCAATGCCATCACCGCGTCGGTCGTATTGACGGCGGGGTAGGTGTAGCCGTTGCTGGTCGAGAGGTAGATGCGGCCGCGCTCAGGATCGATGGTGGGCGCCGACCAGACCGCGGCGCCGGCCGGGCCCCACAACTGCGTGCCGAGCGAGGTCTTGCGCATGGGCACGGCCGCCTCGGAAATGGTGAACGACTGCCAGCGTTGCTCGCCGGTGGCCGCGTCGAAGGCAATCACGCTGCCGCGGAACGAACAGCACTGGTAGTTGGGATTGCCGCCGAGCGCCTCTTCGATTGACGAGACCGGCACATAGAGGCGGCCGTCGTGAAACGCCGGCGCGCCGGTGATGCGCGCGACGGGGTGCGAGTCGGCGTTCCTGGTCCAGATCAGCGCCGCGGTGGCGGCGTCCACGGCGTAAACGTTGGCCTTGGTGTCGCCGAAGAAGACGGCAAACCGCCGCGTGGCGCCGCCCTGGATCGGCGCCACGGTGATCGCGGTGCGCACGCCGGCCTTGGCGCGGTACGACCAGTAGACGCAGCCGGTGGCGGCATCGAGCGCGTACACGAAGCCGTTGTCGGAGCCGACGTAGATCGGGAAGCTGCCAAACTCTGCTTCAAACCCAGCA
>CAYGMD010000007.1:0-36512 GCA_964350785.1 uncultured Acidobacterium sp. | reverse complement strand
GTCGCCACGCCGATCGTGGTGTAGCCGCCGGCGACGTAGATCCGGCCGCCGACCACCGTCGGCTGACCGAACGCCTGACGGCCCTCGGGAAAGCCGAACGCCCACTTCAATGTCAGGTTGGGTATCGTCGCGGCGGTGAGCCCGGCCGCGGCGGCTGGTTGAAATCGCGTGTTGGCCTTGTCAACACCCCAGCCGTTCCACGCCGGCCCCAGGAGCGGGTTGCCGAGCGGCTTGGCGGCGCACTGGTTCTTCATCAGGGCGGCATCACCGGCCGCGGCGGTGCCGAAGTTGCGGCCCGATACGTACTCGGCAATCGCCCGCATCTGCGGTTCGGTCAGGCCGACGGCCATAGGGGCCATGCCGCCCGTCGTCATGGCCGCGAGGATCGTCTCGGGCGGCTGTCCCTGCAGTTGCTCGCGCGAGGGCGCGCGGCTGCCGGCCTCCGGCTTGATGTGGCAACTCCCGCATTTCTGCTCGAACGGCAACAGGCCGCCGACGCCAAAGTTCTGCGCCGCGGTGGCGGCCGGGACGAGGAGGACGCAGCCGAAGACGAGGGGCAGCATTCGCATGCGCCGCATCCTACTTCAACAGTTGAAAGTTGAAGGTTGAAAGTTGAAAGTTGGACGTTGGAAGTGCCGCTTGACACCGGCGCCTCGGTCTGCTATTTTTCTCGCTGAATTGTTATAAAACTAACATGACGACGAACCGCCACGCCCTCACCAAGCGCGAACGCCTGATCATGGACCTGCTCTACCGGCTCGGCCGCGCCACCGCCGCCGAGATCCGTGCCAGCCTGAGCGGCCAGCCCAGCGATTCGACCGTGCGGACCCAGTTGCGCGTACTCGAGGAGAAGGGCCACGTCCGCCACGAGGAGCACGGCCTGCGCTTCGTCTACATGCCGACGGTGCCGCGCCACACCGCCCGCAAGTCGGCGCTCAACCATCTCGTCGACACCTTCTTCGACGGGTCGCACGCCAAGGTCGTGGCGACCCTGCTCGGCGGCGACGCGTCGCGGCTGTCGGATGAGGAGCTGGACCACATCGCCCGGCTCATTGCCGAGGCGCGGAAGGGGGGACGATGACCGCCGTCGATATCGGCCTGCGCGCGTCGCTCGTGGTACTTGTGGCGCTGGCGGCATCCGCGATGCTCCACCGCCGTTCGGCGGCCCTGCGCCACTGGGTGCTGGCCGCGGGCATCCTGTCGGCCGCCGCCGTCGCGCCGCTCGGCTTCGCCTTGCCGGCCTGGGACCTGCCGGCCGCGCCGCCGGCGCCCACCGAGCTCCGGGCGCCGATCGCCGGCGCCACGCCGCCAATCGCGGTCGTCGAGGCGCGGCCAGGCACGACACTGGCCGTGACGGCCCGGCCGCCGACGCTCGATCCCGGGCTCATCATCGACGCTGTGTGGGCGGCCGGGTTCGCCGTCAACGTGCTGATCCTGCTGGCCGGCCTGCGCCGGCTGTCGCGGGTGACGGCGGCGGGCCACCCGCTGGCCGACCCGCGCTGGCTCGCCTCGGCGCACGTAATGGCCGCCGGTTTCGGCATCGGTGCCCGGGTGCAGCTGACGCAGACCGGCCTGCCCACGACCCTCGGTACGTGGGGATGGCGCCGGCCCTGCGTCCTGCTGCCGGCCGGGTGCGAAACCTGGAGCGACGACCGCATCCGCGTCGTGCTCGGCCATGAGCTGGCGCACATTCGCCGCGGCGACTGGCTGCTGCAGATGGCCGCCGACGTGGTGCGCGCGGTGTTCTGGTACAACCCGCTGTTCTGGATGGCCTGCGGCCGGCTGCGCCGCGAAAGCGAAGCGGCCTGCGACAACGCCGTGCTCGAAGCGGGCGTGGCCGCCGCCGACTACGCCGATCACCTGCTCGAAATCGCCAGGACGTGCCGGCGGCCGTCGCCACTGGCGACGCTGGTCCCAATGGCTCGCCGGTCCACGCTGGAATGGAGGATTTCCGCCATGTTGAACCACACGCTGATTCGCACGCGCCCCACCCGCCGCGCGCTCGCGCTCGTCTGTGCCGTGCTTGCCGGCATCACCTTGACCACGGCCACCTTCCGCGCCAAGGAACAAGCCGGACCCTTGCCGTTGACCGGCACGGTCTACGACGTGACCGGCGCGGTGCTGCCGGCCGTCGCGCTGACGCTGGACGATGCCAACGGGATTCGCATCAACGCGACGACCGACAGCAGCGGCCGTTTTGACTTCGGCATGGTGGCGGCGGGCCGCTACCAGGTCGGCTCGAAGCTGCCTGGCTTCATGTCGCTGGCCCAGGACGTCCGGCTGGAAAGCCCGCGCCACTGGGACCTGGCGCTGACGATTCCGGTGGGCACGCTCCAGGAAACGATCACCATCAGGGATCAGCGTCCGTCGGGCGCGCCCGGCCGTGTCGAGCGCGCCCCGGCTCGCATTGGCGGCAACATCAAGCCGCCGCGCAAGCTGGTCGATGTCCGGCCGATCTATCCACAGGCGATGCGCGACGCCGGCCTCGAAGGCGTGGTCTCGCTCACCGCGCTGATCGACGTGGAGGGCCGCGTCTCGTCGGTGCGCGTGATTGGTTCGCCGGCGCATCCTGACCTTGGCAAGGCGGCCGCCGAGGCCGTGCGCCAATGGCAGTTCAGCCCGACGCTGCTCAACGGCGAGGCGGTCGAGGTCCTGATGAACGTGTCGGTCGCGTTCAGCCTGGAAGACTGACGCGGCTGGCGCGGAGGAGCGCGCTCTCGAGGCGCTCCTTCTGCAGCGGCTTGCTGAGGTGATCGGCCATGCCCGCCGCCAGGCACGCGATGCGGTCGTCCTCGAACGCGTTGGCGGTGAGGGCCACGATCCGGGGCCGCCGCGCGGGCGGGTGCTCGGCCAGGATCTGGCGCGTCGCATCCAGGCCGTCGAGCTCCGGCATCTGCAGGTCCATCAGCACGACGTCGTACGGCACCTGCCGTACGGCGTTGACCGCCTCGCGCCCGTTGGCGACCAGGTCGGCGCGGTAGCCGAGCCGTTCGAGCATCAGCAAGGCAATCTTCTGGTTCACCAGGTTGTCTTCCGCCACCAGCACCCGCAGCGGGTGCCGCTCGGCCAGCTTCGGCGCGTTGCTGCCGTCGGCCGCCGGCGGCGGCGTGGCGGCCACCAGCAGGTCGGACACCGCGTTGTAGAGCCGCGACGCGCGCACCGGCTTGGTCAGCACGGCGGCAAACACGTCGGAGTGGTCGAGTTCGGCGCGACCGAGCGTCGACAACAGGATCAACGGCGGCACCGCCGTGGCCACGATCACGAACGCGACCCGGGTGCCCTTTCCGGGCGTGCTCTCCACCCAGATGCGGCCGCCCAGCAGTTCCGCGAGCCGCTTCGAGATGGCGAGGCCCAGCCCGGTGCCGCCGTACTTCCGCGTGGTCGACGCATCGACCTGGCTGAACGAATCAAACAGCGTGTCGAGGCGATCGGCGGGGATGCCGATGCCGGTGTCGGCCACCACGAACGTCACGTCGAGCAGCGGCGTGCCGGGCCGCGGTGCGGCGGTGACCGTGACGGTGATCTCGCCCGTGTCGGTGAACTTCACCGCGTTGCCGAGCAGGTTGACCAGGATCTGCCGGACCTTCGCGCCGTCGCTGATCAGCACGCGCGGCACCGACGGCTCGAGGTCGTAGCTCAGGTTGAGGCCCTTGGCCCCGGCCGGCGCCGCCACCAGGTCCAACGTGTCCTCGATGCACGCTTGCGGCTCGAACGGCTGGTGCGCGATCGCCATCTTGCCGGCGTCGATCTTGGAGAAATCGAGGATGTCGTTGATGATCGCCAGCAGCCCGTCGCCGCTGGAACGAATCGTCTCGACGTACTCGCGCTGCTGCGGGCTGAGCCTGGTATCGAGCAGCAGGCTGGTCATGCCGATCACGCCGTTCATCGGCGTCCGGATCTCGTGGCTCATGCTGGCCAGGAAGGTGGTCTTGGCGAGGGCCGCCGATTCGGCCGCGGTCTTGGCGGCTTCGAGCTGGCGGTTGGTGTCGCGCATGTTGTCGCGCAGCCGGCTGACGTAGCCGCCCATGGCGGCGAACCACGGCAGCGTTACCGCCAGCACGATCAACTCGAGCAGCTCGTCGGCCGGTTCGACGGTGTGCGGCTTGAACCGGTAGAGGGCCAGCACCAGGCCGGCAAACGACAGGATGGCGGTGGCCGCGAGCAGCAGCAACTGCCGCGTGCGCAGCCGGAACACGCCGAACACGAACGCCACCAGGAACACCACGAGCAACGCGCCGCGGCCGCGGTCGGCGTAATACATCACGTACGCCATCGTGACCATGGCCGCCGCGACCTGCGGCAGGGTCATGCTCTGGTCGGCGAACTTGAGGTTGAAGCGGGTGCGGAGGGCGCCGAAGAAGACGGCGATCCAGAACAGGATCAGGGCCGTGCCATGCACGAGCCCGGTCCATTGGAGGCCGCCCAACAGGTAGGCGATGCCGAGCAGGGCCATCACCATCAGCGCCGTGCCGGTCGCCATCAGGAGGCGGCGCATCCGCAGCGCCTGCCGGCCGTCGTCCTGGTCCCGCGTCACCCGGCGAGGATACGTCATCGCGCGCGGCCGGTGACACCTGGCCGGCGCCGCGTCGCGAGTCGATGCACGAGCGCGACGCGCGGCGCCAGCAGATCGCCGGCCGGATCGGTCGCCACGTTGATTGGCACAAACAGCGTCTCTCCCTCACGCCTCGCGAGCACGTTGCCCGCCACCAGCGCGCGCATCATCCAGACGGCGGCGCCGATGCTCGGGACCGCCAGGCCCATCCAGCCCTGGTAGCGATGATCGACCGCCTGAAGAGCGGCCTGCCGTTCAATCGCAACCGCCACCGCGCGCCGGGTCGTCGCAGTGTCCGGACCGACGGCCGGCTCGGGCTCCAGCAGCGGCAGCTCCCGCGACAATAACGCGAACAACCCGCCGATGTCGGCCTTGTGCACCCGGGCCAGGTGGCCCATCCAGTAGTGCGTCGTCTTGGCGACGACCGTGACGACGTTCTTGATTTCCTTGTCGAGCCGGAAATGGGGCGCGGCGGGCAGATCGAGGTCCATCTCGCCGGCGCGCGTCGCGGCCACGTTCTCCATGGTGATGGCCCGTAGCAGCCAATCGGCCATGGTGTCGCTGAAGCAGCGGACCCTGACGCGGCCGGGCACGGGCGAGCCGGTGGCCTGCAGCTCGCTCGCCATGGCCACGCCGCGGCAGATCTCGTCCACGACTTCCCGGTACCGATCCGGTGCTGCCGCGATCGCATCCGGCGGTCCGGGTTCGAGCAGCGTTCCCTTGTGAGGCGGACCGCCGGCCATCGCCAGGTCGCAGAAACTCTGCCAGATCTCGTCCCAGGCGACCTTGCCGTCGGGGCCGAACTTCAGGCCGGCCGAGCCCATGGGCACGGGCTGCACCTCCTCGGTGGAGTCCTGGTATTGGGCGGGCAGCAGCACGCGCATCCTGAAGTCGAGCAGCGCAAACGCCCGGTCGTCGTCGAAGGCCAGCACGGTCACTCCATTATCGTCTCGCGAGGTGGCGTTGCGAGCCGCATCGCGTTTACACTGTGGAGCGTGACTCCTGGCCGCTTGGTCGTGACGTCGCTCGTGGCGTGCGCGCTCACCGCCGCCTCGGTGATGGCAGCCGACACCATCTACGTGAACGGCTACGGCGCGGAGTCCGCATCGCCGATTGCCGAGGATGGTCACGTCTACTGGTGCAATCGGTGAACGCGCTGAACGAGGAAGCGTACGCCACGCCGGCCGTGGCCGACGGCCACATTTACGTCAGGACCACGCAGGCCCTGTACGCGTTTGGCCGCAACTGACATCCGTTACGGAAAGGACCAGACAGTGAAAGTTCATCTGCGGTTTGTTGTCGTACTCGCGGCCACCCTCGCGTCGGCGTCCACCACCAGCGCGCATTTCAAGATGTTGACCCCCGCCCCGTGGTTGAACTCGAACGACCTGGGCGATCCGCAGAAGGTCGGTCCGTGTGGCGGCGATCCCAAGGGCGCGAACGACGAGCTCCTGTCGAAGGCCGTCACCAAGGTGACCGGCGGGTCGCTGCTGCCACTGAAGATCCAGGAGACGGTATTCCACTCGGGCCACTATCGCGTCGCGCTGGCCGTGAACTCGCGGACCGAGTTGCCGCCCGACCCGTATGCGGCGGAGAAGTGGACCGAGCGCGGGCTGTACTCGGTGTGGGGACAGATCCAGAGCCCGCCGCAGGTGCCGGTGCTCGCCGACGGGCTGTTCCAGCACTATCCGAAACCCGGCGAGCCCGCCTCGCAGCGGCCGAAGACGCCGATGGCGCCGTGGGAAACGCAGATCGAGATCCCGAACATCAACTGCGCCAAGTGCACGCTGCAGGTGATCCAGTTCATGGCCGACCACGTCTACAACCAGCCTGGTGGCTACGCCTACCACCACTGCGCGGACTTGCAGATCACGGCCGACCCGGCCAAGCCGATCGACACGCGCTGGCCGGGTCAAACGGCCAGCAAGTGAGACCGAAGCGGCCATGGCGCCATCGTGATCAACGCGACCCATGGCGGCGAAGCGGCCTACGACTGAGTAGGTTCGCAGCGAAGAGCGCGACCACCACCCAGATCGTCCATTCGATCTGAAACCGATACCGCGCCTCCTCAAATGCGGTCAGCATCGAGCTGGCGAGGACGACGAAAGCCATCTGGAGCAGTAGAAGAAGCAGCAACGCTCCCCGCGCCCGCTCGTCGCGGTCGGGGTCGCGCAGTTGGGACCGCGCGCGCGCAGCTGCCCAGATGAGCGGCACCGGCAGGAAGAGGTAGAGGCCGACGGGGGCCATGGGAAAACCGTGGACCAGCCGGTTGAACCAGGCCTCGTAGCGTCCAAGCAACCGGCGATGCTCTTCGTGGGGCGACCCGCCCGGTTTGCTTGGCGACGCCGGTGCGGCAGACCCAGCCGCGCGGTCGCGCGGATGCCACGCGGTGGTCGGCCCGAACAGGTCGACAAGGCCAGCCAGCACCGCGGCGGGGTAGTCAAGAGGGCGCGACGACAGGTGGTACCTCACGTCTGACATGCGGGCGCGGTGCACCTCGAGCAGCCACCAGTGGTTGAAGTTCGCAGCCGTGACCGCGCTGTGCTCGAGCCGGGTCAGCTGCGGCGGCCAGCCCGCACGATCGGACGTCTCGAAGAAGCGGGCGTACTCCCGCGGCGGCGCATAGACGCTGACGGCGGCAAACGGCGACAGCCCGCCCTTCGCGATCCAGGCATCACGGACCTCAACTGGCAGACGTGCCACGGTCACGAGCGTGTAGCTCGCCGGACCGAAGGTCGAGATCGCGAACGCGCCAAACAACACCGCGTTCTTGGCGTATACGGCCGCGAGCATCACCCCGGGGATTGCCGTGGCTGTCAGGACGCGCCGGCGCGCGCCCCGGTCCGAGGCCCAGACACCGACCGCGGCAACCAGGACGTACCAGGCGAGGTGAAACGTGCTGCGCGTGACGCCGATGAGCGCGCACACCGAGAAGCAGGCGAGCCACACGCCGAACGACTGGCTTCGGACCCCGTGCGCGAACAGTGCCGCGGCCACGCACAAGAACGTCGTGACCGGCCACTCGTAGAGATAGAGATGCTCGAAGTAGAGGGACGCGGGCGTCAGTGAGAACGCGGCGGCGAGAACCCACGCGCCGATCGTGGACAGGCCAACGCCACGAGCCACCACGAACAACGCGTTGACCAACACCAGTCCCAGCGCCGAGAACGCCCAGTGGGCCAGCACCGCGGCCTGTTCGCCGCCGGCTTTCAGTAACAGGCCTGTCGCCAGGTTCATGCCGGGCGGAAACGCGTGGAAGAAGTACAGCGTCTCGAGCAGCCGAGTGCGCAGGTCCGCAGGATCGCTCAGCCACATCCAGTCGAGGCTGAACATGAACGGCAGACCGCCCAGGTCGAGAGCGGTTCGGCTCAGGATGAACAGCAGGCTGAGCAGGGCGTGGGCGCGCACGGCAGAATCATGACTCAGATGCTGGCCGGCCAGGCGGCCGGCACGTAGAATCGCCCGCGGCCGGCCATCCCACTCGGGGCCGCCAGCCGCGGGCAACTGAGCGCGCTACTGTCCGGGCTTGCGTGCGGCGGTGGCGCGTTCGGTCGACGGCGGCACCAATCCCTTGAGCCGCATGTACGGCACGGCCGTGCCGTACACCTCGTTGCTGTGCGCGACCAGGTTGGCCAGCGGCACGGCGCGCATCACTTCGTTCTGCCCTTGTTTCACGTATTCCATGGCGCTGGCGTCGGTCAGCGCCGCGAATACCGCGTCGCAGTACGCGAAGGAGTCCGCCAACGCCTTCACGAACTCAGCCTTGGTCGCCTTTTTCTCGTTGTCGTTGCCCTGGTTCGGATTGGCCTCGCCCTTGGCCACCGCGCAGGCGTTGAACTGGGAATTGGCGACGTGGCCCATCAACTGGCCGAACGTCCGCACTTCCTTGGTCGGCTGGAAGGTGTAGTCGGCCTCCGGCATCTTGGTCGACATCTCGGTCAGGTTCAGCTTGATGCCGTTGTAGCTGCGCTGCAGGCCGGTGGCGAGCGAGATCTTCTGCGGCGCCGGCGCCGCCGGCGCCTGCGCGAAGGCCGCCGAGGCGGCAAGGACGAAAGCGGCAGACAGGCTCAATACGCGTTTCATGGGCACTCCTTGAAATGGTTGGTCGTCGTCGATTTTCGGGTGTTCCTCACCGTGACGGCGGCGCCTTGGGCAGCGGCCGCCGCGGCAGCATCTGGTCGCGATTGGCGGCATGGTAGACGAAGGCGGCGGTGATCACCGCGTTCTTCATCAGGTCGCCGGGGATCAACTGGTCGTAGACGTCGAGGCTCGAGTGGTGCGTGCGGCTGGAGTATTGCACCGGGTCCTGGATGAACTGGAAGCCGGGCAGGCCCACCGCATGGTACGCCTGGTGATCGGTGCCGCCGGTGTTGCGGATGGTGAGATCGGTCATGCCGAGGTTACGGAACGGTTCCATCCAGGCGCGGAAGATCGGCGCCACGGCTTCGTTGCCCTGCAGGTAGACGCCGCGATACGCGCCGGTGCCGTTGTCCATGTTGAAGTAGCCGGCCAGCCTGGCGTGCTCGGGCGCCAGCTGCATGGTCGCCGGATCGCCGAAGTGCGCCTTCACGTACTCGCGCGAGCCGATCAGGCCCTGCTCCTCGCCGGTCCACAGGCCCAGCCGCACCGTGCGGCGCAGCGTCACGCCCGACTGCTTGAGGATGCGCATGGCCTCCATCATCACCGCCGAGCCCGAGGCGTTGTCGACCGCGCCGGTGCCCGCGTGCCACGAATCGAAGTGCGCGCCCAGCATCACGATCTCGTCCGCCTTGTCGGTGCCGGGAATCTCGGCCACGATGTTGAACATCTTCAAGTCGGCGTCGTGAAAGGTACTGCGCACGTCGACTTCCATCGTGATCGGCGTGCCCTTGTCGGCCAGACGGGCCAGCCGGTTGTAATGCTCGGTCGCCACCGACAGTTGCGGCGGCACGGGTGGATCTTTCAGCCCGCGGGGACCGCCGCCGGCCGTGAGCACGCTGCCGCTGTCGCCACGGCCGTTCCCCGGTTCGAGCACGGCCACCACGCCCTCGGCAATCAGGAACGCGTTGCGCTTGGCGGCAAACGCCTGGGCCTGTGCCGGGTTGAAGTTGCCGGGGCCGCCACCGGGGCCGACTTGCTGCACCTGCATGTCGCTGAGCTCTTTCTCGGTGAAGCGCCGCGCCGGCGCCTCCCAGAGTGGCGCGACCGGCCGCGCCGCCTGCAAGAGGACGACCTTGCCCTTGAGCTTGCCGCGGAACTTGTCGAGATCGGCGTCGGTCGCCATCGGCGCGAGGACGACGCCGGCGGTCACCGCGGCGCCCGTGCCCGGCGTCCAGGCCCTGGCATAGGCGAGCACCGGCCAGGGGGTGGGCGTGAGCACGTGCACGACCGTGCGCTCGTTGCTCCAGCCGCGGCCGAACTCGGCGCCCCACGGCTCCTGCTTCGCGTTGGCGAGGCCCCACTCGGTCATCTGCTTCACCGCCCAATCGGCGGCGGCGCGCAGCTGCGGCGAGTTGGTCAGGCGCGGGCCGTGGACTTCGGTGAGCCACCATGCCGTGTCCATGACCTGCGAGCGATCGAAGCCCTCTTCCTTGAGGCGCTGGATGGCGCCGAGGTCAACCGGCTCGCCCGATTGGGCCGAGACGCCCAGGGCGCCGGTCAGCGTCACTGCCAGGCACACTGCCGGCAGCCACAACAGTCGTCGTCTTGTTACCACGGTCATCCTCCCGGTTATCCGGTCGAGCCTGATCGAAGTGTAGCCCGACCGCGTGGCCTCGACACGCGCCGTCGCGGCGTGGCGGGCGTCAGTTGCCGGAACCCTGCAGCTGCCGCCTGATTGCCCGTGCAATGCGCTGCGACTCCAGCGCAATTTCCCGCAGCATGCCGTTTGGGGAAACGCGGTACCCGCAGAAATACAGACCGGCGGCGGCGCTTTCGCCGCCGCTGGACGCGGGGGTTCCGTCGGCGTCGAGCACGCCGGCGCGGGCCTCCAGGAAGTCGACGCGCGGGCGGTAGCCCGTGGCCAGGATCACCGCGTCGAACCGCGACCGGCTGCCGTCGTCGAACACCACGGCCCCGCGCTGAAACGCCCGGAGCCCGGGCCGCACCGTGATGGCGTGCTGCCTGATCAGGGCCACGGTCCCCACGTCGATCAGCGGGATGCGCCCGTGCTTGCGAATCTGGGTGGCCGGACCGTACGGGAGCTTGCGCAGGCCGAGCGATTCGAGATCGCCAATCAGGGCGCGCAGCACCGGTGCGTTGAGCGTGTCGGCGGCCTCGGGCGAGAACAGCCGCTGCACCAGGCCCAGCGCCATCACCGGCACGCCGAGAACCTCGCGCGGGATGATGTTGACCGGGCCGCGCACCGCGATCGCCGGCCGCGCGCCATGCTCGTGCAGGTCGATGGCGATCTCGCCGCCGGAGTTGCCGAAGCCCACCACCAGCACGTCCTGGCCCTGGAACGGACGGCCGGTCGCATACGCGGAGCTGTGCTTGATGGGTCCGCCGAAATCCGTCATGCCCGGCCACGTGGGAATCATCGGCGCGCGGTTGTAGCCGGCCGCCACCACCAGCATCGGCGCCTGGTAGCGCGCCTGGGGCGTGCCCACCTCCCACATCTCGCCAACGCGCCGCGCCGACCTCACCCGCTCGCCAAATCGCGGCGCCAGCGCAAAGTGCCGCGCGTAAGCCTCGAAGTACTCGATCACCTGCGCGCGGGCGGGATAGCGCGCGCAGTCGTCCGGCATCGGCAAGTGCGGCAGCGCCGAGTGCTTGCGCGGCGTGTGGAGGTGGAGCCGCTCGTAATGCCGGCGCCACGACGATGCGACCTGGCCGGCTTCCTCGAGGATCACCGCGCCGGTGATGCCCTCGCGCTGCAGGCAGGCGGCGACGGCGAGCCCGCCGGGACCGGCGCCGATGACGATGACCGGGGCGTTCATGTCACCCACGATCCGTCTTCACGCGGGGCGACGACGTGCCGTGGTGGACCGGCCAGGGCACGCTAGTGGCGGCTGCCGCCGCCGGCGGAAAAGTACTTCTTGTACCACGCCAGGCTGCGGGTGATCGTGTCTTCGACGTGCCTGGTCTCGCGGATGCCGTGCCCTTCGCGCGGGTAGCGCACCAGCACCGCGTCGGTGCCGACATCGCGGATGGCAATGTAGAACTGTTCGGCCTCGGCGATGGGCACGTCGTTGTCGTTCTCGCCGTGCAGGAACAGGGTCGGCGTCTTGACCTTGGAAACGTAGCGGATCGGCGACCGCTCCCACAAGGCGTCCATGATGGATCGCGGCTGCGTGGCCCGCGGCCAGATCCTGGGATTCGCCGGTTCGAAGGGCTCGTGGGGGAAGCCGCCGAACTCCACGGCGAGGTAGTCGTGGTAATAGGCCATGTAGTTGAAGCTCACCAGGTTCGAGATGCCGGCCGACGGAATCGCGGCCTTGAAGCGATCGGTCTGGGTGATCAGCCAGTTGGTGAGCTGGCCGCCGTAGCTGCCGCCCTCGACGCCGAGACGGGCGGCGTCGAGCCACGGGAACCTGGCGAGCGCGGCGTCGACGCCGGCGAGCACGTCCCTGGCCTCGCCGCCGTTCTGATCCTGGTAGATCGCGTCGGCGTGCTTCTGGCCGTAGCCCGTTGAGCCGCGGTAGTTGACCATCAGCGAGGCGATCCCGTTGGCGGCGTAGACCTGCGCCTTCTGGTTGAAGCCGGGTCCTTGCTGGCCGTGGGGGCCCCCGTGGATCATCGCGACCAGTGGTGCCTTCTGGCCGGACACGAGGTTGATCGGCTTTGTCAGGTAGGCCTGGACCTCGAGGCCGTCGAAGCTGGCAAAGGTGATGGCTTCGACCTCGGCGATGGTCCGGCCGCCGAGCGCCTGCTGGTTGAGCGTGGTCACGGCGCGGGCCTGCCCCGCCGGCGAGCGCACGTAAAGCTCGGCCGGACGTGACGGCGTGGTGAAGGCATAGATCAGGGTGCCATCGTGAGATCGCGCCCACTGGCCGACGCTGCCGCGGTCGGTGACCAGGCGCTCGGCGGCGCCGCCGCCGAGCGGCAGGCGAATCAGCCGCACCTCGCCCCGCTCCTGCAGCGTCACGTAGAGGTGCTGGCCGTCATGCGACCACTCGGGCGCGCCCTGGCGGTTGTCGAGCGTGCCGAGTTCGCGCCGGCCGCTGCCGTCGGCATTCATGACCCACACGTGCGTGTCCTCCATCGTCGTCTCGGAGGAGGTGAGGGGGCGCCTGGTGCCGCTGAACGCAATCAGGCGGCCATCGGGCGACCAGCGCGGGTAGTACTCGGCGCTCTTGGTGTCGGTCACGCGGCGCACGTTCCGGGAGGCGACGTTGATGGCGAAGACGTCGTAGTTGAAGAAGCGATCGGGATCGGGACCGCGGTTGGAGACGAACAGAATCTCGTCGCCCTTCGGTGACCAGTCGATCGAGTGCTCGTAGTAGTCGCCGTCGGTCAGCTGGGTGACCTGGTGAGAGGCGACATCGGTAATGAAGATGTGGAGGCGGCGGTTGTCGTTCGCGCGGGTGCCGCCCTCGGCCGCGGTCGGCTTGTAGAGGTACCGCGTGATCACCATCGGGTCGCCGTTCGCGTCCGCCTCCGGGCCGGGGGTGGCCGAGATGAACGCCAGGCGGGTGCCGTCCGGCGACCAGGCCAGCCGGACCCCCGATGAGGGCAGCGGGTGGTTGGTGGCTTCGACCGGGGCGATCAGCCGCGGCCCGGAGCCGTCGGCGTTGGCGACGATCAGTCCGGAACCCGCCGCGATGCGGCCGATGAAGGCCAGCCGCTTGCCGTCGGGCGAGAACGTCGGTTCGCTCGCGGTGTCGTCGTCGCCGCCGAGCCGGCGGCTGACGCCGCTGGCGACGTCGAGCAGCCACACCTGCGAGTAGGGACGCCCCGGCTGATCGTTGTTGTTGACCGCGTAGACGGCCGACGTGCCGTCGGGCGACAGCTGCAAGTCGCCGACGGAACGAAGGCGATAGATGTCACCGGCCTGCAGCCCGGTGGGTTGGGCCGCCACGCGGGCTGGCGCGGCAGCGAGGGCCGCCAGCACGCCGGCGGCGGCCACGGCACGGGAAAGGCGCATCGTCATTCCAGTCTCCTCGTGAGTTACCAGGCGAGACGCACGGCGAGCTCGACCTGGCGTGCCGGCCGCGCGGTCTGAATGCGGCCGAACGCGTCGGACGCCGCGTTGGTGACCCGGCCGCCGCCGTACTGGCCCTGCAGGTTCTTGGTGTTGAGCGCGTTGAACAGCTGCGCCACCAGGTCGAGCTTGCGATCGCCGCCGAGGCGGATGGCCTTGCTGACGCGCATGTCCAGCAGGTTGATGCGTGACGACTCGAGCTGGCTCCCGGGAATCGCGGCGCGGCCGATGGTCTGGCGATAGGCGTTGACGACGGCGAGGTCCAGCGTGCGGCTGCCGGAGTTACGGGTCGTGCCGGGCACGAGGTCGGTGTTGAAGCCGTCGGCGTTGAGGTCGCGGCCGGCCGTCGCGTTCCAGGGCAGCGGGGACCGCGCCGTCCACACCATGCCGAGCGTGACGTCGAAGGGCAGCAGCAGCGAACCGCTGGCGACGACCGCGTGCCGGCGTTCGCCGTTCGACGGCCCCCAGTCGAGATCCTGTTTGAAGGGGTCGAGATAGCGAACGAGCGGCGCGTTGTCGCGCGCGCGCATGTAGGTGTAGGTGACCATGTATTGGTGGCGGCTGGCGAATCGCTTCTCGAACTTGGTGTAGAGCGCGCGGTAGCGCACGCTGCCAGTCGACTGGTTCTCGTCGACGCGGCCGAACGTCGGGTTGGGCCGCGCCGGGGCGCCCGGCACGCGCGCGTTGATGTCGAGAATCTTGCGGTCGTGGTCGGTGTCGGTGAAGACGCCGTCGACGTGCACCGCGTAATCGGCGCCCAACTGGTGGGAGAACCCGCCGTTGAACTGGTTCGAGTACGGCTGGACGTAGTCGTTGGCGACCACGGTGATGTTGGCGGCCCCCGAGACGATGAAGTCGCGCGGGTTACGGCCGCCGTACGGATCCGGGTAGGCCGGGTTGGTGATGTTGATGCCGAACTGCTGGTAGTTCCGGAACTCGCTCAGGTTGCCGAGGATGCGGACGTGGCCGTAGTAGAGCCCGTAGCCGCCGCGCACCACCGTCTGGCCGGTGCCGAATACGTCCCAGGCGACGCCCGCGCGCGGCCCGAAGTTGTTGAGATCGCCGCGGGCGCCAACGTCGATGTAGGGAATCGTGACCGGGAACACCGACGGGTCGAGGTCTTCATTGGCGGCGCCGTAGAGGCGCTCCCAGCGCAGCCCGAGGTTGAGCGTGAGGTTGTCGCGCAGCTTCCAGTCGTCCTGGACGAAGCCGACGTAGTACGAGTTCGGGTGCGAGGTGACGACCGGCGGAATGCTTGCCGAGAACGTCGCCGCCCCGGTCAGGGCGGCGATCGACGCCGGCTCGTTCGGGTTGAAATACTGGTCGCGGGAGAACGTGTAGGTTCCGAGCGGGTTGCCGGTACTCTCGTACTGATACGGCATGTGGCTGATGTCCACGCCGACCTTGATGTCGTGGCGGGCAATGTTCAGCGCGTAGGTGTCCTTGACCTGCCATCGGCTTTCGGGGCCGATCTGGTCGTTGCTGCTGCCATAGGTCACCGACGGAAAGATGTATTGGCGGGTGAGCCGGGCGAGGCGCTCGGCCGAGTTGTTGCCGATGTCGGTCCAGATCTCGGTGCCGGCCGGCGAGATGTAGTAGGCGGCGCGCGCGTACTGGAAGCGGAAGTCGTTCAGCTGCCGGGCGCCGCGCAGCCAGGTGTGGCCGACCACGAACGAGCGCCGCGGCGTCTCCTGGTCGAAGCCGGCCGTGGCGGCGGTGGTGCCGCCGCAACCATTGCAGGTCGACTTCTCGTCTTCGTGGGCGTAGCGGGCGAAAAAGTTCTGGGTGTTGGTCAACTGGCCGTCAATGCGGGCGAAGTAGAGATTGCGCGTGAAGGGCCGGGCAAAGGTGCCCGCGAGCGCCGAGTAAAAAGCCGGGAACGCCGTCCGCACGGTGAAGAACTCGTCGATCTTGGTGCGCTCGACGGCGCCGAACACGTGCACCTTGTCGCGGACGAGCGGGCCGCCGGCGCTGCCGCCGAACTGGTTGCGCCGGTAGTCCGGCTTCTCGGCCTCGAAGACGCCGCGCGCATTCAGCGCCTTGTCGCGGAAGTACTCGAAGGCGGTGCCGCGCAGGGTGTTGGTGCCGGACTTGGTCACCACCTGGACGATGCCGCCGGTGGCGAGCCCGAACTCGGCCTTGTACTGGACGTTGCTGACCTTGAATTCCTCGACGGCATCCTCGGGCAGGTTCTGGCGCGGCTCGCCGTCCTCGGCGAAATTGTTGATGACGCCGTCGACCAGGTTGCCGGTCGAGTTGAAGGTCATCGAGCCGCCGACGTTGACGGTGGCAAAGAACGGCCGCGTCGAGTCCATGCTGGTGCCCGGCATGAGCAGCGCGAGCGAGAGGTACTGGCGCGAATTGATCGGCAGCGTCTCGATCTGCTGTTGCGTGACGACGCCGGACACTTCGGACTTGGTGGTGTCGACCACCGGCGCGGCGCCGGTGACGGTGATGGTCTCGGCCAGCGACTGCACTTGCATGGCGAAGTCCTGGGTCAGCCCGAGGCCGATCGTAATCTCGATGTTGGTGACTTCGACCGTTGAGAATCCCGGCAGTTCGGCGGTGATGGTGTAGCGGCCAGGATTGAGCGCCGGGAAGCGGTAGCTGCCGTCACCTTCACTGACGGCGGTGCGCGTGACGCCGCTGGCCTGGTTGCGAAGGGTGATGGTGACGCCCGGCAGCACCCCGCCTTGTGCGTCCTTGGCGACGCCGGAGATGACCCCTCCGCCGCCTTGCGCCGCCGCCGGGCCGGCCATTACCGCGGTCAAGGTCACTGCCAGCCCAAACGCCGCGGCCAGCATGCTGAGGCGCGGCCATCCTGATGTGGTCACCATGGCAATCTCCCTCCGGTCGTCAAAGTGAAGACAGTGCACGCCCGAGCGGCGCTCGGGCGGCCCGAGCATAGACCAAGGTATGGGACGGGGTGTCAGGAGTTGTCAGGGCTTGATCAGGACGTAACCCTGCTGCTGCAGGGCGATGATGGTCGTGAGCGCCCACAGGTCGCGCTGCACTTCCGGCGTGATGTCCTTGGCGTCGATCTTGCGGCCCAGCGTGGCCTGGCCGCAGACGCGCAGGTCGACCCCGGCCTTCTTGAGCGCCTGCATCATGCCGAGGTTCGGGTTGTCCTGGCCGCTATGGCGCGCCTTGTACGCCTCGTTGGTCATGATGTAGTCGGTGGCATCCTGGTGAAACACCACCGCCACCTTGCGGTTGGCGGCCGGCACGCCGGTCTTCGCCAGCGTGTTCACGTAGCGCGCCACCGCCTGCAACATCGGGTGCACCTCGGTCGACTTCGGGCCGGCTGTAGCCATGTCGAACAGCACCTTGTGAACCACGGCCGGGTTCGGCAGCTCCTTGGCGCCGGGAATATCACGTGCCGCCTCCACGCCGGGCACGGGCAGTGCCTGCGCGTGGGCGACGGCGGCGTTGGCGGCAAGCGCCACGCCGAGGGACAGGGCGAGCAGGGTCTTGGTCATGATCGGTTCTCCTGAACTGAGGTGCCGCGCGAGCTTACCCGACATACAAGTACGAGAACCCGTATTCCTGGGCATGCGTCACGCCGACCACACCGGCCGAGACGATGCGGGCGTTGGGGACGAGGTTGGCCGTCATTTCCTTCAGCACGGCGTCGGCATCGCCGCCCGGGCCGGCGATGCGTCCCGCCAGGCCGCGGCTGGCCGTGCCACAGACCATGAACTGCACCCCGCGCTTGGCGAGTCCGGCCAGTTGCGGGCGCTCGCCCGAGTTGTAGAGGTTCGCCGCCGGCGGCGGCGTGGCCTTGCCGTCAATCGACTTGCCGTACTTGGACCAGATGGCATCCGCGTAGCCGTACGCCGTGGCCGAGTGACGCAGCACCACGATGAGGGCGAGCTCCGGCTCCTCGACGCCGTACGACTTGTTGCCCGTGAACAGGTTGCCGACGAAGCGGATGCCGTCGGGGATCCCCAGCGGACTGACGATGTCGAGCACCACGCGGTGCTTGCCGGGCATTGCCGCCATCCACCCATCCTGGTCGTGACGGGCCGGCGTGAAGGGCGAACTCGCACCTTGGGCACTGGCGCCGCGTGCGCCGAGCGTCACGGTGGTGGCCGCCATGCCGAGGCCGGCAATCAGGGCGCGGCGATTCTGCTTCGTAGACGTCATTGCTCCATCCTCATGCCGGTGCGCCGAGTGTCGGCGCCGGCGAGCGACGGCTCGCGCGAACGGCTGGGCTGATTGTAAGCGCTGGAGCCCCGGCTGTCAGGTGCCGGGCGCCGCCGGCGGACCGGCCAGCTCGTACCACCCCGGGGCGAGCATCCGGGCGTAGCCCTCAGCCACCAGCGCGCGGTTGCCGCGGCCGGCCTCGACTCGCGACAGCCCGGTGACGCGCGCGAGCTCGCCCGGAATGGTCTGGCCGGCGCCGGCGAGAAAGCACCGGGCAATCTCCCGGACCGCGGCGTCGCGCTTGACGCGCTGGCGCAGGCCCTCGGGAAACCGGCCGACCGCCAGCGTCCAGATGTAGGTGAACTTGGGCAGGTAGAGCACCTCGCTCGGGATGACGATCATCGCCGCCTGCAGCTCGTCGATGCCCTTGGTGAACGCCGCGCGATCGGTCACGCCCGACTCCTGGCGCAGATCCGAGGTGGCCATTTCCCATTCCCGGCGCAGGACCTTCAGGATGGCGCGCGCCGCGGGGCTCAGGCGATCGGGTTCTTCCGGCTTGCGCATCCCCCAGATGGCATGGAAGTAGGGCACCATCCGCGGCGCCAGGAACGTGGCCTTGCCACGCGCGAGCTTGCCGTAATACACCCGGCCGCGCTTGATGACCTCGTCCTTCAGCAGCCAGGCCTGCGACGCCTCGGGATCCTTCTGCACGTTGCGGGGCATGACCGCGTCGCGCCGGCCGCACACCGCCACGTACAGCGACGGACCGGGCTTGCGCGAATCGGTCAGGCAGGCGGCAAACCCGGCCTGCTCGACGAAGCGCTCGGCGTCGGCGGCGGTCTCGACCTGGCGCGCGCCTTCGCGGCGCCAGTGTTGGTCGCGATGCTCTTCGACGGCTTCGGCTATCTCGTGCCTGAGTCTCATGTGTCAGCGAGCTCGTTACGAGGTTACGATAGTCCCAGCGCCTCCGTGACCAACAACCTGTCCGGCGTGATCTATCGCGTCGATGGCGACGGCAGCCTGACCTTCGTGAATGAGGGCTGGAACGCGTTCGCCATCCTCAACACCCGCCCGCTCCCGTCTCCCGTATTGGCACGCGAAACCTGGGCGCAATCCGGTTCACCTCGCCAGTGTGACCCGTGACAATTGGCGACGGTGACCGGGTGGGTGATTGAGTAGGATACTGGGACGTTCGACAGTGCAGCCGTGTCACGTCAGAGACGAGGAATTGCGATGATCCACAAGACCACAATCTATGCCGCCGCCGGATTGGCCGCGCTGGCCCTGGCCGTTGGTTACAGCGAGCCGTCGCTCGCGCAGGCGCCCGCCGCGGCGGCGGCGCAGGCGCCGCGTGGCCGTGGCGGCGACACGCCCGCCCCCGCCCGCAAGGCCGGCGAGGGCGCCGGCCCCTTCAAGAAGATGGTGATCCGCGGCGTCACGCTGATCGACGGCACCGGCGGTCCCCCCCTCAGCCCCATGGACATCGTCGTCGAGGGCAACCGCATCACGGCGGTGCGGCAGGCCGGCTGGCCGGGCATGGCCGAGACGCCCAATCGCGAGCCGCGCGACTTCGATCACGAAATCGACGGCAAGGGCATGTACGTGATGCCCGGTTTCGTCGACATGCACGTGCACGGCTCCACCCGCGGCAAGGCGCCGGACCTGAGCTACGCCTACAAGCTGTGGCTGGCGCACGGGGTGACCACGGTCCGCGGCGTGTCGCTGTCGTCGGCCGAGGTCACCAGCTCCGAGAAGAACCGCTCGGCGAAGAACGAGATCGCGGCGCCGCGCATCTTCAACTACCAGACGCTGGGTTCCGGCTGGCCCAACGGCCCGGTGACGTCGGTGGAGAAGGCGCGCGACTGGGTGCGCTGGGCCGCCGCCAACAACATCGACGGCATCAAGTTCTTCAACCGCGGCGACGAGACGCCGGAGATCATCACTGCCGCCATCGACGAGGCGCACAAGAACAAGATGGGCACCGTGGCCCACCTGTCGCAGAACGGAGTCGCCAACTTCAACGGCCGCAACGCGGGCGACGCCCACCTCGACACCATCACCCACTACTACGGCCACATGGAATCGCTCCTGAAGGACAAGACCATCCAGGACTACCCGATTGGCTACGACTACAACAACGAGCAGGACCGCTTCGGCGACATTGCCCGTATCTGGAACCAGACCTACGAGCCGGGCTCGAAGGAATGGTTCGCCTACCTCGAGCAGCAAAAGGCCAACAAGGTCACGTTCGACCCGACCTTCAACATCTACGCCGCGTCACGCGACCTGATGCGCGCGCGCAACGCCGACTGGCACCAGGCCTACACCATGCCGCAGCTGTGGAACTACTTCCAGAGCACGCGCGACAACCACGGCTCCTACTTCTACGACTGGACGACCGAGAACGAGTACCACTGGAAGATGTTCTACCAGCGCTACATGCGCCTGATGAACGACTACAAGAACATGGGCGGCCGCGTCACGGTGGGCACCGACTCGGGCTTCATCTGGAAGACGTACGGTTTCGCCTACATCGAGGAACTCGAGTTGTTGCGCGAAGCCGGCTTCTCGCCGCTCGAGATCATCCGCTCGGCGACGATGTGGGGCGCCAAGACCCTGTATGAGCCGAAGGGCGAGGCCCCGCCCATGGGCGTGGTCCGCTCGGGCATGCTCGCCGACCTGGTGATCACCACCGAGAACCCGCTGAGCAACCTGAAGACGCTTTACGGGACCGGCCACATGCGCCTGAACCCGCAGACCAACCGGCAGGAAAAAGTGGGCGGCGTGAAGTACACGATCAAGGACGGCATCGTCTACGACGCGCAGAAGCTGCTGGCGGAAGTCGCGGCGGCGGTAGCGGCGGAGAAACGCACGGTCAGCACGACCGCGGCGCCGCAGTAAAGACCAGGCCGTGGTGGGACCCCGCTTGCGTGTCCCACCGCGGCGCCCGGCCTATCGCTTGAGGTGCGCCAGCGCCGTCTTGGGCACCTTGGCGACGACGTTGATGTGGGGGTCGACCAGTTCGGCGGGTCGAGCCCTGGATTGACTCGTGGACCGATCCCGACACGCCGAACGCGATCAGGAAGTCCTTCGTTTCGGCACGGCCGCTGCGAACGTCCGCCCGATTCCTGAAAGTGGAACCGGGACACCCAGTGGCGGGGGTCGTCGTCCGGGTGGCGGCCTTTACAGGCCTTCCGGAGCTCGACCGGACACGGCGAGCTTATTGCAGCCAGTCTCCACCAGACGGTGGAGGCAAGGGCTTCGGCAAGTCAGCCGACCCGGCCATCACCAGGATTGAGGGCGCCATGAGTTTGCTGCTGATACTGATTATTCTCCTCGTGTTGTTCGGCGGTGGTGGTTTCTATGCGGGCGGGCCGCGCGTCGGCGGCGGGCTCGGCGGATTGATCCTCATCATCATCGTGATCATGGCGCTCACGGGCCGGCTCTGACCCAGGCCTGATTTCCGGACCACGCATCGTTTCTCTAATCGAAGGTCCACTACGGCCTGGCCGCCGCCAACTCGTCGGCGATGAACTGGTTCATCCGCTGCTCGAGCACGGGCAGCGGCACCGAGCCAATCGCGAGAAGGGCATCGTGGAAGCGCCGCTGGTCGAAGCTGGCGCCGAGCTTCGCTTCGGCCTCGCGCCGGTGACGGCGGATCTGGATCTCGCCGAGCTTGTAGGCGAGCGCCTGTCCCGGCCAGGCGATGTAGCGATCGATCTCGGTGGTGATTTCGTGCTCGGCCAGGGGCGCGCGGTCGCGTAAATAACTCATGGCCTGCTCGCGCGTCCAGCCGAACTGGTGGATGCCGGTGTCGATCACCAGCCGGCACGCCCGCCACATCTCGTACGCCAGCCGGCCCATGTCCTCGTAGGGCGTCTCGTAGATCCCCATCACGGTGCCGAGCCATTCCACGTAGAGCCCCCAGCCTTCGCCGTAGCCGGAGAACGACGTGCCGCGCCGAAAGGCGGGCCGTTCCGGCCCTTCGAGCGCCAGCGCCGCCTGGAAGCTGTGGCCCGGCGTGCACTCGTGCAGGGTGAGCGGGACGATCGTGTAGAGCGGGCGGGCCGGCAGGTTATAGGTGTTCATCAGGCACGCTTCGAGGCCGCCGCGTCCGCCCGTGAAGATCGGCGCGATGGCATCGGGCACCGGCCGGATGCCGTGCCGCCGCCGCGGCAGGAAGCCGATCGTGTCGGCGAGCTTGTCGTCGGCCTTCTTGGCGACGTAGGCCGAGAAGGCCAGCAGTTCCTTGGGCGTCTTCGCGTAGAACTGCGGGTCGGTCCTCATGAACGCGAAGAACTCCGCCATCGTCCCCTTGAACTTCGCCTGGTCCTTGACCGCGCGCATCTCGGCTTCGATGCGGGCGACTTCGTTCAGGCCGATGTCGTGAATCTCCTGCGGCGTCAGCGTCAGGGTCGTGTGCTTCACGATCTGGGCCTGATAGAACGCCTCGCCGTCAGGCATCGCCCTGGCGGCCAGCGTCCGGCGTGCCTTCTCCAGGTACTCCTGCCGGATCATCGTCAGCAGCTTCGCGTAGGCCGGCGCGACGGTGTCGCGAATCACCGTGTTGGCCTCGGCGCGCAGCGAATCCTGCTCGGTCGCGGGCATGCCGGCCGGCATCTGGGCGAACGGGGCGTAGAGCGGATTGGTGGCGTCGGCCTTGACGTACGGCTCGATGGTGGCATCGCGGCCAATCACCGACACGCGGGGCACGCTGTAGCCGCGCGCCAGGCCGGCGCGCATGTTGACGATCTGCTCGTCGAAGTGGCGCGGCACGTCGCGCAGCCGCGCGAGATACGAGCGATAGGCTTCCGCGGTCGCGAAACTCTGGCGGGGCGTGAACGAGGTCCAGAAAAACGTGTCGCTGTTGAAGGGCGCTTCGTAGGTCTTGTACTGGATGTCGCTGACCAGCTCGCGCAGCGAGGTGCGGAAGATCTGCGCGTTGACCTTCTCGTCGGCGGACAGCTGGTCAAAGGGGATGGTGTCGAGCGTCGCGAGGGTCTTGGTCCAGTAGGCGAGCCTGGCCTGCTGCGATGCGGCATCGACGTTCGGGAAGCGATCGCTGGCCGGCCCGCGTCCGAGTTCCTTCTGCCGCCACGCCCATTCCTCGGTGTAGAGCGCCCGGAGTCGAGCGTCAGCGGAGGTGTCGGTCTGGGTCTGGGCCGAGACGGGAGGGAACAGGGCCACGGTGGTCAGCAAACCGATCAGCATGAAGCGCATTGAGGCACTCGACATGACGGCCGATTATGGTCGATTTCACCGGCCGCGTGCGGGAACATCGGCCGGGACGGTGGACCCTCGATTTGCCAGTTGGCGCCGACGTTCGGGTTGGCCCGAGCCTCATCGGTGCAATGCGCGCCGGCACCAGGACAGTGAATGGCGCCATAATGAGCTGAGCGCTGTCCACCATGACTGTTGGCGATGCGCGGCGGTTGGCGGCTTGTCTGACGCTGGTCCTGGCGATGACGAGTGGCTCGTCCCGCGCCCGCTCCCTCCAGATTGCCCCTGCTCCCAACGAAAATGCGGGCCGTCCGATTGTCTACTCGGCCATCGTTGACGGCATCATCCATCCGGTCTCCGCGGAATACATGATCGACACGATCGATCGGGCCGATCTCGCCGGGGCGGAGCTCGTCGTGTTCACGCTGCGGACGCCGGGCGGGCTGCTCGATTCCACCCGGGTCATCGTGTCGAGCATGATCGCCGCCAAGACACCGGTGGCGATCTTCGTGTCTCCGTCTGGCGCCCGCGCGGCCTCGGCGGGGTTCATCCTCACGATTGCCGCGGACGTCGCCGCTATGTCGCCGGGCACGCACATCGGCGCGGCCCATCCCGTCGAAGGCGGCGGCCCGAAGATGGACGACACCACGTCGACGAAGGCCACCGAGGACAGCGCTGCCTACGCTCGTACTCTCGCCACCCGCCGCCACCGCAACGTCGATCTTGCCGCGCGGGCGGTGACCGAGAGCCGCGCGTTCACCGAGGACGAGGCCGCTGCCGCCGTGCCGCCGCTGATCGACGTGGTGGCGCAGGACGTTCCACACCTGCTGTCGCAACTCGACGGCCGCACCATCACGCGCTTCGACGGCACCACGGTGCGATTGAGGACGCGCGACGCGCACATCATCCCGATCGAGATGAGCCTGCGACAGCGAATCTTGAGCGGGGTCGCGCACCCGAACATCGCGTACCTGCTCCTCAGCCTGGGCACGCTGGCCTTGACGATCGAGTTGTGGAGCCCGGGCGCCATTCTGCCCGGAGTGGTCGGCGGCGTGTCGCTGCTGCTGGCGTTCTTCGCATTCTCGGTGCTGCCCGTGAACCACGCCGGGGTGCTGCTGGTGCTGTTCGGATTGTTGCTGTTGGTGCTCGAGATCAAGGTGACGAGCTTTGGCCTGCTGACGGCCGGCGGCGTCGTGAGCCTGATCTTCGGATCGATGATCCTCATGGACTCGACGCTTCCGGAATTGCAGTTGAGCCTCCCCGTGGTCGTGCCGGTCGTACTCGGGTTCGCGATCGTCGCGGTGTGGCTCGCCAGGCTCGCTGTCGCGGCCCAGCGGCAACCACCGGTCATGGGGCAGGTGGCCATGATCGGCGAACCGGGCCAGGCGCTTACCGCCATTGCTCCCGACCGCGCCGGGCAGGTCGCCACGCGCGGAGAGATTTGGAACGCGACGTCCGGTGAGTCGATCCCGGCGGGCACGCGCGTCCGGGTCACCGGCGTCGATCGACTAACGCTCGTCGTCCGCAAGGACTGAGGTCCATCATGATGCTGATCAATCCACTCCTGATTCTGATCCTGATCGTCGTGCTCTACCTGATCAACTCGATCAAGATTCTCGCCGAGTACGAACGCGGCGTGATCTTCCGCCTCGGCAAGCTCCTGCCGCAGCCGAAGGGTCCCGGCCTGATTCTCGTGTTCGCGCCAATCGACCGGATGGTGCGCGTGGGGCTGCGCACCGTGGTGCTCGACGTGCCGCCGCAAGACGTCATCACGCATGACAACGTCTCGGTCAAAGTGAATGCGGTCGTCTACTTCCGCGTGATGGACCCTCTCAAGGCCATCGTCGAAGTGGAGAACTACAACTACGCGACGTCGCAGCTGTCGCAGACGACCCTGCGCAGCGTGCTGGGCCAGGTGGATTTGGATGACCTGCTCTCGAAGCGCGAGCACCTGAACCAGCAGCTCCAGCAGATTCTCGATCAGCGCACCGATCCCTGGGGCGTCAAGGTATCGGCCGTCGAGGTGAAACACGTCGATCTGCCGGAGAACATGCAGCGCGCCATGGCGCGACAGGCGGAGGCGGAGCGGGAAAAGCGCGCCAAGATCATCCACGCCGCTGGTGAGCTCGAGGCGTCGGCGAAACTGTCACAGGCGGCCGGCGTGATCGCCGCCGAGCCGGTTGCGATTACGCTGCGCTATCTGCAGACATTGACCGAAATTGCGGCGGAGAAGAATTCGACGATCGTCTTCCCGCTGCCGATCGAAATGCTGCATCTCCTGCAGACGGCCACTGCGACGAGGTAGGCGCAGCGAAGTGAGAATGGTGGACCTGACCGGGATCGCACTAACTAGCGGACGCGAAGCGTCCGCTGTATGAGCCCGAGGCCCGGGAAGGGCCGCCGGACGAATGAGCGCAGCGAAATGAGAATGGTGGACCTGACCGGGATCGAACCGGTGACCTCATCAATGCCATTGATGCGCGCTCCCAACTGCGCTACAGGCCCCCTGGGTAAGTTCCTATCGTAACTCGCCGGGGCGTACCGGATCAACCACATGCGCCGGGGCGGCTCCCGCGGCACGTTCGGCGGCGGCCTTGCGGGCGGCATCGCGCGCCTCCTGCTCCCGCACCATGCGCTTGCGGCGCTTGAGCATGGCCTGGTCCATGGCCGAAATCGGCCACCGCGGCGTCTTGGTCAGGCTGGCCGCCAGCTTCTTGCTGGCCGGGGCGCCCTCGTTCAGCAGCACGGCCGGCTGTTCGTAGGTCCCCAGCACCAGGTCGGCCAGGGGAATGCCGTAAAAGCCGGCAATGTTCATGTTGCACCTGTAGTTGGCGTGGTGGGCCTGGTGAAAGCCGTAAAGCTTCCGCCAGATCGGGCCAAACACCGGACCCTCGATCTTGCGCTGCCAGAACACCTCGTACGGCGTGTGGTGCGCGACGTGGATGGTCTCGTACAGGAAGTGCGCGATCGAGATGGCGAGGTAACCGCCGATCAGGATCGGGAAGTTCGGGAACGAGAACGCCGTCACCGCGAAGAACGGCGTGAAGAACAGCATGAACGCCACCAGCGCATACGGCGGAAAGGTCGCCGCATCGTCGTGATCGTGATCGACGATCGGATAGGCGCTCTTGACGTGGTCGTCGACGAACTTGATCGAGGTCAGCTTGTGGTGGTGCAGGTGCCCCGTGCTGAGGCGGACCAACCCGCCGACGGTGTTGGCGTGCAGCAGGTAGCGATGGAACAGGAATTCGCCAAAGCAGAACAACAGGTTGCAGCCGAGCATGGTCAGGACGATGGCCATGGGACCGGCGGCGACCTGCGCGTCCCACGTCGGCCTGAAGAACGTCCGGATGATCGCGAACGCCGCCAGCGGGTGCAAGGCGATAAAGACCGTGAACAGCGGGAACGCGAGAGGGGTGCGCGACCGGGTCTCAAATGAGAGGAAGTTCAGGCTCTGTAATGTCATGCGACGTACAATCATCATATGTCGGCCCGCGGCCGATTCGCTATTCGCTGATAAGATTGGCCACGGAATTGCCCGTGACTGACGCCGACCGCTCCCTGCTTCGCGAACTCCGGGCCGCGCTCCTGCACCTGCATAAGACGCTAATCGATTGGCAGCGGGCCGAATACGAACTCGATCACGGCCCGATGGCCGCCACCCAGCTGCTGCAGGTGATATTCAATGACAAGGCGTTCGCCTGGCTTCGCCCCATGTCGGGCCTCATCGTGGCGATCGACGAGGCCCTGGTCGCCAAGCCGCCGGAATCGCCCGCGGTCGCCCCCCTGATTGCCCAGGCCCGGGACCTGGCCTCGCCTGCGGCTGGGACATCCTACTCCGAACGCTACCAGGCGGCCCTGCAGGAAGTGCCCGACGCGGTGCTCGCGCATCGCGATCTCGTCACCATCCTCAAGCTCCAGACCCCCTCGGCCAACGCCTGAAGGTCCGGCTGAAGCCGGACGCTACACTACTGAATCTTCACCTCGGTGCGCGGTCCCTTGACCGCCACCGCCTGCTCCACGGTCCGCCCCTCGAACGTCACGCTCAACGTGTAGTCGCCTGCCGGGACTCCGCTCAGGCTGAATCGACCATCGTCGCTGGCGGTCGTGGCAACCGGGCTGCGCGTCGCGACGACGGTCGCCTGCATGCCCGGGTGAACACTGCAGGTCACGTCGTACTGCCCGACCCGGTCGAAGGTGTGCACGTGCTTTTCCTGCGGGTCGGTTTCGACGTTGAAGATCGCGGCCCCGGTGTCGCGGCGGTTCACGGTCACGTTGTGGCCCATGTCTTCCGTATTGCGGAATTCCACGGGCTGGCCGACACGGACGTAGAGCATGTTCGGGACGAACTGCTTGGCGTACTGGTCCATTACCGCCGGCCCCTCGGGCAGCGGTGTCTCCCCGGTCGCGGGCAACAACGCCACGATCGCCCCCCTGGGCGCGGCGCCCGAGACTTCGGCGGTGGCGGTGGGTGAAGCCGCCGTTGCGGCTGGGGGCGCGGAAGCAGGTGGGGCGCCGCAGCCGCTCAACGCGGCGGCGGCAAACAGGGCAAGGGCAGCTGGGATTCTCATTCGGGCTTTTCGAATCTCACAGCGTATACCGGCGGGAGGTTGGCCGACAGCGTTTGCCACGAATCGCCGCCATCCTCGCTCAGCCACACCGAGCCGGTTGTCGAGCCGAACGCCAGCGTGAGGCCCGTCTCGTCGACATCGAGCGCGTGGCGGTAGACGAGGTCGTAGGCATGGACCTGGGGCAGCCCTCGGGACAGCGTCTCGAACGTCTGGCCGCCGTCGCGTGTGCGCGTGACGACGACGCGGCCCTCCACGGGGTGGCGCTTCTCGTCGCTGGCGCCGGGCACGAACCAGGCGACATCGGGATTCTCCGGATGCACCGCCACGGCGAAGCCAAACGTTGACGGGCTCACGCCCGTGATCTCGCTCCACGTCGCGGCGCCGTCGGTGCTCTTGAAGATGCCGTTGTGATGTTGCACCCACAGGACGTCAGGGTTGGCGCGGCACTGCACCACCAGGTGGGGGTCCTGCACGTTCTCCTCGAACTGTTTCTCCGGTGGCATGAACTCGGCGCGCATCCCCTTGGCGGTGAGGTCCCAGTGGGCGCCCGCGTCGCGCGTGGTCCAGACGCCGCCGCACGATACGCCAACCTTCACGTGCCGCGCGTCGCGCGGATCGACGCAAATCGAATGGATGCCGGGCTGCTCGGCGCCGCCGCCGAACCACTGTTCGCGCCGCGGCTCGTCCCACAGCGGACGATTGAGCTCCCACGAATCGCCGCCGTCTTCGGAACGGAACAGGCCGCCGGGCAAGGTGCCGCACCAGATCACGCCCGGTTCGTTGGGGCCGCCGGGTTCGAGCGCCCACACCAGCTTCAGCGACCAGTCGGCCGGCACGCCCTCGACCGGTACCTTGGGCACGTAGCCGGCCGGCTTGTCGGGGTACTTCGGCGCCGGGATTTCCTTCCACGTCGCGCCGCCGTCGAGCGAGCGGTGCAGCTTGACGCCGAAGTGGCCGTGATTGAGCGCGACGATCAGGTGGCCGCTGCGCGGGTCGGGCAGGCTCAGCGTGCAGTTGTCGCCGACGAAGCTGGTCCGCGCAATGCGCCAGCCGCCGGCGCCGCGCTCGAGGGTGAACAGCCCCTTCCGCGTACTGACGAAACATCGTTGGCTCATGACGCGCTATCCTCCGGAAAGGGACTGCACGATGTCGACCACGGCCGTGGCCGCCACCGGGTCGCTGAGCGAAACGCGATCGTTGATCTGACGGCCATCGATAAAGGCGGCCATGTGCTTGCGCAGCTTGCCATCGTCGTCCAGGACGTAGCCGCGGGCCCGTTCGTTGGCGCGGAAGTACGCGTCGAACACTTCCCGCAGCGTGGCTCCTTCGACCTCGAGGGTCGGACACGACACGTGGCGCTGGATATTGCGCGTGAACCGTACCGACGGCATCGGCTGATACTACAATGCTCGCTGCGCTGGTGGATGTTCTTCGTCCCTAGGAGCGAAGCGACCCCCACGAGGCGGCGTAGCCGCCGAGCCCCACGAGGGGCGAAGCCCCGAGCCCTACGAGCGAAGCGAGCCCCATGATCGTCCACCTCATCGACGGCACCTTCGAGCTGTTCCGCCACTTCTACGGCGTGCCGCCGGCGCGCGACCGGGGCGGCATGGAGGTGGGCGCCGTGCGTGGCGTGCTGGCCTCAATCCGCGGCATGGTCAACGGCGGCGCCACGCACGTGGGGGTGGCCACCGATCACGTCATCGAGTCGTTCCGCAATCAGCTCTACCCGGGCTACAAGACCGGCGAAGGCATCGATCCCGCGCTGTGGGCGCAGTTTCCGCTGCTCGAAGAGACGCTGGCTGCATACGGCGTGCGCGTGTGGCCCATGGTCGAGTTCGAGGCCGATGACGCGCTGGGCGCCGCGGCCGTGAAGGCGGCCCAGGATCCCCGGGTGACCCAGGTGCGCATCTGCACACCCGACAAGGATTTGTCGCAATGCGTGCAGGGCACGCGCATCGTCCAGGAGGACCGGCTGCGCCGAGCGATCCGCGACGAAGCAGGCGTGATCGCCAAGTTTGGCGTGCCGCCGGCCTCCATTCCCGACTACCTCGCGCTGGTCGGCGACTCGTCCGACGGCTATCCCGGCCTGCAGGGCTGGGGCGCCAAGTCGGCCGCGCTGGTGCTGGCCAAGTTCGGTCACATCGAAGACATCCCGGACGACGGCACGACGTGGGGCGTTAACGTGCGGGCGGCCTCGCTGGCGGCGACGCTCAGGCGCGATCGCGGCCAGGCGTTGCTGTTCAGGCAGATCGCCACGATTCGCACCGATGTGCCGGTGTTCGAGAGCGTGGACGAGCTGGAATACCAGGGGCCGACCCCGGCGTTTGCGGCGATCAAGGAGCGGCTGGATTCAGCGAGGTCGGAATAGGCTTAGAGGCGATGCCATCCTGGTGCTTCATGTTGAGCGCCTGGTCGGTTACGAGCGACCCATCGAGCTCGGCCATGGCCCCATTGCCGATTTGGTCGATGGCTTTTGGAGCCCAGGACAGAATCTCCGGTGTCAGGATGGAATCGCCCTGACGAAGCGCCGTGATGAAACGTTGCGCCGCCGGGTGGGCCAATAGGTGTTGAGGCTTCGAGTGTCGCGCCAAATTGCGGCTCCTTCGATTTGTGGTCTGTAAGGCTAGGCCAGTATGCGTGCCATAGCAACCTGACACGTCACCCGCACGCGCTCAGGCGTCAGGTCACGCCCCTGCGGAATTCGCGCGGCGTCGCGGATGACGTCAGTGACGGACGAGAACATCTTGTCGGTTACTTCTGTCACCTGCCTGGCCGTCTTGGGACCGAGGGCCGGCGCGATGGACGTCTTCCAAAGGTTGCTCAATGTGGGAAGTGTTCCTCCGAACAACTCGATGGTGTCGTGGATGTAGAGCAGGTCCTGCGCTTGTTTCGAGGCATTTCGATATTCCTGAATCAGCAGTTTTTGTACGATGAACGCCGCGGGGTTCGCCACCATGACATCAATTGGCTTCAGCAGCGGAACGCCTTGGTCAGCTCCAATTCTGATCGGCCACGGCTCGACGAGAAGAAGATCGACGTGTCGCAGCTTCTGGGCGGTAACGCCGGCCATTTTTATCGTCGCGTCAGGCTGTCCCTTTCTCGTCGTCCCACTTCCTCGCAGGGGTGTCAGAAATTCGGCGTAGAAGCCAGCGCCTTCATCTCCCAGGGTGTAGTGGGCCACAGGAGGCTTGTGCTCGCCTGACAGTTCCTCTCTGAACTCCGCTTTTGACAAAGCGCTACAGATGTCGCCATGCAGTGGCACGTTCGCGTCGAACACGATGTCGGTGTCTTTCGTGGCGATAGGCTCATAGTTGAGCGGTTTCGCCAATGAATGAAAGCGATGCAGCCGGTGGGCCCAGCCGCCGGCTAGGACGAGGTGAGATCGCCACGGCTCGATGGCCTGAATCAGCCTGGCGAATGACGCAAGATCCTTCACGCGCCGCCTCCTTCGATGACCGGACTCAGGACTTTGCGATAGATCACTTCCGCTTGCTCGACGCCACGTGATGGATGCCTCGAGACGTCGAGCCAGACCTGGATGGCATCGCAAACGGGTACGCCGTCGACCCTGACCATTCCCCGGAAAATGGACCGAGGCGCTTTTGCCTCGCGAAGGATGAAGTCCGGCTTGGCAGCTGCCGGGAACACTGCCCAGACCCTCGGGTCGAGGCCGTCCCACTTGGGTACGTAAACATGCGGAGGCACGCCACTAACGTGCCCTAGTTTGAGCGCGTCCGCTGCAGCGAACAAACCAAGGCAGGCATCGTTGCTCTCCAATTGGCGCAGGTGACTCTCAATCGGACCGCCCAGCATGAACACCATGGGTATATCGCGTGGAGACACACGCAGCCCGCTGGCTTGCCAGCGTTGGAACAGATCAGCTCTACGGACCAACTTGAGGTGGCGCGCAGATTCGTCGAGATAACCATCCGCCCGTAGTTGCGCGAAGAAGCGAGACGCGCTCATCTGCGACACGTTTGCTGCTTTGGCAAATTCCGACGAGTTGCGATAGAGGTCGCGCGGCGCTGACAGCCACTGTACAGGAACCCCTGGCGCCAGCAGGACTTTCAGCATCCATTGATTCAAGTCCGAGAAGAGATGTCGCGAGGGGCTGGACGCCTTCTCATGACTCCCTCGAACAATCTTCGGCGCGGCATTGAGGCTTTCAAGTCCGTCGCCGACGAAGAAGCGGAGGCCGTCCTCCGACACCAGGCCCACAGCTACGCCAGAGGCGAAATCGTCAGCGAACTCCCTGACCCGTCTCACGAGCGATTGCGAGACCGCGCCCAAGTGAACGATGGCTAGGGGATGGGCATGGCCGTGTGCCCGTGCCCCGGCTTGTGCTTGGAGAATTGCCTGCGAGAGCAAAGCTAGGACCCGGTCGGAACGCCCCTCTGAGGAAGCCTTAACCTCGACCACGAAGGCCTTACCAGCTCGTTGGACGACAAGGTCGGCCTGATAGCGGCCGAAGGCCACGTTCCGCTGCACTTTCCAGCCTTCGGCCATAAATAGCTCAGCCACAAAGACTTCTGCCTGTTGTCCGATTGGTTTGTCCGAAGGTTTGGATACCACGTCAACACCCATTACCACGGCCATGTTTGATACCACGGCCGTGTTTATTACCACGGCCATGTTATCACCCTGAAGTGGGCCAGGCAAGCTCCGGTGTGTGCGGCTGGTGTCCTGATCAGGAACGCGGCGTTCGGCCGACAGTTGTGCCAGCAGTTTGAAAGCCTGATCCAATCAAAAGCCATTCTCGAGGTGCCTGGTTTCCGTTGATAAGATGCCGCCATGGCCCTCGCGCTGAAGCTCTCACGCAGCGAGTTTCTTCACGTGGTCGCCGGCGGCGCGGCCTGGCTGGTGTCGTCCGGGTTCGCGCAGAAAATCCAGCCGGCCGTGGCCGACACGGCACGGCCGTTGCCGCTCGCGGCCGTGCGGCTCACCGGCGGGCCGCTCAAGCACGCGCAGGAGCTCGACGCACGGTACCTGCTGTCGCTCGAGCCCGATCGCATGCTGGCGTTCTACCGCAAGCTGGCCGGCCTTGCGCCCAGGGCCGAGGGCTACACCGGCTGGGACGCCGAGGGCCGTCAACTGACGGGACACATTGCCGGCCACTACCTGTCGGCCGTCAGCCTGATGTTTGCCGCCACCGGCGATGCCCGCTTCAAGCAACGCGCCGACTACATCGTCGGCGAGCTGAAGCTGGTGCAGGACGCGCACGGCGACGGGTTTGCCGGCGCGCTGCAGGGCGTGAAGACGGCGTTCTCGGAGGTGTCGCACGGCAACATCCGTTCGGCTAACTTCGATCTCAACGGCCTGTGGTCGCCGTGGTACACGCTGCACAAGACCTTCGCGGGCTTGCGCGACGCCTATCGCCACACCGGTAACCAGGCCGCCCTCGCCATCGAGGTCAAGTTTGCGCAGTGGTCGGCGGCGTTTCTCGAGCCGATGGATGACGCGACCATCCAGCGCATGCTGGCCACCGAGTTCGGCGGCATGAACGAGATGATGGCCGACCTCTATGCCGACACCGGCGACCGGCGCTGGCTCGACTTGTCGTGCAAGTTCGAACACAAGGCGGTGATGGATCCGCTGAAGAACGGGCAGGATCCGCTGAGCAGCCTGCACGGCAACACGCAGGTGCCCAAAGCCATCGGCTCGGCCGCGCGCTACGCGTACGCGGGCGACCGGGGCGATCGGGCCGCGGCGGCCACCTTCTGGGACCGCGTCGTCAACCACCACACCTTCGCCACCGGCGGTCACGGCAAGGACGAGTACTTCCGCGAACCCGATTTGCTGGGCAACATCACCGAGGGCCGGACGGCGGAAACCTGCAACGTCTACAACATGCTCAAGCTCACGCGAAAGCTGTTCGCGCTGCAGCCCGACATCCGCTACGCCGAGTTCCACGAGCGCGCGCTGTTCAATCACATCCTGGGCTCGATGGACAGCGACGACGGCGCGACCTGTTACATGGTGCCGGTGGGTTCGGCGGTGCGGCGCGAGTACGCGGATATGCAGCGCAGCTTCACGTGTTGTGTCGGCACGGGCATGGAGAGCCACGCTCTTCACGGGCTGGGCATCTACTACGAATCGGGCGACAGGCTGTTCGTCAACCTCTATGCGCCCTCGACGGCGAATTGGGAAGCCGCCGGAATCAAGATCGCCATGGCGACGACGTTTCCCGAGGGCGATGCGGCCAGCATCACGCTCGCCGCGCGAGCGCCGCGCGAGTTCACGCTGGCGCTGCGGCGTCCGTCGTGGGCGGGCGCCGGGTTTGCCGTGCGCGTGAACGGCCAGGCGGTGGTCCAGGTGCCGAACGCCGGGTCCTACGTCGAGATCAAGCGGACCTGGAAGTCCGGCGACACGGTCGCGCTGACCCTGCCGAAGACGTTGCGGCTCGAGCGGCTGGCCGACAACCCGAAGAAGGGCATCGTCATGTGGGGGCCGCTGGTCCTGGCCGGTGACTTGGGGCCCGCCCCGAGACGCCGCGACGATGGCGATGGCGACGGGGTGCGATCGGCGCCGCCCGAGCCCGCGGCGATTGTCACGGAACGCCCGTTGATGGAGCTGCTCAAACCCGTCAACGGCAAGCCGGCCACGTTCCTGGCGCTCGGCGTGGCCCGCACCGTCTCCGGTGAGTACGCCACGGACGTCGAGTTTCGCCCGTTCTACAGCGTGCATCGCCGCGTCTACTCCGCCTATTGGGACGTGCTGACGCCCATGGAGTTTGCCGCGAAGGTGGCCGAGGCCGATGCCGAGAAACAGCGCCAGGCGGAACTCGAGCAAGCCACAATCGCGGTGCTCTCAACCATCGAACCGGCGGCGGAGAAGCCGTTCAACCAGCGCGGCGAGGAGTCGACCATCGTGCGCAACGACGGCCGTCCGGGACGCCGCAGCGCGAAGTGGTTTTCGTACGACCTTCCCGTCGAGGGCGCGGAGGTGACCCTCGTCGTCACCTACAACACCGACAACCGCCGCGCGCGGACGTTTGACATCCTGGTGGACGACGTGCGGATTGGCAATGGCGTGATGCCGCAGACCAGCGTCGCGAAGTTCATCGACATGCATTACCGCGTGCCGGCCGCGCTCATCGCCGGCCGCAAGACGATCACCGTGCGGTTTGTCGCCACGGGCGGCAACGAGGTGGCGCCGGTGTTTGCCATTCGCACGATTCGCAGCGAGGGAGCCCAGCTATGAACACCATGAATCGACGTGAGTTGCTGCAGATGACCGCGGCGTTAGCTGTCGGCGCGGCCGGGTTGCCCGAAGAGACCTCGGCGCAGGCCGTCGAGAATCCCGGCAACACGTTGCGTTTCTTTCCAGGCTTCAAGGCGGCGCGGGTCAAGACGTCGGGCGCGGAGATCAACCTCGTGCACGGCGGATCGGGACCACCGGTGCTGCTGATGCACGGGGCGCCGCAGACGCACGTGTCGATGCGGCTGATTGCCGGCGAGCTGGCAAAGGACTACACCGTGGTCGTCCCCGACCTGCGCGGCTACGGCGACAGCAGCAAGCCGCCCGACGGCGAGAACCACGCCAACTACTCGAAGCGCGCGATGGCGCTCGACCAGGTCGAGGTCATGAAAAGCTTCGGCTTCGACCAGTTCGCCGTCGTCGGCCACGATCGCGGCGGACGCGTCGGGCACCGGATGGCGCTCGACCACGCCGACAAGGTGACGCGCCTGGCGGTGCTCGACATCATCCCGACCTATTACCTCTACACGCACGTCACGATCGAGTTCATCCAGGCCTACTTCCACTGGTTCAACAACGTGCGGGCCGCACCCGCGCCCGAGAACGACCTCAAGGCGCAGTACGAGGCGCAAAAGGCGCGCGCGACCAACGAGGTGCAACTCGAGTACCTGCGCACGTCGAGCCAGCCCGAAAACATCCACGCCCAGTGCGAGGACTATCGCGCCGGCGCGTCGATTGACCTCAAGCACGACGAGGCCGACCTGACCAGGAAGATCGCGTGCCCGCTCATGACCCTGTGGGGCCTGAAGGGACCGATGGGGCGGATCTACGACGTGCTCGCCATCTGGAAAGAACGCGGCGTCAACGTTACCGGCAAGGGCCTGCCCGGCGGCCACAACCTGCAGGAGGACGTGCCGGCCGAGGTGCTGGCGGAACTGCGGCCGTTCTTCAAAAGGTAGGATCGGAATGGGCGCCGACGACTACCTGGTGAAGCCGTTCGAGCCCGAGGTGATGATCTCGCGCATTCGGGCGGCCTTCCGGCGCGGGGCGCGATCGAGCGCCTAGCCCGCCCGACGGTTCTCTGAGATCGCCAGCAGTTGCCGCTGGGAGCGGCGATCGGCTAGACTGACCGGACGGTCATTTCAGTGAACTGACCGTTCATTCTCATGACTGCCCAGTCTGCCCGCACCTCCAAGGAAGAAGTCCTCGCCGCCTACCGCCGCGCCGAACTGCTGGCCGCCGCCCGCCGCGTCTTCGGCGGCGCCGGCTTCGAAGCCGCCACCATGGAGGCCATTGCCGACGAGGCCAAGGTCGCCAAGGGCACCATCTACCTGTATTTCCCGTCGAAGCAGGCGATCTACGACGCCACCTTCCAGGACGGCATGGACGAACTGCAGCGCCTGAGCGCCGCGCAGGTCGGCGCCGCCGGCAACCTGAAGGACGCCATCCGCGCCTTCGTTCACGCCAGGGTCAGTTTCTTCGGCGGCAACGCCGACTACTACCGCATCTACATCACCGAGAAGACACGCCATCTCACCGGCCAGCTGCCGCGGCGCAACCCGTGCCGCTCGTCGCTCGAAAGCCAGACCAGGGACCTCGAGGCCGTGTTCGAGCGGGCCATTGCCTCGGGCGAGGTCCGCGCGGTCGATCCGGCGGCCGCCGCCACGGCCGTCTTCGACATCACGCGCGGCATGATCGGCCGGCG
>CAYGMD010000006.1:0-56420 GCA_964350785.1 uncultured Acidobacterium sp. | reverse complement strand
ATGTTCGCCGGCATCTACTACGGCGCGATGTACGGCGGCTCGACGACCTCGATCCTGCTGAACACGCCCGGCGAAAGCGCCACCATCGTGACGGCGATCGACGGCCACCAGATGGCACGCAACGGACGGGCCGGCGCGGCCCTGGCCACGGCGGCCATCGGCTCCTTCGTGGCCGGAACGCTGGCCACCCTCGCGCTCAGCCTGACCGCGCCCCTGATGGTCCGCATGGCGCTGGCCTTCGGGTCGGCGGAGTACTTCGCGCTGATGGTGCTCGCGTTCGTGATGGTCACCACCGTGCTCGGCGGCAGCGGCGCCCGGCTGGCCGGTTGGGTCAGCCTGATGCTGGGGCTGGCGCTCGGCAGCGTCGGCATCGACGGCTTGAGCGGACAGGCGCGTTTCACGTTCGGCATCCCGTATCTGCTCGACGGCATCGATCCGGTCATCGTCGCCATCGGCCTGTTCGCGGTCGGCGAAACGCTATGGATTGTGAGCCGCGGCCCTGACGACGACGGCGTGCTGCCGGTGCGCGGATCGCTGTGGATGACGGGCGAGGAATGGCGGCGCTCCTGGAAGCCGTGGCTGCGCGGCACGGCCATCGGCTTCCCCATGGGCGCGCTGCCGGCGGGCGGGGCCGAGTTGCCCACGCTGATGTCGTACGCGATCGAGAAGCGGCTGGCGGCGGCGCCCGGCGAGTTCGGCCACGGCGCCATCGAGGCGGTGGCCGGCCCCGAAGCCGCCAACAACGCCTCCGCGGCGGGCACGCTGGTGCCGCTGCTGACGCTCGGCCTGCCGACCTCGGCGACGGCCGCGGTGCTGCTCGCCGCCTTCCAGCAGTTCGGCCTGCAGCCGGGGCCGCTGCTGTTCGAGCACGAACCGAAGCTGGTGTGGGGCGTCATTGCCAGCCTGTACGTCGGCAACGCCATGCTGCTGGTGCTGAACCTGCCGCTGGTTGGATTGTGGGTGAAGCTGCTGTCGATTCCGCGGCCGTGGCTGCACGGCGGCATCCTCATCGTCGCCTCGCTGGGCGCGTTCAGCGTGCACCGCGCGGCCGGCGACCTGCTGCTCGTCGCGCTGGTCGGCGTCATCGGCTTCGTGCTCCGCCGTGTCGACGCGCCGATTGCCCCGGTGATGATCGGCCTCATCCTGGGCCCCGCCGCGGAGCAGCACCTGCGGCGGGCGCTGTCGATCAGCCAGGGCGACTGGTCCGTGTTCCTCACGCGGCCGCTGGCGGCGGCGCTGCTGGCGGCGGCGGTCGCGATGGTGGTGTTTGGCGTCGCGCGCGGACGGGCGGCGCCGGGTAGAATCGAAGCATGAAAGTAAGCGACCTCTTTGGCGGCAGCCCCGACGTGCCCGCCGACCAGTTTCCTGACCCGGCGATCGACGCGCCGGCCGATCCCGCCGGCGCTCCGCAGTCGGTGGTCCTTGGCGGCGGCTGCTTCTGGTGCACCGAGGCGGTGTTCGCCAAGCTCGACGGGGTGCGCAGCGTCGTCTCCGGCTATGCCGGCGGCACGGCCGACTCGGCCAACTACCAGGCCGTGTGCAGCGGCATGACCGACCACGCCGAGGTGATCCGCGTGCAGTACGATTCGAGCCGCATCACGCTGGGACAGCTCCTCAAGGTGTTTTTCACCGTCGCCCACGACCCGACGCAGTTGAATCGCCAGGGCAACGACCTGGGGCGGCAGTATCGGTCGGCGATCTTCTACGCCAGCGTGGACCAGGAGCGTGTCGCCGCCGCGTACATCCAGCAACTGAAGGACGCGAAGGTGTTCGACCAGCCGATTGTCACCACGCTGGAACCGCTCGAGCAGTTCTTCGAGGCCGAGGCGTATCACCAGGCGTTCGTGGCGCGGAACCCGAATCAGCCGTATGTCGCCGCGGTGGCGGTCCCAAAGGTCAAGAAGCTGGAAAAGTCGTTCGCCGACAAACTGAAGAAGTCGTGAGACATAATAGGACCCGCGTGCGCTCGTAGCTCAACTGGATAGAGCATCGGCCTTCGAAGCCGGGGGTCGCAGGTTCGAGTCCTGCCGAGCGCACCAATAGAGCCCAATGCCCAGCACGGCGGCGCCTCCCAACTGGGCGGAACTCCCGGACGAAGAGCTTCTGAACCTTCGCCTCGCGGCGCTCCCGCTCCACCTCGACGGCACCGTCGTCGAGTCTCGCATTGGCCAGCTCAAGGCTGAACTCGAGGCCCGCGGCCTGACCTTCCCGCTGCACTTTTATCTGTCCGATGAGTGGTTCACGCCCGACGGCCAGGCGTCGATGGCGGTGCCGTTCTACCTTGCCCATCCGCGCCTCGAGCGCCTCGAGAAGGCGCAGATGCTGGCGGTCGAGGGCGGCGAGCACGAGTGGTGCATGCGCATCCTGCGCCACGAGGCCGGCCACGTCATCGACAATGCCTACAAGCTGCGGCTGCGCCGCCAGCGGCGCAAGGTGTTCGGCCGCTCGTCGGAACCGTATCCGGAGTTTTACGCGCCACGGCCCTACAGCAAGAGTTTCGTGCAGCACCTCGACCCGTGGTACGCGCAGAGCCACCCCGACGAGGACTTCGCCGAGACGTTCGCGGTGTGGCTGACGCCCGAGTCGAACTGGCAGGCGCGCTACGGCGGGTGGCCCGCGCTCAAGAAGCTCGAGTACATGGACGACCTGATGAGGTCGCTGGTCGGCAGGAAGCCGCTGCTCGAACGGACCGAAGAGATCGATCCCCTGCCACGGCTTCATCGCACGCTCCGCTATCACTACCGGCGCAAACGCCGGCACTACGGACTGGACCACCCCGCGTTCTACGATCGCGACTTGCGGCGCCTGTTTTCCGACGCGCCCGAACACGCGCATCACATGACCGCCGCCCAGTTCCTCACGCGCATCCGCCAGCCGGTGCGCAAGATCGTCGCCGACTGGACCGGCATTTACCAATACACCATCGACAAGGTGCTCGAAGACATCATCAAGCGATGCCGCGAGCTCAAACTCCGCCTCGCCGTGCCCGAAGAACAGGCGCGGCGGGAATTCACGGTGCTGCTGACCGTCCAGGTGATGAACTACCTGCACAGCGGCCGTCATCGGGTAGCCCTTTGAAACCACAGCGCGTCCTCACCCTCGTCCATAAAGGCCTCGAACCGCCCGACGAGGCACCCGACCAGGCCACCGCCTCGACCGCCTCCTGGCGCATGGAGTACGACGTCGTGCGCACCCTCAAGGTGCTGGGCCACGAAGTGCGCGTGATCGGCGTGCACGACGACCTCACGCCCATCCGCGCGACGATGGACGACTTCAAGCCGACCATCACCTTCAACCTGATGGAGGCGTTCGACGATGTCGTGGTGTTCGACCAGAACGTGGTGAGCTACCTGGAGTTGCTGAAGGTGCCGTACACCGGCTGCAACCCGCGCGGGCTCACGCTGTCGCGCGACAAGGGCCTGGCCAAGAAGCTGATGGCGTATCACCGCATCCCGGTGCCCGACTTCCTGGTGGTGCCGCTCGGCAACAGGGTGAAGCTGCCCAAGCGCCTGCAGTTCCCGCTAATCGTGAAGTCGCTGACCTACGAGTCATCAACGGGCATCTCGCAGGCGTCCGTGGTCGAGAACGAGGAGCAACTGAACAAGCGCGTCCAGTTCATCCACGACACCATCATGACCCCCGCCATCGTCGAGGAGTTCATCGACGGCCGCGAGCTCTACGTGGGCGTGCTCGGCAACGATCGCCTGCAGACGTTCCCGGTGTGGGAGATGTCGTTCTCGAAGATGCCCGAGAACAACTGGAAGATCGCCACCGAGCGCGTGAAGTGGAGCGTCAAGTACCAGAAGAAGCACGGCATCGACACGGCCGTGGCCGCGCTGCCAGACGACGTCTCGGCCAAGGTGCAGCACCTCGCCAAGCGGGTCTACCGCGCCCTGGACCTGTCCGGCTACGCGCGCATCGACCTGCGGATGAAACCCACCGGGGAGCTGTCGGTGATCGAGGCCAACCCGAACCCGCAGCTGGCGCACGGCGAGGATTTCGCTGAGTCGGCGCAACGGGTCGGCATGACCTACGCCAAGCTGATCGAGCGGATTATCGGTCTCGGCCTGCAATGGCGGCCGTCACGGATGGCCTAGCCTGCCGTTCTCCCACGTCGGTCACCTGGACATCGGGTTCGAGCGCCATGCGATTAGTACGGGGCCTGACCCCCATTTCCACCAAATGGTGGATTGGGGTCAGCCCTGAGTGCAGGATTTCCCGCAAAACCCTCCAAAATCCCCGATCTGGTGCGTACGAGCCCTGTCCCCGATCCACCATTTGGTGGAAATGGGGGTCAGGCCCCCAACTACGGTGCGATGAGGCGTTTGAATTCGGGGGTGGTGGCAAGTTGGGCAAACAACGGATCCGCGGCCGCCTGCGCTTTCCACTGCTTCGGCTGGCGCCGGATCGCGTGGCCGAGGTGTGCGAGCGCCTGCTTCGTGTCGCCCGCTTGCGCGTAACGCTGGGCCAACGCATACATCGCGGGCTCGCTGCGCGGGTTGATCTCGAGCGCCTTCTGTTGCTCGGCGATCGCCTCCGCGAACCTGCCTTCTTTCGCGAGCTGCGCGGACCGCTCGGTCAGCCGGTTCGGCACGCCCAGCGTCATGTTCAGCAGCCGGCGCAGCTCCTTGAACGGCTCCTCGTGATCGTCGACGCGGATGTCGACGATGCGCTCGACGGTGGAGTCGGAGTGGGGCGACAGCGGCCGCACGACGAGGATACCGGCGGACTGCATGCCGCGCGTATCGCCGCCCTTCGACTGCCCCGCGTCGAGCGCGTCCATCAACCGCTCCGCCATCGACCCCTTGCCGGCCTGGTAGGCCGCCGCCATCGCCTGGACCACTGCTTCGCTCGCCAGCGTGTTGCCCTGTGCCGAAAAGTTGGGACCGGCGGCAAAGCCGGCGTAGCCGCCGAGGTGCACCAGGTCGTTCGGATCCGAGTTGCGATCGATGACGCGCTTGCCGGTATAGACCGCCGAGCGGCCTTTCGCATCGATCACCGCCACCTGCCGCGTGTCGCGTCCCGGGTCCTCGTCGGTGATGCGCTTCACCACGTCGGCCGGCGACAGCCCCTGCTCGAGCAGCGCGATCGCCTTGGGACCGTACTGCCGGTTCGCGGAAGCCTGGGTCGCCACGGCACCCACCCCGGGCTTCGCGTACGGCACGGCGGCGCCGGCCCCGAATGCCCGCGACTGGACGCCAACCCCCAACTCGTTGGTGGCCGGGTCAAACGCAATGATCGAGAAGGTGCCGAACCACGGGTCACCGGCCGACGGCGGCTTCGGCGCGTCGTGAGCCTGGACGGTCACCGAGAGGCACAGGGCAGCAATGAATAATCGTGACATGGCGGCCACAGTGTAGCGAACCACCCGAGCAAGCCGCCAGCGTGGCCAACGTCTCGAGGGTGAAGAACTTCGCTTCGAGTTGCGCCATACTGTGCCGGTATGTCCGTGCTCGATGCCGCTGACCGCCCCGCTGACCCGGCCTGCCCCACCTGCGCGGGCACGCTGGTCTACGTCGACACCGAAGTCTCGTCGGGAGCCTTCCGGCCGCAGGCAGCCTCGATGCCGCAGATGAACATCCACTACTACGATTGCCCGTCCTGCCAGACGTGCTGGAAGCTGGGCACACGGCTGCTGCCCGATCCAATCCGGCAGATTCTCCGGGACACGGGCGCACGCGGCTAAGACGGCGTTCGATCCATCGCCTGCAGCGCCTTGACGCCGGTCCGCATGCCGACCAGCCAGGTGGCGATGCTCAGGAGCGCGGCCGCCGCGAAACACGCATAGAACATGACTTGCTGAACGTCGGTCAGCGGCCGCCGCCGCACCTGGCTGAACAGGTACACGCTCGACGGCCAGCCGAGCAGGCCGACCATCACGAGGATGAACAAGACCGCCATGATCATGAACGCCACGCCGCCGTAAGACCCGGCCACCTGGCTCGGGTTGTCGGCGGCAAACCGCGGATACCGCGCGCCGAGGCCGGTGGCCAGTCCCACCAGCGCGAACGCCATGAAGACGATCGCGACCGCCGACATGCGCTTGAGGAAGGGGTCGACGCCCAGCAGTTCGTTGCCGGCGACAATCAGCACCTCGCTCAGCACCAGCACCGGCACCAGGCCCGACCAGAACTTCGACCACAGGAAATCCCGCAACGAAATCGGCGCGGTGCGGATGATCCAGAACGCGGCGCCTTCGGCCGACACCGCCGGGAACACGAACCGCACCGCCACGGTCGCCATGACGAACGCCGCCATCGCGAGGTTGAGGAACGCGTACAGATTCTTCACCACGCCGCTCATGTACGGCAGGCGGTCGAGGTCGAGCACGCGGAAGTTGTAGAGATAGACCAGCATCAGCGCCACCAACAGCAGCAGCTGCGACCACTGGCTGACGTCGCGCAGGAACACCTTGACGTCCTTCACCAGCAGGTGTCGCCGCACCGGCGACAGGGGCAGCATGCGGGCCACGGCATCAAGCGCGTGGAACCGGGCGAACCGCGCCTTGCGCGCCTCTTGCGACTTGCTGAAGCCGGCGAAGTGCCAGCGCTCGAACGCCGCCGCCACCAGCACCACCACCGCCGCCGCGGTCGTCCACAGCGCGGCGATGTGGAACCAGTCGCTGCCGCCCTGGACGCCGGCAAACAACGCCTCGCCCGCCCAGAACGACGGCAGCAGCGGGGTGATCGGCGACTGCAGGGTGGCGAAGAAGGCCGTCACCTCCGGCATCGACTCGACGCGCAGCAACCGCTCGGGCCGCAGGAAGCGCAGCAGCAGCACGATGCTGGTGGCAAACACCAGTCCCATGAACATCAGGATGTCGCGGGCCCGGCGCGCCGGAAACACGTTGACGAGCAGCAAGGTGACCGCCGACCCGAGCGCCACCGGAATGATCACAAACGGGACGACCGTGATGATCACGGTGGCGGTAAACGCCCAGGGCGCGCACTTGGCGAAGCCGATGCCGGCCAGCACCGGCACCAGGAAGACCACGACCATCCAGCCGGACTGGCCCAGCGTGCGGGCAAAGCGCGCGTAGAACAGCCGGCGCGGCGCCACCGGCGCGACCAGCAGCAGCCGCAGGTCGTCGGACAGGAAGAAGGTCGACAGCGACGCCACCACGGCGCTGAACGCGAGAAACGACAGGAACGTCAGGAACAGCCACGACAGGCCAATGCGAATCAGGTAGTCGCCCAGCTCGTCGTAGCCGGCCGCCTGCCAGGTCACCCAGAACGCCCCGGCAAACAACGCCGCGATCACCGTGAGGCCAATGCCGCCGAACAGGAGGCCGCGGGTCAGATCGCCCTTCTCACGTCGGCGGGCGCGGTTGCGCGACGCCCACCACGTGGGCAGCAGGAGATACGGAAAGGGCCGCGTCAGCGTCGCCATCAGACGATTTCGTCGATCTCCTGGAGCGCACCGCCGCCGGTGAGCTTCAGGAACACCGGTGTCAGTTCCTCGTCCGGGGTGCCGGCCATCGCCCGCACCTCCGCGACCGTGCCGTGCGCGATGATCCTGCCCTTGAGGATGATGCTGATCAGGTCGCACATCTCCTGCGCCACTTCGAGCGTGTGCGTGCTCATCAGGATGGCCACACCGCGTGACGCCATGAGCCGGAAGATGTCCTTGATCAATCGCGCGCCGCGCGGATCGAGGCCCACCATCGGCTCGTCCACGAGCACGGCCTTGGGCCGGTGCAGGAAGGCCGCGCTCATCACCAGCCGCTGCTTCATGCCGTGCGAGAAGCTCTCCACCAACTCGTGCTGCCAGCGCCCCAGCTCGAAGATCTCGAGCAACTCGGTGATGCGCGTATCGGTGTCCCCGCCGTCCATGCCGTAGAGCCCGCCGTGGAATCGCAGGAACTCGCCGGCGGTGAGCTTGTCGTAAATGAACGGCCGATCCGGAATGAAGCCGAGCGCCGCCTTGGCGGCCTCGGGCTCGCGCGCCAGGTCGTGGCCGTTCACGATGATGCGGCCCGCGTCAGGCCGCAGCAGGCCGGCAATCATGCGAATGCTGGTGGTCTTGCCCGCCCCGTTCGGGCCGAGGAATCCGTGAATCTGGCCGGGCGCCACGGTGATCGACACGCCGTCGACCGCGGTGAAGTTGCCGAAGCGCTTGACGAGGTGCTCGACGGCAATCATCGGCGGCCCGGACAGGGAACCCAGCAGCCGCAGTCCTGGCGCCGGGGAATGGGGATCGACAGCGGCTGCGCATCCGACTCGGCGCGGCCCACCAGGACGGGCGTCGATCCCGGCTTGACCTCGACCTCCAGCACCGCCATCTTCACGCGGCCAATCAAGGGCAGAATGGCCGCCTGCCGGTCGAGGCCGCCACGCGCCAGGCGGACATGGGTCGCATCGGCGGGAAACTGATCGAACGTCGGGTCCACCGGCAGCCACAGGCCGCGGCCGCGGCCTTCGTCCAGGTACACCTCGGGCCAGGCGTGGTAATAGAACGCGCCCCTGACATAGACCAGCCCGACGTTGATGCGCGCCGGAATGCCCAGCGCCCGCGCCATCGCCACAAAGAGCACCGTGTGCTCGTTGCAGTCGCCGACTTTCGTCCTGAGCACTTCGAGCGCCGACGGGAGGCTCACCGTCGGCTTCTTCTCCACCAGCTGGTTGACCTCGCGCACCAGGCGCTCGGCCTGCGCGCGCACGCCGGTCACGCCGCGCACCAAACGTTCGGCCTCGGCCTTGATTTCGGGCGCGTCGCTTTCGATGAACGGCTCCGGCCGCAGGTAGCGCGCGAGGTCCGGGTCGGCCGGCCCGGCGGCGAGCCCGCGCGCGTCGACGAGTTCGACGATGTTGCCGGTGACGGTCTGGCCGACGCCCTGCAGGTCGGCGCCCGCCAGGTCGGCGTGGTCCACGCGCATCCGCAGCCGCGTCACGTCGCGCGGCTCGGTGATGAACGCCTTGCGCGGCATGGTCGGCACGACCGCCGAGGCTGCCAGCATGTCTTCCTGCATCATGTTGGTCACGGCCAGCACGGTCGCCTGTTCCTGCGTCTCGCGGACCGAGATCAGCCCCATCGGGCTTTCTTCGCGGACGATCTCGCCGGTGTCGGTAATCCACGCGGTGGTGGTGATGCCCGCGAACGCGAGGTCGACGCGAAAGGCGGGAATGGGGCGGCCGCCGGCATTGACGACCTCGCGCTCGCCAATCGCCAGCTGTACCGGCGCGTTCTTCATGGTGGCCGGATCGAAGATCAACCATTCATGGCGGGTGCCCGCGACCAGGCCTTCGCTCGCCAGCCGGCGGCCCAGGCTCAGCATCAACGCCGGCGGCGCCTCGAGCTGCCGCGTCTCCGACCGGGTGCCGCTGGCGCTGACAATGTCGAGGGCGAGCCGCAAGCCGTCGAGGCGGCCGCGCACGGTCGTCGGCCCGGTGCCCGGATCGAGCGAGAACTCGAACGTCTTCAGGGCGAAGTTGCGATCGACGCGGGCCGTCGTGCGCAGGACCGCGGCGGTGGTGGCGCCCAACAGCGAGAACTGCAGCCGGCCGTCTTCGCTCAGCTCGAAGCCATCGTCGGTGCGCTCCACCTGGCTGACCGTGAAGCCAATCTTCTCGCCGCGGTAGTACACGCCCCGCCACTGGGCGGTGGCACCGTAGCGGGCCAGGTCGGTGGCGAGGTTGGCGGGCGAGGCCTGGAGATAGGTCCGGTTGACCAGCATCGCCATGGTGACGAGCCAGGCGATCACGGCGAGCACCGACAACGGCCGCGTGACCGAGCGCGGAAGCGGACGAAGAACGCGCGGCAGCGGCACGCGGGGCTACCGCTCGCCGCCGGGCTTCACGAACAGCTGCCTCGAGAACTTCGTCATGGTGGTCTCTCCCGATTCCGCGGATGCCGAGGCTAGCGAAACAAGTCGAACATGTAGGAGTACTTGACGATCAGCGAGCGGTCGGTCCGTTCGGGACGGTCGAACAGGTCGTACAGGCCGCGGGTGTCAGTATAGACGACGAACAGGCCGGTATTGGCGGCCTGCAGCCAGCCGAAACGGAAGTTCATGGACCACAGGTCGGCGCGATCGTTGTACTGAATCAGGGCCTGCGTGAAGATGCGCGGCGTGAACGAATACGAGATGCGGGTCCGCACCAGGTTGGTGATGAAGTGGCCCTCGGCCAGCGAGATGTCGTTGCGCTGGTAGTCGACTTGCGCCGTCAGGGCATCGCCGGCGCGCATCCGCACCGTGGGATTGAGGGCCACGCGGCTGCCGCTGAAGAAGCCGCCGAGAGTGGCGCGCATCGAGACGCTGAACGGCGCGCCCTGGTTGCTCATGGCCACCAGCTGCGCCTCGGCGTTGTCGTACGTGCCCGGCTGCACGACCACCCCTGGGTAGATGGTGAACGGCGTGCGCACGCCCTCGCGCGTGAGGTTCATGCCGGTGTGGACCTCGGTGCTGTCCTGAAACTGCCAGTGGTTGTCGAGGTGCAGGAAGCCGGTCTCCTGGAAGCCGTCGAGGCCCCAGAAGCCGCGGAAGGTGGCGTGCGGCCGGAGCTCCTGGATGTTGATGAAGTCCTTCGGGCGGAAGCGCGTCATCAGCATCACGTCGGGCTTGCGATAGCCCTTGCGGCTGAGGAAGCCGATGGTCGGGTTGAAGCCGCGCCCCACTTCCTGGTACCCGGCGTTCAGGTCCCAGCGCGGCGTGTTGGTCTGCGACCGCAGGTTGAAGGCGTAGTCGCTGTCGCCGCTGGCCTCGGCCGCGGTGCGGGCGAGAAAGCCCGACAGCATCGAGGTCAGGCCGAAGCCGACCTTGCCGTCGATCCCGTAAGTCTGGCCGTTGTCCTTGTCGACCGACGACAGGTCGCCGGTGGCGACGCGGTTGGTGAAGATGCCGCCGATCGACGAGCGGTTGGGCAGGTCGCGGCTGACGCGGACGACGCCGAAGTTGGAACTCGGCACGACGTCCCCGAACTCCGAGGTCTGCATGTTGAGCACGCCGACGTTGAACTTGCCCGCCTTGCCCGAGACCCGGCCGCCGCCCATGATCGGGATGGCCTCGCCGCCGTCGCTGATGCCGATGCGGCGGCTGAAGAACAGGTCGACCTCACCCGGGTTGCCGACGCTGAAGAAGCCGGCGTTTTCGAGGAAGAACGGCCGCTTCTCCGGGAAGAACAGGGTGAAGCGATCCAGGTTGACCTGCTGATCGTCGACCTCGACCTGCGCGAAGTCGGTGTTCACGGTCGCATCCAGCGTCAGGCTGGGCGTGATGCTGTACTTGAGGTCGCCGCCGACGTCGTAATCCATCTCGGTCTCGACGGGCGTGACGCCGGACTCGAGCGCGTTGCCGAGGGCAAAGGGGGTGATGCGCAGGTTGCGCAGCGCCGGCGTCTGCACGCCGGCCAGCGAACCGGCCAGCGACAGCCGATACAGGTTGAACTGGCGCGGGATCGGCGCCCAGTAAGCGCGCTCGTTCTTGCGGCGGATGTTGCGCTGAAAGTTGATGCCCCACGTCTGCTCGGTCGCCGCCGGATAGCGCAGCGTGCGGAACGGGATGGCAAACTCGGCCGACCAGCCCTGCTCGGTAATCTTGCTGCGCACCGTCCAGGCGCCGTCCCAGTTGATATTGAAGCCCGAGCCGGAGCCGCCCGACTGCATCTGGCCAAAGCCGAGGCCGCCGCCGCCCTGCCCCTCGTTGGTCACCTGGCCGTCGTACTCGATCCCGGCCGGGTTGGTGCCAAACACGAACCCGCTCTGCCGGTCGCGGTAGGTGTCCACGATCATCTGGAAGCTGTCGGTGTCGTCCAGCGGCGCGTCGCGGCGCGCGTCGGACACGATGATCCCCGACGGATCGCTGTCGGACATGATCGCGCCGATGTAAAGCGTGTCGCCGGTGAAGATGATCCGCACCTCGGTCTTCTCCGAGACCGGCTGGCCGTCGTTGGGCTGTTCCTGGATGAAACCGGTGATTGGCGCCGCCGCGGCCCACACGGGATCTCCCAGCACGTCGCCATCAAGCACCGGCGCTTCGGCCACGCGCGTCGCCGACGCCAGGTTGGACGATCCCGGCCTGGTTTGGGCCGAGGCGTTCGATGCGCTGGCGCACAGCACAAGGGCAACTGTAGAAACATTGAGCAGTCGTTGGTTCATGTACATTCGGAGACACACATTGCGCGGGGTGGGGAGCCAGCGTACTACAGGGCGAGGCGCTTGAGCGCCTCGTAGGGCAGCGCCGCTTTGCGCGGCACTACTGTAGGGCTGGTGGCCTACGGCCACTCGTGGGGCGCCCCGCTGACGCTCGGCGTGGGGTCAAGAAACGGACGAGAACTCCGGCCGGTACTTCGCCTCACCCGACACTCCAGCCATCTTCGACTCATCAAGAACCAACACCATGAACACATCGTCTGGTAGTTCCCACTCGGACTTGATACCCATGGTACTCGCGGGCCTGAAACCGAATCGCGGATAAAACTGTGGATGGCCGACAACCATGATGAATGGACAACCGGCCGCCCTAAGCCGTTCGTTTCCCGCTTCGATGAGCTGGCTGCCAATCCCCTGGCGCTGGTACTCTGGCGAGACCGCCACTGGCGCGAGTCCCGCGCCTTGCAGCTCATTGCAGACCACTGGACTGTAGAGAATGTGGCCGACCACGCGACCATCCAGCGTGGCCACGAGGGACACCGTCACGGCGCCGTTAGTTCTCAGCGCGTCGACGATATTGCCCTCCTGGTCCTGCCCAAACGCGAGTCGATTGAGTTCGCTAATCGCTGTGACGTCGCCTTCACGCTCTTCGCGAATCTCGAGCATGTCAGGTGGTCACTTGTTCGTAGGAGAATTGCGGAATGTCAGCTCGGGTAGAAGCGTGCTCCCCTCTAGTGGCGCAGATGCTTCCATCTGCGTCGACGTCGAGCACGGTGTTCTCATCCAGATCTCTGGTTTCAGCGACGGGCCGGTCTCGGAACTCGACCAGGAGAGTGTCGGTGTCCGCAAAGTATCGAATCTTCATGGCTTGGAACCGGAACACATGAGTTGACATGCATCAACTGACAGGCCTGCGTGGCCAGAGTTGAGTGCTTACCGGTTGGCAATCTTACGCAGAGCCAACGCGATACATAAAAACAGCGCAACGGCCAGAACCAACGGCCACGCTGGCCAAGCACTTGGGTCGCCGGTGCGCCATCGTATCCAATAGATGCAAATGGCACCAACGCTGGCAGCGGTGACGCCACTCACCAGCACACCGACGGCGAAGCCGAAAGTTAGCAAAGTCTTGCCGGCATGATTCAGATCCCCGTAGCAGCCACGCCCACGTTCCAAGCGAGCCGCCGCTACCTGGCATATATTGATGAGACGCCGGCTTCGATCCTCGAGTACCCAGAAAACGATTGACACAAGAATGCAGGAAGCAAAGACGACCATACGCATCTGGAGACCGGGGTGGCGCGTGAAGACAAGCGCGAGCGCCGCCAAAACGGCAAGGTAGCCTGCAAAGGCCTTCTCGCGCCAAGAAGCAAAGTGCCGCCACGCGAGACCAATCTCGTCATACAGATTGTCATCGCTGACCAACTGGGTTTCGTCGTTCGCACTCGGCAACGGCCACCTCACAGTCAAGCGCCTGCCCAAAACGAGACGCGGCGGCCCCGAGCCCCACGAGCGCCGCAGGCGCGAGCCCTACGCGCGACGTAGCCGCGCGCCCTACACGCTGTCCCACGCGTCCAGCTCGAGCACGGTGCCCAGCAGGGTGTTGGCGCCGCGCGCGCAGTCCTCCCATGTCGTCAGCTCGCGAGGCGAGTGGCTGATGCCGCCGACGCTGGGCACGAAGATCATGCCCATCGGGCACAGCCGGGCAATCTGCTGCGCATCATGGCCGGCGCCGCTCGGCAGCCGCCGTGTCTGGAGGCCCAGCGCCGCGGCCGCCTTGCCGATCGCGTCCTGCACGCCGCTGGTGGCCGGCACGCCGACGTTGGTGCTGGCGAGGGCAAAGGTAATCGACGTGTTGGTCTCCCGGGCGATCGCCGCACCCCGGGTCTTCACCGCCTCGTCCAGCTCGCGCAGGACCTGCTCCGACAAGTCGCGGAACTCCACGCTCAACGTCACCCGGCCTGGAATCACGTTCGGCGAATTGGGCTCGACCTCGATCCGGCCCACGGTACCGACCTGGCGGCCCTGGCGGCGCGCCGCGATGTCGCGCACTGCCAGCGTCAGCTGCGCCGCCGCCACCATGGCGTCCTGGCGCTCGCCCATCGGCGTCGTGCCGGCGTGGTTCGCAAAGCCCTGGATCACGACGTCGTGGCGATGGATGCCGACGATGCCCTCGACGATGCCGACGGGGATGCCGGCCTTGTCGAGCGTGCCGCCCTGCTCGATGTGCAGCTCAACGTACGAATGCCACGTGCCCTTGCCGCGCACCGCGGTCTCGATCTGCTCCGGATTGCCGGCAATGCGCTTGATGGCGTCGGAACGCTTCATGCCGTTCCACGTCCGATCCATGTCCCCGGCCTGCAGATCGCCGGCGACGATGCGGCTGGCGGCGGTGCCCACGCCGAACGCGGTGCTCTCTTCGTGGGCCCACAACACCATCTCGAGCGGATGCCGCGTCTGGAGCCTGGCCGCCTGCACCGCCTGGATCACCTCCAGGGCCGCGAACGTGCCCAGGTCGCCATCGAAGTTGCCGCCGTTCGGCACCGAATCGATGTGCGAGCCAAACAGGATGGGCGGCTGGTCCGGCTGCCCGCCGAAGCGGGCGAAGATGTTGCCGGCCGCGTCGATCCGCGGCACGATGTCGGCCGACTTGATCTCGTCGATCATGAAGGCCCGTGCCGTCAGGTCGGCCACCGAATAGGCGACGCGCGTCACGCCGTCGGCAAAGGTGCCGCCGGGCGGCCGGCCGTGGGTGCTCAACCGCTCGAGGCGGTTGCGCAGCCGCGCGGCCTCAATCGCCGGGCGCGGCGCTTGACGTGACCAGGATTGGGTGGGGATGGCCAGCGCCGAAGCGCCGGCCAGGGACACGAACTCGCGACGCGATATCTTCATTCGTTGTTCTGCGGCGGGGCCACGGCGCGTTCAACCACCGTGCCCCAGAAACCAATCATCATCTCTTCCCACGTCTGGTCGCCCCAGCGGACGTCCTTGGTGGGATCCGGGTTGAACTTGTTGGCCGGCGAATTGTCGTAGGTCGCGACCACTTCGATCTCGGTGCCCTTCGGGAACAGCCGGGGCTTGGGCAGCTCGTAGCTGATCTGCCAGTTGAAGTCGTACTTCGGCACCGACAGCAACACCTCGGTGGTGCCGTCCGGGAACTTCGCGGTGTACTTCATGCTCTTGCCGCGCACGTGCATGTGCGGCGTGAACGAGGTGATGAGCGTGTCGGCCGCGAGCACGCGAGAGCCGCGCACCTCGTGGTCGGGCGCGCCGGCCGGGATCACGAACCGCGGCTGGATCACGCTGCCGCCGCGCTGCTGCAGCTTCGGCGCGTCCTTCGCAAACACGATGCCGACCTGCGTGCGGTCGGTGGTGGCCTCGCCATTGGTCGTGTAGTGCATCTGCAGCACGATGTCGGAATTGGCGGTCAGCAGCCGGCCGACGCCGGGCTCGAAGATCACGCCCGGCTTGTTGGGCGTGACGCCGCCGATGCTGCTCGGCCCCAGCGCGCCGTTGGTGTTCAAGGGCGAGCCCGTCGGCTGGGTGTAGGCGAGCACGTGGTGCACGTGCGCCCGCGCCTGCGGCTTGATCTCAATCGCCTGGATCCACTTGTCGTCGGCGATGTTCGTCGGCAGGCGCAGGTACTGATACTCGACGACTCCGGTGGCTGGAATCTTGAAGTCTTCGGTCATCGTGAAGACGGCATCGGGCTTGCCGATGCTCCAGCCTTCGGCGAAGGTGGGCGCCGTGGGCAGATCCCGGTCGTTGCCTTTCGGCGCGCCGGCGTCGACCCACGCGACGATGGTCGCGATTTCCTTCTCCGCGAGCCGGGGATCGTTCTTGAACACGCCGTGCGCGGGGTCGGCGCCCCAGGGCGGCATGGTGCGCGCGGCGACGCGCTGCTTGATGGCGCGCGCCCACGGCCGCGCCTCCTCGAACGTGATCAGCGACATGGGCGCGAACATGGTCGGGCGATGGCACTCGACGCACTTGGCATAGAAGATCGGCGCGACGTCCCTGGCGAACGTCGGCGCGGTCTGCGCCTGCGCCACCGGAGCCCACGCGATCACAGCCGCCACGACGACGCCGATGCGAGCGATTCTCATAGGCCCTCCAGAAGGTTCCGGACCGGGGAAGTATATAGTGTCTGGCGAAAGGGGCGTCTTCATGCGTCGAGTTTTCCTGGTCCTGGTTTCCCTGCTGTTTCTGCCCTCCTCCGCCTTTGCCACCTGGTCGGTCATTGCCGTCGACCGCTCGTCGGGCCGCGTCGTCATTGCCTCGGCCACGTGCGTCGATCGCGACGACCAGTTCCTGATGGGCGTGCAGGCCGTGGTCGTGCCCGGCAAGGGTGTGGCCGCCTGCCAGGCCGGCGTCGACGGCACGCACAAGAACCAGATGCTCGTGTTCGAGGAACTGCAGAAGGGCACCGACCCCAAGCGGATCATCGAGCTGCTTAGCGCCGACCCGGCTTATCAGAGCCGGCAGTTCGGCATTCTCGACCTGCAGGGCCGCATGGCCGGCCACTCGGGCCTGACCAACGGCTACGTGTCGCAGGACATCCAGGGCCAGGCGCCCGGCACCGAGATCTTCTATTCGATCCAGGGCAACATCCTGCGCCCGGGACAGGTCGTGCCCAACGCCGTGCAGGCTTTCATCCGGACCGCCGGCTCGCTCACCGACCGCGCGATGGCGGCCATGGAGGCCGCCGACGGCTCGGGCGGCGACAGCCGCTGCGTGTGCCCGCCGTGGCCCACCGACGGCACCGCGCCGGCCATTCCCTGTGACGGCCGCACTTCGCACGTCGCTTACATCCTGGCGTCGGACCCGAGGGACACCAACGGCGACTCGCACAACAACGGCAAGTACGCGATGTACCTCACCGCGTCGCAGCCGGGCGCCGACAAGGGGCCCAATCAGATCAAGACCGGCGAGAACCTCAACCCGGTCAAGACGCTGCGGATGCGCTACGACGCCTGGCAGAAGAGGCAAGGGCCGGGCGTGGCCGGACTCCCGAATCCCCTACCAGCCCCACCAGCCCCACCAGCGCCACCCGCCCAAGGTGGTGGCGGCGGCCAGAACCGCCGCGGGCCGATCCAGGTGCTGTCGCTCACCTCCACCGCGTGGACGGATGGCGGCGTCATCCCGGCGAAGTACACCCAGGCCGGCGCGCAGGTGTCGCCGCCGCTGGCGTGGACGGCGCCCGATGACGCGGCGAGCTTCGTCCTCATCGCCCGCGATGCCGACGTCGCCATCGGCAACGGCACCGACGACATGCTGCACTGGATGCTGTGGAACATCCCCAAGGGCACGCGGTGGCTGCCCGAGGGCGTGCCGCAGGCGAGTCAACTGCCCGACGGCACGCGGCAGATCAGCGCGAGCGGACCGTATTACCGCGGCCCGGGCGCGCCCGCCTCGGGCCCCGCGCATCACTACGTGTTCGAGATTTACGCGCTCGATTCAACCATCGACGTGCCGGCGGTCGGCCAGTCGCCCCCGCTCACGCGCGCGGCGGTGATGGCGGCGATGGCCGGGAAGGTCCGCGGCAAGGGATCGTTGGTGGGGACGTTCAAGCGCTGATCTCGAGATCTCGGGATTACGCTCCGGCGATGGTGATCGGGTCGCCCTTCTTGTGAAACACGATCGCGAGGATCTTCGTCGTCTGCGTCGTGCTGGCGTTACCCGATACCGCGTGGACCTGGCCCGGCGCGTCGAACGACTCGAAGAACATCTCCCCCGCTGCCAGCACTTTCGGCGCCTCGCTGTTCACGGCGAACTTGTACTGGCCTTCGAGCACGTAGCCAATCACGAAGCCGGGATGGCGATGCTGGCCCGACGCCTCGCCGGGCGGATACGTGACCTCGCTCGCGCTGATCTGCCAGCCGTCCAGGTTCACGGCGGGTGTCGCCTTCTGGACCAACATCTTGCTGGAAGGCGCGGCGCCCGCCTCGTGGGTGGCGATGAAGGACGCGGCCAAGCCCATCAGGCTGGCGGCCAGGAAGTCTCGGCGATCGTTCATGTCACTCCTCCGGCAGCGCTGAAGCGCTGCCCTCCTGGCACTACTTGACGACGGTCACGGTGATGCTGGACGGGTACTGCTTCGAGTGGTGCACCGCGTTCTTCGCGACGACACCCTTGGCCTCGTCGAAGTTGCGGCCGCCGGTGTTCAGGTTGCGATCGAACCGCGGGAAGTTGCTGCTCGACACCTCGATCCGCAGGCGATGCCCGGGGGCGAAGTAGTTGCTGGTGTTGAGCGGCTGCAGCGTGACCTTGTAGACCTTGTCCTTCTCCATCCACACCAGCGGCTTGTCGTAGCCGTCGCGATAGCGCATGCGCTGGATCGATTCATCCAGGTTGTAGGCGCGGCCGTCGGGATAGACGTCCAGCACCTTCACCGTGAAGTCGGTGTCCTTCGCGTCGGAGGAGACATAGAGCGTGGGCGTGATCGGCCCGGTCACCTCCAGGCCGTCGGCAAACGGCTCGCTGGTGTAGACCAGGATGTCGTGGCGCGACTCCATCTTGCGCTGGTCGAACGAGCCCGCCGTGATGGCGTTGCCGGTGCAGCACACGTTGCCGCCGTACGACGGCACCGGGTTCATGGGGTCGTAAGTGAAGCTGTCGGGCTTGTTGACGTCGGGCGGCGCCGCCAGCAGCTTGCCGTCGCCGTTCAACGAGTTGGCGCTGCCGCCGCTCGACAGGTGGAAGGTCATGGGCTGCGCCCCGGCCGGCGGCCACACGTCCGAGGTCTGCCACTTGTTGCTCCCCATCGTGAAGTAGGTCACCTTCGCCTGCTTCTCGATCCGGCCATTGGCCTCGCCCTTCAGGAACTTGTCGAAGAAGCTGTAGACGATCTCGTTGTAGTCCAGGCGCGCGTCGCCCATGCTGCGCTCGCCGACGATGGTGTTCTCGGTGGCGCGGGTGAAGGCACAATGCGCGACCGGCGCGATGATCGCCCACTGCTGGTTGGCGACGTCACCTTTCGCGGTGCGGCGCACGTGGTTGTACATCTCGAGGTTCGGGCCCACCGACACGTCGTACCACGACATGAACCACAGGCCGGGGACGTTGAGCGCCATGTCGTCGTGCCACAGGCCGCCCTTGCGCCACGCGTCGGACGCCGGCTCGCGCTGCTGCATCATGCCGCCGGTTTCCACCGGCATCTTGTCGGCGAAGATGCCGCGCGGGCCGCCCACGTTCTTGATGATGTCCTGGGTCGGCAGGTGCCACAGCGCCTTGTCCCAGTCGACCGGCGGCATCCGCGGCGCGAGGTCGAACAGCCGCGACGCCGCGACCAGGTCCTCCTGCGGCGTGTCTTTCGGGAACATCGGCCGCACCTGGTTCTGCTCGCCGTAGATCCAGGTGATGAACAGCATCTGCATGGCGCCGCCGCGATACCAGTTGCCCTGCTCCCAGTAGGGGCCGACCTTGCCGACGCCGGCGCCGAACCCCTGCACGTTCATGGCGGCGAAGCCGGGATGGCCGAGCGACGCCACCGCCGGCTGCCATTCCGCGGTCGACGAGCAGCCCGTGGTGCCCAGCTTGCCGTTCGACCACGGCTGCTTGGTGAGATAGTCCACGGTCTCGTAGCCGTCGGTGATCGGCGCGCCGAGGATGTCGTAGTTGCCCTCGGAGAAGAAATGGCCGCGCTCGTTCTGCCCCACGTACGCATAGCCGCGCTGGATCGCGGCCAGGATCGTGCTCATGTCGGCGGGCACGCCGTTGCGCACGTCCCAGAAGTTGAAGTTGTAGGGCGTCTTCACGAACACGATCGGCACCTTGCCGGCCGCGTTCTTCGGCCGGTAGATGTCGGTGGCCAGCCGGACGCCGTCCCTCATCGGGATCATCACCCGCCGCTCGACGATGGCGAGGTTCTGGAGTTCGGCTTCGAGATCGCGGCGACGCTGCTGTTCGGCGGGAGTGAGGGTCCCCTGCTGGGCCGGCACCCCGGCGGTGGCGACCGCGAAGGCGACGGCAACGGCGAACACCAGGCGGCGAATCGGCGTCATGGCGGAACCCTCCTTGCGATAGCGACAACATACCATCGCGTCGGGCCCGGTGCGCGGTGCGCCCCTAGGCCGGCAGATCGAACCAGAAGCGCGCGCCACCGCCCGATGCGTCCTCGACGCCGATCGTCCCGCTGTGGGCCTGGACGATGGCGCGGGAGATGGCCAGGCCCAGCCCGGTGCCTCCCTTGTGGTGCGCGACCGACCCGTGCACCTGCTTGAACGGCTCGAAAATCGCGGCGCGAAACGCCGCCGGCACGCCCGGGCCCTGGTCGTCCACGATCACGCGCACGCGCCCGCCGGCGCCGGTCACACCAACCGTGACCGCCGCGCCCCGTGGCGAGAAGCGCACCGCGTTGGCCAGCAGATTCAGGAGCACCTGGGTCAGGCGCTCCGGGTCGGCATGCAGGCGAATGCCGATCGCCGCGCTCGACACGGCCGCGGCGGCCGACACGGTCACACCGGCATCTCCGGCAATCGGTCCCACCGTCTCGAGCGCCCGCGCGATCGCGCCGGCCAGATTGCAGTCCACCTTCACAATGGTCAATTCGCCGCTGGCGACGCGGTCCAGGTCGAGCAGATCGTTCACCAGCGCGAGCAGGCGATTGGCATTGCGGTATGCGGCCGACAGCAGTTCGCGGGCGTCGTCGGCAAGGTCCGGTTCCGACTCGCGGACCAGGACCAGGGCGCCGCGGATCGAGGTGAGCGGCGTGCGCAACTCGTGGCTGACGTTGGCGACAAACTCCCTCCTGGCGCGCTCGGCCGCGGTCAGCTTGATCAGGGCGGATCGCAACTCGAGCTGGGTCATCAACTGCCGGCTGAGCGCCTGCAGCGCCGCCAGTTGTTCGGGCGACAGCTCGCGCGGCACGCGGTCGATCACGCACAAGGTCCCGAGGCCGTACCCGGCGGAGGTGACCAGCGGTGCGCCGGCATAGAACCGGATATTGGGATCGCCCTGCACGAGCGGGTTGGCGACAAACCGCTCGTCGGCCCTGGCGTCGGGCACCACCATGGGCTCGTTGTCGACGATCGCGTGGGCGCAAAACGCGTGGGCGCGCGGCGTCTGGTCCGCCTCGAGGCCCACCCGCGACTTGAACCACTGCCGGTCGCGATCGATCAGGGAGATCAGGGCGATTGGCACGGCACAAATCTGCGCGGCCAGGCGGGTGAAGTCATCGTAGGCCTGTTCGCGCGGGGTATCCAGGATGTCGTAGCTGGCGAGGGCGGCGAGGCGCGCGGCCTCGTTCGACGGGACTGGGGGGGCGCTCACCCCCTGAGTCTAACAGGCGCGCCGGGGTTACCTCGGATCCGGGCCGTGCGGCCGCGCCATGCGTTCGGGACGGACCCAGGCATCGAATTCGGCGGCGGTCAGGTGCCCCGACGCCAGGGCGGCATCGCGGAGCGACTGCCCTTGGCGGTGGGCCGCCAGCGCGATCGCCGCCGCGCGCTCGTAGCCAAGGTGGGGAGCGAGCGCGGTGACGAGCATCAGCGACTGCGCCAGGTGTTCGCCAATGCGGCCTTCGTCCGCCTCCAATCCGCGCGCGCAGAACTGCTCGAACGAGGTGACCGCGTCGGCCAGCAACGCGATCGACTCGAGCACGTTATGAAGGATCACCGGCTTGAACACGTTCAACTGGAACTGCCCTTGCGAGTTGGCAAACGCCACGGCGGCGTCGTTGCCGTGCACGTGGACCGCCACCATGGTCAGCGCCTCGCATTGGGTGGGATTGATCTTGCCCGGCATGATCGACGAGCCGGGTTCGTTCTCGGGCAGCCGCAGCTCGCCAATGCCCGCGCGCGGCCCCGACGCGTAGAGCCGGATGTCGTTGGCCATCTTCATCAACGCGCCGGCGAGGCCCCTGAGCGCCGCGCTGGTCGCGGCCATCGCATCGTGGCTCGACAGGGCCGCCACGTGGTTCGCGGTTTCGTGAAACGGCTGCCCCGTGGCCTCGGCCAGGTAGCGCGCGGCCGTGGCGCCGAACTTCGAGTGGGCGTTCAATCCGGTTCCCACCGCCGTCGCGCCAAGCGCGAGCGCGTGCAGGCCCGGCAGCGTCGCGGTGACGCCGGCCAGCGAGTCGTCGATCTGGGCCACCCAGCCGCGGACGACGGCGCCGAGCGTGATCGGCACGGCGTCCTGCAGGTGGGTGCGGCCGACCATGACAATGGGATCGAACGCGAGCGCCTTGGCCGCCAACGTATCGCGCAGGACGGTGACCGCCGGCACCAGGCGGTGCACCACTTGCTCGGTGGTGGCGACATGCATCACGACCGGGAATCCGTCGTTGGACGATTGCCCCTTGTTGACGTGGTCGTTGGGATGCACCGGGGCATGGGTCCCGAACGGCGCGCCGGCCAGCTGGTTGGCCCGGTTGGCAATCACCTCGTTCGCGTTCATGTTGGTCTGGGTGCCCGAACCGGTCTGAAACACCACCAGCGGGAACTCGGCATCCAGGGCGCCGGTGATGACCTCGTCCGCGGCCTGCACGATCAGGCCGGCGCGGTCGGGACCAAGCTCCCCCAACTCCGCGTTGGCCTGCGCGGCAGCCTTCTTCAGCAGGCCGAGCGCGCGAATGACCGGCCGCGGCCAGATCATCCGCGGCCCGCCGATGGCAAAGTGATGCCGCGAGCGTTCCGTCTGGGCTCCCCATAATCGGTCGCCGGCTACCTCAACCGGGCCGAGCGAGTCGTGCTCCGTGCGGGTCATACCCCATTTTCGCCCGTTCCGGATGGTTCGCAACTTGCAAAGGCCCTGGGCGAGGATTTACCAATGAACTTACGAGACAAGTACAACCACGCGATCCAGACCGCCAAGGGCGTCCACATGCAGGGCGCGGCCGAAGAACGCGACGGCAAGCTCTACTTCAAGGGCCAGGTCCAGAGCCAGGACGAGGTCAACCAGATCTGGGACGCCATCAAGACGGTGCCCGACTGGCGCAACGATGTCGTCGCCGAGGTGACCCTCGACCCCAACGCCAAGCCCGCGGCCACCACCTACACGGTGAAGCCCGGCGACACGCTCAGCAAGATCGCCAAGGCGCACCTGGGCGACGCCAACGCCTACATGAAGATCTTCGACGTCAACAAGTCGATTCTGAGCGACCCCGACCAGATCAAGCCGGGCCAGGTCCTGACCATTCCCAAGGCCTGATCAGGAAGGCTTAGTCAGCGAACCGTCAAGGCCTCGCGGACCGCGGCGAGCAGCGCCGGGTCGGCCGGAAAGCCGCGATGGTCCTTGTGGGCCACCTTGCGGTCGCCGACCCACACGCTGAGCTCGCCGCGGCCACCCACCTCGAGCATGGCGTCGAGACCCGTCTCCTGCTTGATGAGCGCCGCCACACGGGAGGCGCGCGGCAGGTAGTTTCAAGTCTCGCAGTAGCGGATGCGAATCACGCCCATTCCGTATCTTCGCACCTTTGGCACCTTTGGCACCTTTGGCACCCTTGGCACCTTTGGCACCCTTGGCACCCTTGGCACCTTGATACAATCATGAGATGGCTGCACTCCTGGAAGCGATCGAGATCAAGCGCAAGGCGTATTTCGAGTACGAGAACGCCCCCTACCATTGCCTGGACGTGGAGGTGTCGAAACCCACCGCCCGGGGCGGGCAGACCCTCGTGCGCCTGAAGATGCGCAATCTCATCACCCGGGCCGTCTTCGACAAGACCTTCAAGGCCGGTGAGAAGTTCGCGGAGCCTGATCTCGTGATGTCCTCGGCGACCTACTCCTATGCCGATGGCGACGGCTTCCACTTCATGGACCAGGAGTCGTTCGAGACGCATACGCTCGGCACCGACATCCTCGGCGACGACCGCGGGCTGCTGGTGGACAACGTCGAGGTGCAGATCCACCGCTACAACGGCCAGCCGATCGGCATTGTCTTCCCGCCGCACGTCGAGCTGACCGTGGCGTCGACGGAGATGGGCGTGCGCGGCAACACGGCGAGCGGCAGCGTGACCAAGCCCGCGGTGCTCGAGACCGGCATGGAGATCCAGGTGCCGCTGTTCATCAAGGAAGGCGAGAAGGTCAAGGTGCACACCGAGACCCGCGAATTCGCCGGCCGAGCGTAACGAATACAGGAGATCAGGAGTTCAGGAGAAGGGGTTCTCTTCTTCTCCTGAACTCCTGTTATTACAGGCGAAGTAGCAAGCCGATCGTGAACCGCGAATAGCTGATGCGCCGGCCCACCCGGGCCAGCGACCCGTCGTCGCCCGTGAAGCTGCGGACATGCCGCAGATCGAAACGGATGCCGACATTGTTGGTGAGCAACAACGCCTGCGCGCCGACGCCGATCTTGAAGGCGGGCACGGTGCGCCGGACCAGGAAGATCTCCAGGAAGTCGGCGGCCTGCGCGTTGATCAGCCCCACGCCCACGACCGCGTAGGGGCGAAGGCCGCCCCTGGTGACCGCCTCCGGCAGGGCGAAGATCACGCCGCCGGTGAGATCGAGCGCGTAGCTGCCGGGCTTGATCAACGGCAGGCTGTTCGCGTTCTCGAAGAAGCCGGGCACGTAGCCGAAGTCGGCCTCGTAGCCAAGCCAGCCGCCGCCCAGGACCACGACCGAGCCGCCCATGGTGAACGAACGGCGGCCGGCCGAGACCTCCAAATCCACGATCGAGGTGTCGCCGCCGAACTTCATGCCGGCGTACGGCACGGCGAAAATGTCCTGCGCGCGCGCCGGCACCGCCAGCGCCACGAGCATCAGCCAGAGCAGGAGTGCACGTTGGGGGGCGGACGGCAGCATGCGGCGGCAGTCGCAGTCTAGATGAAAAGGCGCAGGAAGATCTTCACAAACGGCGAGGTGGTGACGTCGCCCTTCTCGAGCTGGTAGGTGTTGGCCAGGCCGCCGCTGTTGGCCAGCAGCACCAGCGTCAGCCGCTTCGACGGCATCTTCACGATCAACGCCGACGCGGCATCGGCGATGTGGCCGAAGGTCCAGACCAGCCGCACGCCCGAGGCGTTCTGCACGAACCAGCCCTGGCCCGTCGGCATGGGCGCCCCGCCCTCGAACGCGAACGGGGTCCACATCTTGTTCAGCGTGCTGAAGCCAATCGGGACGTTGTCCTCGTTTTCGAGGTCGTCGAGCTCGCTCTCGAACGTGGCCAGGTCGCGGGCCGTGGACACCATGCCGCTGCTGGCATCGAGCCCGTACTGCGGGTACTCCGACCGGATAGCGTTGCCGTTGCGATCGATGCGGTACGGCGTAGCCAGCCGCGTCAGCTGGCTGAGATAGTGGGCCTGGCGGGCGGCATCGAACAACTCGCGCGCGGCCTGCCCGCCGGGCTCGCCCAGGTCGAGGCCGGGCACCGACGAGGTCATCGCCAGCCGCTGCAGGATCTCGTCGGCGAGCGCGACCCGGAAGGGCTTCTTGGTGCAGTCTTCGACCACCGGGGTCAAGGCGGCATAGCGCGCCGGATCGTAGTTGTAGCGGCCCTCGGAGGCGTGGGCCAGGACGTGGCGGACCTTGGCGTCCTCGGGAAAGGTGGGCACCCACCGGCGGATGCCGGTGTCGACCTCGAGCAACAACCGGTCGGTGCAGACGCCCAGCAGGACCGCGGTCATGGCCTGCGTCACGCCGCCAATCGGATACAGCGTCGTGGTGGTGGCCCGGATCTTGTTCTCCACGTCGGCGTAGCCGTAGCCCTTCTCCCATTCAATCCGGTCGTTCCGGACGATGACGGCCGACAGCCCCGGCATGCCGATTTGCTGGGCCAAGGGCTCCAGATAGCGCTCGAAAATCTGGTACGGCAACTCCTGGGCAGCCCCCGCCGGGCCGAGCAAAATGCTGGCGCTCACGACCGCGATCAGCGAAAATAGGCGGAGTTTCATGGACCTATGGGGCTTGATTCCGATCATATCAGCCCCGATTGCCCGTTTCTTGTGTTAAAGTCTGCCCGAATCTCGATTTAGCTGATGACGCCAGCCCGACCGTACTACGTCCGAAACCTCGTGCGAGCAGCCTGCCTGCTCGGCCTGCTCCTGGCATCGGCGGCTCCGGCCGCGGCCCAGGCGGCCGAGACGCTGCGCGTGCGTCCGCTGATTCGCGACGGTCAGGTGCTGGTCACCTTTTCGCTCGACGGGGGCCTCACCGACGAGATGAAGGCCGTGGTCCAGAGCGGCCTGCGCACCGTGTTCACCTACACCGTCGAGCTCAAGCTCAAGGTGCCGGCGTGGGTGGATCGCACCGTGGCCTCGGTGGTGGTCTCGACCAGCGTGGACTTCGACAACCTCACCCGCCGTCACACCATTTCGCAGGCCCTTGACGGCCGCGTCGAGGAGTCGTTCGTCGTCGAAGACCCCGCCCAGGTGGCGCAGATGGTCACCCACTTCGACCGCCTGCCGCTCTTCGATACGAAGATCCTCGAAGCCAATCGCGAATACTACGTCCTCGTCAAAGCCGATGCGCGCCCGCGCAGCACCGCTTCGCTCTGGCCCTTCTCGGGCACGGCCAGCGGCTCGGCGAAGTTCACGTTCATCAAGTAGCTCCGCCCCGGGGCGATGTCCAACTCGCGCCTCGTCTATTCCACCGATAAAGGTCAGACGTGCCCGAAGTGCGGATGGCCGGTGGGCAACTGCCAGTGCAGCAAGAAGTTTGCAGCCGGCGAGCAGCCGGTGCCGCCGCGCGTGGTCGCCAAGCTGCGACTGGAGAAGGCCGGCCGCGGCGGCAAGTCGGTGACGGTCGTCTATGACCTGCCCCGCAACAGCGCATTCCTGAAGGAGCTTTGCGGCGAACTGAAGCGCGCCTGCGGCACGGGCGGCGCGGTGCGCGAAGACACGGTGGAGATTCAGGGCGACCTGCGCGAGCGCGTCCGCGAGGTGCTGGCCAAGAAGGGTTATGCCATCAAAGGATGACGTGGCTCGCTTCGTGCAGGTTCCTCTAACGGAGGAATTCGCATGCAGATTTCAAAGAAAGTCGTCACGCTTTTACTAGTTCCGGCATTTCTCGTCTCAACTCAGGCATTTGCGCAGCAGGCCCGGGTGATCGACGCCGGCGCCCTGAACCAGGCGATCGCCCAGAAGACCGCCACCGAAACCTCGCAGCGCGAGCTGGTTCGCCGGGTGCTCGACCGGTCCGACGCCCGCGAGATGGCCGGGCGCCTCGGTCTCACCGTCGAGCACGCCAGTTCGGCCGTGGCGACGTTGAGCGGCGCTGAACTGAACACGCTGGCACAGCACGCGGCTGCCGTCGACGCCAGCGCCCTCGCCGGCGGCGCCAGCACCATCGTCATCTCGGTGACGACGCTGCTCCTGCTCCTCATCATCGTGCTCCTGCTGGCCAACTAATCGCTCGCGCACCGACGATGGCCCACCTCACGGCATCAGTGTTGATGGCGGTCGTCGCCCTGTTCGGGGCGGCGGCCGCTGGGCCCGCCGTTGCGCAGACCTCGCGCGCCGGCGCGGAGCCGGCCGGCAGCACGCGCCTGCTGGATGTCCCTTACCTGTCGCAAACCGAAGACCTGTGTGGCGGCGCCGCCATGGCCATGGTGCTCCGCTATTGGGGCGACCCGCGCGTGCAGTCCAGCGACTTCGCGGCTCTGATCGATCGCAGCGCCGCCGGTATTCGCACCGACGTGCTGACCGCCGACGTGCGGCGGCGCGGCTGGCAGGGATTTCCACGCGATGCGGCCTCCGGCGCGACCGGCGAATGGCTGCGTGACCAGATCGACCGGGGCCGGCCCATCGTGGCGCTCATCGAGGTGCGGCCCCGCCGCTATCACTACGTGGTGATCGTCGGGTGGACGGCGGCGCAGGTCATCGCGCACGATCCGGCGAACACGCCATTCACCGTTTGGACGAGAGCCGACTTCGATCGCGCGTGGGCCGCGGCTGGGCGCTGGGCGCTGCTCGTGCTGCCTGCCGCTGACCCGCCGGCCACCACCGCGTCGTCGCCGGGCAACCGCCCCGTGATCAGCGTGGCGGCGTCCGCCACCGCGTGCAGTCCGTTGATCGAGCGCATGGTCAAGCTGGCGCGCGCCGGCCAGGTCGCCGACGCCGCGCCGGGACTCGAGGCGGCGACGCACTTGTGCCCAGCGGATGCGGCCGCGTGGCGCGAACTGGCCGGCATTCGCTTCCTGCAATCGCGCTGGGCCGAGGCCGCCGTCACGGCGGAAGCGTCAGCGGCGCTCGCGCCTGCAGACGAAGCGGTGTGGGATCTGCTGGCCACCAGCCGCTTCCTGAACGACGAACCGCTGGCCGCGCTGGACGCCTGGAACCAGATCGCGCGGCCGGCCGTGGACCTTGTTCATGTTGCAGGCGCCGGCCGGGTGCCGCATCCCACGGTCGTCGCCCTCCTCAAGCTGCCGCCGCGCACGTTGCTGACTGCCGAGCGGCAGGACCACGCGGCGCGCCGGCTGGCCGAACTGCCGAGCGCGGCGCAGACCTCCCTGCGGTATCGCCCGCTGAGCGGCGGCACCGCCGACATCGACGCCACCATCGTGGAGCGGCCGCCGTTTCCCCGCGGCCTGCTGCCGATCGCGGCGACGCTCGCCCGCGGGTGGCTGCAAGACGAGGTGCGCGTGGACGCGGCCTCGCTCGCCAGGAGCGGCGAGTTGCTGACGGTGTCGTGGCGATGGTGGGAGGCGCGGCCACTGGTGTCGATGGCGCTTGCGGTGCCCGCCCTCGCGTGGCTCCCGGGGGTCACGACGGTCGAGGGATCCTGGGAGCGCCAGTCGTACGGCGGTCGCGCGATCTCGCGCGAAGAGCGGCGGCACGCCGGGCTGCGCGTCGCCGACTGGGCCTCGAGCGCGGTGCGCTGGACGGCGGGCACGGCGTTCGATCGCTGGGCCGCCGACAGTTACCTGTCGGCCGGCGCCGGCCTCGACGTGCGCCTGGCCGGCGACCGTGTGTCGCTCGGCGCCGGCGGGGCGGCGGCCACGCCGCTCGGCTCCGGCACACGGTTCACGACCGGCCGGTTGTCGGCGGCGTGGCGATCAACCACGAAGCGGGATCGGGCGTCGTGGACGGGCGGCGTCGCCGTCGCGACGGCATCGGCCGCGGCGCCGCTTGATCTGTGGCCCGGGGCGGGCACCGGCCACGGGCGCGAGCCGCTCCTGCGCGCGCATCCCCTGCTCGACGAGGGGGTGATCACGGGCGAGGCCTTCGGCCGGCGGCTCGCCCACGCCACGCTGGAATATCAGCACCCGCTGTGGCGGCCTGCGGTGGGCCGGGTGGACCTGGCCGTGTTTACCGATGCCGCCCGCGCCTGGCGCCGGCGCGATAACGGGAGTGCCTCGCGAGTGCACGTGGACGTCGGCGTGGGCCTCCGGCTCGCGGTTCCCGGCAACCGGGGAGCGATGCGGGTCGACGTGGCGCGGGGCCTGCGCGACAAACAGGTGGTGGTGTCTGCCGGATGGCAGCCGCCCTGGACAGGACAACATCATGAATGACGAGATCACGGCCATCGTTCCGCCTCCGGCTCTGACCACCAGGTCGTTCGGCCTCACCGACCGCGGCCTGGTGCGCGAGAGCAACGAAGATCAATTCCTGATCGCCGAGCTCAGCAAGGCGATGCGGGTGTGCCAGACGAGCCTGCCCGAGCCGAAAGTCCAGCGGGGCGAGGAACGTGCGCACTTGTACCTGGTTGCCGACGGCATGGGCGGACACCAGGCCGGCGAGCGCGCCAGCGCCATCGCGGTGGCGGCGATCGAGCACTTCACGCTCAACACGTTCCGGTGGTTCTTCGAGCCCGATCACAGCGGGGCGCAGAAGGTGCTGGAGCAATTCCAGCGCGCGGTGAAGGACGCCGACGTGCAGGTCTCGGAGCAAGCCGCCGCCGATCCCTCGCTGAAGGGCATGGGCACCACCATCACCATGGCGTTTCACCTCGGCACGCAGGTCTGCCTGGTTCACGCCGGCGACAGCCGGGCCTATCTCCATCGTGACGGCGCCCTGCAGCAAATGACGAAGGACCACACCCTGGTCGCGGAGTTGGTTCGCCAGGGATCCGTGCGGGCGCAAGACGTCGCCGCCCACCCGCTGCGCCACGTCATCACCAACGTGGTGGGCGGACCCGAAGCGGGAGTCAGGGTCGAGGCCCGGGCGTTCGACGTGCAGGCCGGCGATTGCCTGCTGCTGTGCTCGGACGGGTTGAGCGAGATGATGACGCACGAACAGTTGGCCAGCGTGCTCGACGCCGAGGCCGACCCCGAGGCCGCCGCCAAGCGGCTGCTGGCCCAGGCCATGGCCGCCGGCGGCCGCGACAACATCACCGTGGTGCTGGTCCGCTTCGAGCCCGTGGCGGCGCCCGCGTCCTGACCTCGGATAGACTGCGTCCATGGCGCGGCCGGTCCTGACTCTTGTCGCCGAACACAAGCTCGCCGCGTTCATTCGTCCGCCCAAGGGCAGCGCGGTGCTCGAAGCCAGCGGCGTGTTCCAGAAGGACGGCGACTACTACGTCGTCTTCGACAACATCCGCCGGCTGGCGCGCATTCGCGGCAGCCTGGCCCCGGAATCGAGCGAGCACGGGTGGGTCGGCCCGATCCGCGACGGCGAAGGCTACGAGGACCTCACCTTCAATCCGCAGACCGGCCACTTCTACCTGCTGATCGAGGCGGAGAAGCACCGCGACGGCACCTATAAACCGCTGATCGACGAGTGCGACGAGCACGGCCAGTTCCGGCGGCGGCGCTGGGGCGATGTGGCCTTCGACCAGCGCAACACCGGCATGGAGGGACTGGCGGCGGTCCGCTGGCAGGGGCGCAATTACCTGCTGGGACTGTGCGAGGGCAACGGCGGCCAGAGCGGACGCAAGGGCAAGAAGCCCGGTCGCGGACTGCTGCACGTGCTGCGCCGCAAGGGCACGATCTGGGCCTCGCTCGCCACCATTGCCCTGCCGCCCAGCGTGAAGTTCAAGGACTACTCGGCCGTCGCCCTGCGCGGCCGGACCATCGCCGTGCTGTCGCAGCAAACCTCGCGGTTGTGGATCGGCACGCTGCGGATGAGCGACTGGACCATCACCGGCCCCGGCACCACCTACGACTTTCCCCGCTCACGCAAGGGCAAGCGCCGCTATCGCACGCTCGAAGGCGTGAGCTGGTGCTCGGCCAACACGCTGGTGATGGTCTCGGACATGGCGAAGGGCCACTACTCGCAGCGCTGCCGCAAGCACGACCAGTCGATTCACGTCTTCAAGCTGCCGAAGCGCTCGCCGCGCGCTACTTCGCCGCGGTAATCGACTCGACCTGGATGGTCCGGGTCCGCTCGTCCAGCGTTCCCACGACCACGACCTTCTGCGCGGCAAACCGTTCCGACGCTTTCTGATCGCTGAGCCGGTACAGGGTGGCGCCGTCGTCCAGCATGAAGGCGGAATCGTGGCTGAGCACGCAGGCCTTCGCGCACTCGGCGTCGGTCTCGCCCATCCGCATGGTGGCGTGACCCGCGCGCGCGCACTCGCCATCGATGATGGTGCCGGTGAAGGTCGGCGGCGGAACGGCCATCACGGTCGCGCCGATGAGCAAGCTCAGTAACACGGTTCGCATGCTGGTGACCGCACGCAGTGTATCAGGCAACCCTAACGGGTTGCACGGTGCTCAAGGGCGCGCGGGGATGGTCTTGAGGAAGGCCGCCAACTTGTCCGCGATCAGGGCTTCCCCGGCCTGGTTCAGGTGCGACTCGTCCGGAAAGTACACGTTCTCGCCGGTCGCCGCGTGGGCACTGAGCGCCGGGGTCGTGTCGAGAAAGGGAATGCCGGCCTCCGCGCAGAGCTGCGCCATCATCTGGTTTTGCGCCAGCCGGTTGGCGAGCATGCGATCGACATCGATCGCGCGCCCGTACGACTCGAGTGAGTACTCGAACGCCGCGCGCATGGCGTCTTTCGACCAGGCGGCCTCGAGCAGGGGCAGGTACGCCTGGCTCTTGAACGGCACGAACATCACGACCAACTCGGCGCCAAACGATCGCGACACGGCCTGCATCTCCCGAATGGCGTCGCTCGTCAGGCGCCAACCGGGCCGGGCCGTCAGGTCGGCCCGCGAGAAGTTAAGGGTGTTGAGATAGGGCGGCATGAAGGCCCACCGCAGGCGGCGTCCCGACACCTCGAGGTCGAACCACCCCGCGTCGAACGCCGCCGGCGCCGCCGGCCTGGCGGCGGCTACTGGCGGCGCGGGCGCCGGCTCGGCGGCGGCGAGGGCGTCCTGATGGGCGCCCAGTAACTTCTGGCCGGCACGAAGGGCGCTGACCACGAACCACGTATCGGCGCGGCTGACCACGTCCTTGATGCGCCATCCCGGCTGCGCGCGCTTGACCGTGCCCCCCGATCGCTGGAAGGCATCGAACGCCTCCGCGTCGAAGAGGTCGTTGCCGGCGAAGTAGGCGAGGACGACGGTGTGCGGGCGGTGAGCCGCGACGTAGTCCTTGAGGACCAGCAGTTCCTGTTGCGGCCCGAAGCCCGCGGTCCCGTAATTCTGGACCGGCACACCAAGCGTCGCCTCGAGACGCGACGGCCACGACGCCTCCCCCGCCATCGTCATGGCATCGGTGAATGAGTCGCCCAGCGCCGCGATGGCGACCCGCTCGCGCACGCCGGCATTGCGGAAACCTTCGACGTCGGTGTGAAACGAGAACCGGTGGAGCGGGCCTGGCGTTGATGACGGCGGAATGAATCCCATCCTGACGATGTCGCCGTCGCGCCACTCGTTGACCGTCTCGACGCTGGCGCGCAGGCGGCGGCCGTAGCGCGGCGTGTCGACCCAGTGCGGATCCTGGTTGACCTCGCCCAGGTCGTGACGTTGCGCGGCGATGCCGGGCGGGACGCGATCGCCAAGGGCCCTCAGCGCCACCTCCGACACCAGCAGCGCCAGCAGCAGGCTGACTGCGACCGCGGCCGCCTTCAGCAACACGAGGGGACGAAACCCGAAGAACGACGAATCCGCCGCCTTGCGGGCCCGCCAGATCAGTCCGCACAACAGCAGCAAGCCGGCGGCCCAGGCATAAGGAGTCAGCGGCAACTGGCGCACGATGCGCGGATCCACCCACGTGACCGGGGCGTCGCTCACGAACTCGATCACGCCGCTGCCGGTGGGATAGGCGCACTCGATGGCGGCGGGGCCGTCCACGGTTCCCTGCGCGAGCACACGGCGCTCGGCTCCGCGGCGCCACTCGATGGCGTATGTCGCCCGCGCGTCCGGGCGGACGCCGACGTGAATGGTCGAGTCCTGCCCAATCTCGGTCGCAAACGCCACACGGTCGGCCCCGCGCGTGACGATGGCCGGGACAACGCGGTCGCCTTCGATCCCGAATTGCTGAGCCGTCGTGGGACGGCTCGCGGCGCCTGGCTGGTCTAGAAACAGGCGAAAGGTCGGCGCATAGGCCCAATCCTTCGCGATCAGCAGCAGCACCGCGGCCAGCGCCGCCAGCAGCGCGCGCTGGAACCACGGCCGCGGGAGAGATACCAGGCGAGTCACCGTGTCGCCTATTGCAGGAGTCGTTCCACCACGAATCGGACCAGGAATGACTCGCCGCCCAGCTAGAATCAGGGGCGTTGCCGATGACATTCCGAGAGGTCACGACCATGGCGCTGTGCTTGCCGGGCGTTGAAGCGTCGCGGAAGTATGACGGCTCGACCGTGCTCAAGGCCGACGGCACGTTCATGGCCGGGATCGCCACGCACCCGTCGGCCGAGCCCCGGACGCTAGTCGTCCGGCACGGTGTCGAGGAGCGCGGCCTGATCATTGCCGATGCGCCGGAGACGTATTACCTGACGGACTACTATCGAACCTATCCGCTGCTGCTGGCGCGGTTGCCGCGGCTCGATCGGGATGCGCTGCGCGAGTTGCTGGCCGTGTCCTGGCGAATGGCGCGGCAAAAGGCGGGGAAACAGGACGTCCGCGGCCGCCAGTATTCGCGTTGACAAATGCGTCCGGGCACCCATACATTCGCGTTAGCGGATATATGGAGATGCGCCATGGCTGACATCAGAGACGCGGTGCAGCAGAAGTACGGTGAGGCCGCCCTGCGCGCGCGCCAGGGAAAGGCCGCCGGTTGCGGGTGCGGGCCTTCGGGATCCTGCGGTGACGACCCGATTACCTCGAACCTGTATGACCCGGCGCAGACCCGCGAGATTCCCGCTGAAGCGCTGCTGGCGTCCCTCGGCTGTGGCAACCCGACGGCCCTGGCGGAGCTGAAGCCGGGCGAAGTGGTTCTTGACCTTGGTTCGGGAGGCGGGATCGATGTGCTGCTGTCGGCGCGCCGGGTCGGGCCCACCGGCAAGGCCTACGGCCTCGACATGACCGACGACATGCTGGCGCTGGCGCGTGAGAACCAGGCGAAGTCGGGCCTCGCGAACGTGGAGTTCCTCCGCGGCGAAATCGAACAGATTCCCCTGCCCGACCACACGGTCGACGTGATTATCTCGAACTGCGTCATCAACCTGTCGGCCGACAAGGACCGCGTCCTCGCCGAAGCCTTCCGGGTCCTCAAGCCGGGTGGACGATTCGCCGTCTCGGACGTCGTCGTCCGTGGCCACGGCATGCCGGAGGCGGTCCGCCGCAGCATGGAGCTGTGGGTCGGCTGCATCGCCGGCGCCCTCGACGAGTCCGACTACCGGACCAAGCTCGCCAACGCCGGGTTTGAGCAGATCACCATCGAGCCAACGCGGGTCTATCGCGCCGGGGACGCGCGGCAGGTTCTCGAAGACAGTGGCCTCGATGATGCCGACCTGCCGGCGCAGGTTGACGGCCGCTTCATGAGTGCGTTCGTGCGCGCCAGCAAGCCCGTGGCGACGCCCTGCGGCCCGACGGCGTGTTGCCCCTGACGAGAGCGTCAGTGTTCCGGTCGCCGAAGCTGCCGTTCACGACCGCCGGGCTGAAGATCGAGCGCATGGCGGGGAGTGATGACGATCCAGGTCCAATGTTACGCCGGCTACCGCGGCGAACAGGAACCCCGGTCGTTCCTGCTCGGCGAGCAGCACCTGGAGGTGGTCGAGATCGCCGACCGCTGGCTGGCGCCGCACTACCGCTATTTCAAGGTGAAGGCGAGCGATGGCCACACCTACGTTCTCTGTCACGACGAGCCCTCCGGCGAGTGGACGCTCGGCGCATACCGACATCGCACCGTCTTCAAGTGATGGCATAGGCGCCATAGCCGACCACCTGATCGCGGGTGCCGGCGGTGTCGCCGGAGTTGCGCAGGTCCACGACGCGCGCCTGCAGGCCGCGGCGGCGCGCCACGGATAACAAGCCGCTCACCGGGATGCGCCCGCACGCATCGTCGTCGCCGAGATCTTCGTAGCGGAGGGCCTGGATCGCCGCCGAGGTCGCCTCGTCCATCCGTTGGGCCGTCGCGTAGTCGTGGTAGTGGGACAGGTCCGAGCTCGCCACGATCAGCGTCTCGGGGCCGCCCCACAGCAGCTCGAGCACCTCGGCAACCTCCGCCGGGCTGGCGTTGCCGACCACCAGCGGCACCAGCCCGAAGTCGCCCAGCACCACCTGCAGGAACGGCAGGTGCACCTCGAGGCTGTGTTCCTGCGCGTGGGCCCGATCGAGCACCGTCACCTGCGGCAGCGCGCGGATGCAGGCCGCCGCCTCGTGATCGACCGGCACGTCGCCCAGCGGTGTGGAGAATCGCGAGGCGCTCGACAGCGCCAGGCCGCCAAACGCCACGCGATGCGACGGCCCGAGCAGCACCACGCGGGTGATGGCGCCGCGCGCCGCCTTGAGCAAGCCGTAAGCGCGACCGGCCACCGGCCCGGAGTACTCGTAACCGGCATGGGGCACGATCAGCGCCTTGGGCGGGGCGCCGGCCACCCCCGGGGCGGTGAGGCAGTCGCTCACCAGGGCGCGCAGTTCGCGCGAATCGTCCGGATAGAACAGGCCGGCCACGGCCGCTGGACGGACGCCCATTGTGATCCTCCCTTCAGGCCGCGCGTATCCCCGCAGCCGAAAGGCGTATGCTGGAATTATCAAGCCGTGCGTCCCTCGCCGACAAGGGGGCTCTATGCATAGCGAGACGTTCGCCGACGCCGTCGCCACGAAGTATTGGCACAAGCTCGCCGATGGGCGCGTGCAATGTGACGTGTGCCCGCGCTACTGCAAGATGCACGCGGGCCAGCGCGGGCTGTGCTTCGTGCGCGCCAACCAGGACGGCCGCATCGTGCTCACGACCTACGGGCGATCGAGCGGCTTCTGCATCGACCCGATCGAGAAGAAACCGCTCAACCACTTCCTGCCCGGCACGCCCGTGCTGTCGTTCGGCACCGCCGGCTGCAACCTGACGTGCACCTTCTGCCAGAACTGGGACATCTCCAAGTCCCGCGAGATGGATACGCTCATGGACGAGGCCTCACCGGCCACCATCGCGCAGGCGGCCGACGCCACGGGCTGCCGCAGCGTGGCCTTCACCTACAACGATCCGGTGATCTTCATGGAGTACGCCATCGACGTGGCGAAAGCCTGCCGCGAGCGCGGCATCCAGTCGGTGGCGGTCACCGCCGGCTACATGTGCGAGGCGCCCCGCCGCGAGTTCTACGAATACATGGACGCGGCCAACGTCGATCTGAAGGGCTTCACCGAGGATTTCTATTTCAAGATCTGTGGCGGGCACCTGCAGCCGGTGCTCGACACGCTGGTCTACCTCAAGCACCACACCACGGTGTGGTTCGAGCTGACCACGCTGTTGATACCCGGGCAGAACGACTCCGATCGCGAGCTCGACCAGATGACGCGGTGGGTGGTCCAGCATCTCGGGCCCGACGTGCCCATGCACTTCAGCGCGTTTCATCCGGACTGGAAGATGCGCGACGTGCCGGCGACGCCGGCGGCGACCCTGACGCGCGCGCGCCGGATCGCGATGGACAACGGGGTGCGCTACGCCTACACCGGCAACGTGCGCGACGAGGCGGGCCAAAGCACGTACTGCCGCCGCTGCGGGCGCCTGATCATCGGGCGGGACGGCTACCGTATCACCGCGTGGGCGCTCGATGCCGCGGGCGCCTGCCGCGCCTGCGCGACCGCGTGCGCCGGCACGTTCGCGGAGCAACCGGGCGACTGGGGCGAGCGCCGCCGGCCGGTGCGGCTGCGGGAGTTTGCGGGCGATCGAAGTTGAGCGTGGACCCGCCAGTGATCTGGCTCGCTCCGGGCGGAGCGAGGGACCGGCCCGCCACGACGAATGGCCGGCCATGAGCGAGTCGAATGGCGCGCCCGGCTGGACTCGAACCAGCTACCCCCGACTTAGAAGGTCGGTGCTCTATCCAGATGAGCTACGGGCGCGTCGTGGCAATTTTAGCAGGTGCGGCCAGTTTAAGGACAACCGCAACAGTGCGTCCTAGCGCTGGAGCTCGAACTTCCTGCTGATGGCGAACCAGCAGCCGGCGCGGGCGTTCCAGTTGACGATCGTCGGCCGGTTCCAGGTTTCGCCGGCTGGTTCGGTAACGAGGTCGCGGCCGGGGTCTGGTGGCCCCGGCCGCTATAATCTTGTACGAGGATCGCATACGATGTGGCCCCATGGCCCCTTCACCTCGCTCGATCACCCGGCGTCAGTTTGCCGCCAGCGTTGGCGCGGGGTCGCTCCTGCTCACCGGCCGGCGTTCGTTCGCCCAAGACACCACGGGCGATGGCGCCGGCGTCTACCGCCGTTCGATCGTCATCGACGCGCTCGCCAATCCCGGTTCAATGAACGTGTCCTGGCCGCCGCGCGGCCCGCTGTCGCCGAAACAACGTGAGGCCATCGCGTCCTCCGGGATCACGGCCATCAACGTCACCGTCAGCGGCGACACGTTCGAGGCAACGACGCGCACCATCGCCCTATGGCAGGGCGAAGCCGACCGCTATCCGGCCCTCGTCTCCGTCGTTCGCCGTCACGCGGACATCGAACGGGCCAAGAAGGACGGCACGCTCGGGCTGATCCTGGGCTTCCAGAACACCGAAATGCTGGAGCGGGATCTGTCGCGCCTGGACGTGTTCCACCGGCTGGGTGTGCGCATCATCCAGCTGACCTACAACGATCGCAACCTCATCGGCGACGGCTGCCTGGAACCGGGCAATGCGGGCCTCAGCGCCTTAGGCCGTCAAGTCGTGGCCCGCATGAACACGCTCGGCCTCGCCGTCGATCTGAGCCACTGCGGGACGCAGACCACGGCGGACGGGATTGCCGCCTCCACCAAGCCGCCCCTGATCACGCACAGCGGGTGTCGCGAGGTCTACCGGCATCCAAGAAGCAAGGAGGATCGCGAGCTCAAGGCCATGGCCGACAAGGGCGGCGTGGTCGGCATCTACTTCATGCCGTTCATCGGACCCGGCACGGGTGCGCCCTCCGTGGAGATGCTGATGCGCCAGATCGATCACGCGCTCAAGGTGTGCGGCACTGACCACGTGGGCATTGGGAGCGACCTGAGTATCACCCCGATCGACGAAACGCCGGAATACCTGCGCGAGGCGAAGGCCTTTGTCGACGGCCGTATCTCACGCGGGATCTCGGCGCCAGACGAATCGCGGCCGCTCTTCATCCCGGAGCTGAACCACTCGCGGCGCATCGAAGGCGTGGCACGCGGACTCCAGCAGCGGGGGCATCCGGCGGCCGTCATCGAGAAGATTATCGGCGGCAATTTCCACCGGGCGTTCAAGGACATCTGGACGCTCTAGCCTAGCCATCGCGGCCGGCAGCCAGTCACTTGCCGGGCGCGGCGCCCGGCCGGCCTCCAGCACCCTGCCCCCAGATCTTCCGCCCAACCGCGTCGCCTTACGTGCAGCATACGCCTCAGGGCGATGGCGTGCCATGCTGTGCTGCCATGAATAATTCCGGTCGCGCGACGACGGCCGTGCCCTGGCGCCGGGCCGGGCTGATAGTAGCGGCGGCGTTGGTGGTCAAGCTGGTGGTGCTCTTCCAGCTCTGGGATCACCCGCTGCTGGCGCCGCACGGGGAGCTCGACACCGCCTACTACGTCGCCCTCAGCCAGCGCATCGCGACCGAGGGCGTGTTGGCGCCCACCGGGGCCTTCATCGTGTCGCCCCTCTACGTGTATTTCCTCGCGGCCGTGTTCGCGAGCGGGGGTACGTTGCTGGCGGCGCAACTGATCCAGGTTGGCCTGGGCGCCCTGGCCATCGGCCTGTTGTTCGCCACCGCGTGCCACTGGTTTGGCGGACGGGCGGCGCTGGCGGCCGCGGGCCTGGCAATCCTGACGGGCTTCTTCACGTTCAGCGAAGTGCTGATCCTCCAGTCGGCCCTGGATCCGTTCCTCGTCTCCTGCACGCTCTACGCACTGACGCGGTCGATGGCGGGCGGCGGCCCGGGGGCGTTCGGGGCCGCGGGCGCGTCGCTGGGGCTGTTCGCCCTGAACCGGCCCAACGCGCTGGTGTTCGCATGCGCGGCGGGGGTCGCCGTGTTCGTGGTCCAGTGGCGACCGGCAGCCGCCGATCACGACCGTCGCGGGACACGGGTCGCCCGGGCGGCCATCCTGTTGGCTGCCCTGCTGGCCGTCCTCGCCGTCAACGCCGCGCGCAACTACGCCGTCTCCGGGCAGGCGGTCGTGACTGCCTCGCATGGCGGGCTCAATCTCTACATCGGCAACCACGATCGCGCCGACGGCACCTACACCCCCGTGCCGGGCATCACGCCGTCGATTGCCGGACAGGCCACCGACTCGACCCGCGTCGCCGAGGCGGCCGAGGGTCGCAAACTCACGCCCGCAGAGGTATCAAACTACTTCGCCAGGCAGGCCGTTGCCTGGGTGACGCGCCATCCCGCCGATGCCCTCCGGCTCTGGATCCGCAAGATTGGGATCCTGCTCAACCGCGTGGACGTTCCCCTGAACTACAGTTACGCGTTTTACGCGCGTGAGCCGGCCTCGTTGCTTCGCGTGCTGGCCGCCGGCCCGTGGCTGATTCTGCCGTTCGGCCTGATCGGGTTGGTCTGGCCGTCGCTGCGGATCAGCCGCCGCGGCTACTGGATCTGGGCCATGTTCGTCCCGGTGTACGGAGCCGCGGTGGTTCTCTTCTTCGTGTCGGACCGCTATCGGATGCCCCTGCTCGTGCCGCTGTGCGCGACGGCCGGCGCCGCGCTCGTTCGGTTCGCCGACCTGGCCCGGACCCGTCAGCTCGTCCCGCTCCTGAAACCAGCCGGTGCCCTGACGGCGACCGCGTTGCTGGTGTTCGCGAATCTCGGTCTCGACAATGGGATTGGCGGCGAGCAGACGCGCAAGGCCGTTTGGCTCGTCGAGCGGGGATCGTTCGACGACGCCCGCCGATACGTGGAACAGGTTTCGGACCAACACAGTTATCCGGGTGTGCTGCGATTCCGTGTCGGCCAGGCGCTGCTCGACGCGGGCCGTCACGCCGATGCCGCGGACCTCCTGACGCAAGCGATCGCGTTCGATGGCCCGCGCCCGGCAATCCGGCTCGCCCTGGGGGAGGCCCTGGTGGGTTCGGGCCGGGCGGCGGCGGCGATTACCCATCTGGAAGCCGCCTACGACAGTGGCCACGACGTCAGTGCCGCCGGGCCATTGCTGGTGCGCGCGCTGGTGTTGGCCGGCCGGCCAGACGACGCCGTCCGCCGGTTTGCCGGCATGCCGGAATCGGTGGTACCGGATGCCGCCGAGGTCGCGCTCGATTTCGGGACGCTGGCACTCGCGCGCGGCGCCCCGGCCGAGGCGACGCCGTGGCTGCGGCTGGCGGTTGAACGGGCGCCCGGCCAGGCCGAGGCGCACGAAAAACTGGGGCTGGCCATCTTCCTGGCCGGCGATCCGCGAGCGGCCCTCGCGCATCTCGAGCGCGCCGTCCGCCTCGATCCGGCGCGGGCCAGCGCCCGCCTCAATTTGGCTGCGGTGTATGCCGACGTCGGCCGGTTTGCCGATGCCCGACAGGAGGCGATGGAGGCCCTCCGCCTCGACCCCGCCGAGACCCGGGCCGCGGACCTGCTGAAAGCCATCCCGAAGTAACGGCGCGTTCGGGAAAGGAGTAGAATCCGCCTCAGTAACACCATTCAGCGAGGATGCTCTTAAATCGGTCGGCATCGTCGACGTTGACATCGCGCCACGGCCCCACCAGGCCACGGCGTTGCGTACCTACGGGAGGAACGCGCTATGGAGAGAGTTACGCGATTCGGGATGCTGTTGCCGATCATGATACTGGCCAGCGTCCTGGCGGCACAGGCGCAGACCACGGGCGGCAGCCTGCGGGGCTACGTCAAGGACGCGCAGGGCGGCGCCCTGCCGGGCGTCACGGTAACCGCCAAGAGCCCTGACATGATCCAACCGGCGGCGGGCGTCACCGACGGCACCGGCTACTACCGCCTGATTAACCTGCCACCGGGTGAGTACGTCATCACGGCGGAACTGCCCGGGTTCTCGACCTTCATGCGCGAGGGGATCCTGCTGCGCGCGGCCGTGAACTTCCAGGTCGACATCACTCTGGCGCTCGGCGCCCTGTCCGAGACCATCACCGTCTCGGGCGACTCGCCCATGCTGGAAGTCAGCAAGCCGGGCAACGTGCTGAACATCGACGGCGAGTTCCAGAAGGCAATGCCGCTCGCGGCGCGCAAGAACTGGACCGACTTCCTCGAGCAGACGCCCGGCGTGCACTCCCGCCCCTTCGACGATGGCAGCGGGCGATCGGTCTACTTCGGCCACGCCACCGAACACTTCGCCCACGTCGTGCAGCTCGAAGGCATGCAGGCGGGCAACTACAACGACTTCCAACTCACCTACGTTCAGTTGGGGTCGGACATGATCCAGGACACGCAGGTCAAGACCGGCGGCGCCGACGCCGGCACGCCGATGGGGACCGGCCTGGCCATCAACGTGATCACGAAAAGCGGCGGCAACAAGTTCAGCGGGACCGCCGGGTATGCGTACCAGCCGCTCGATTGGAGCCACAACAACACGCACCACAAGACCGTGTTCGCCCTCGCCGGCCCGCTCGCCACGTATACGACGTGCCCGAACAAGGAATGCACGTCAACCGGCGGCACGCCGGTGCAGTCCGACATCGGTCAGTTCGACGGCTCGTTCGGCGGGCCGATCGTGAAGGACCGCATCTGGTTCTTCGGGTCGTTCCGCAAGTCGGCCGTCGAGACCCAGATCAGCCGGAACTCGAAGCAGGTGAACGACATCAAGAGCTTCTATCCCAACGCCGCGTTGTTCCCGCAGCAGATCAAGGGCTATCAGCCCTACGTCAAGGTCACCTCGCGGGTCGGAACCAGTCACGAGCTGTCGGGGTTCTTCCAGCGCGATCGTACCCACGGCCAGAGCAACTGGAATTACTTCTTCGATCCCATCAACGTGTATTCGAATGGCGGCAACGTCTACAGCGGCAAGCTGACGTCGACGTGGGGCGACCGGCTGACGACGACGTTTTCGGCCGGTTACAACAACAAGAGCGGCAACGACAACGACACTTATGAGGCGTTTGGCTTCGACGCCAAGGGGCCGAACATTGTCATCTATGACGGCACCCGGTTATCGAGCGGCCTGATTACGGGCAACTCGCTGATCCTCGAGGGCGGAAACAACCAATCCCGGACCTTCGTGCCCGCGTCGCTGTATCTGATTCGCGGCGACATGACCTACTACAAGGACGGCTGGCTGGGCTCCCACGAGTTGGCCACGGGCTTCTTCCTGGAACCGCAGAACATCTACGACCAGCGGACCGAGTACGTCAACGACGGGTTCTTCCGGGAATACCGGACGGTGGTGGACCCCGCCAATCCGGCGAGGGGCACCGTCCCGTACCGCCGTGACTACGCCAGCCCCATCAGCCTGCAGACCCGGCAGGCCCGCGACAGCAACTACGCCTTCTACGTGCAGGACAGCTGGAAGCCGGACTCGCGCCTGACGGCGAATATCGGGATGCGGTTCGACTACGTCAAGCGCGTTGACGAAGTGAAGGGCATCACGCGGCAGAATTCCTGGACGGTGCAGCCGCGCGTGGGCGCCACGTATCTCCTGACGCAGGATGCCAAGAACGTGCTGCGCGCCAGTTACGCGCGCCTGGGCGAACAGGTGATGGGCCGCGACGGGGTGACCACTTTCGGCTCCGACGACACGGTGTCGTTCCGCCGGGAGTACGACAACAACCTCAACGGCGTGTGGGGCGAGCCGGGTGAGACCGTGCTCGCGCCGGCGTCTTCGGCCGCCCTGGCGGGGCAACAGATCGCGCCCGGGCTGCACCAGCCGTACCTCGACGAGTTCATCGTCGGATTCCGGCGGCAGTTCGGCTGGCAGATTGGCCTCGATGTGGGCTATATCAACCGCGCCTACAAGCACATGTGGGCGAACATCGACATCAATGGCATCTACCCCGACCGGCCGGGCCTGCCGTTCCTTGGTTTTGGCAAGGTCGATCCGAACCAGGGGCAGGTCCAGCAGCAGACGAACAACACGTGGAGTCAATTGAAGTACCAGGCCTTTGAAATGACCGTGACGAAGAACATGTCGCACGGCTTCCAGTTCATCGCGGGCCTCAACCGGCAGTGGCACAAAATCGACGGGACGTGGAACCCGACCGACCCGGCCAGGTTCGTGCAGCCGAACCACTTCGCCAACAACGCCAACCTCTACATGCCGCGCGGCAACAACGACGGCAACTCGCTGCCGGACACCGGCAATGCGCTGAGCTACGGCCCGACGTGGATGAAATACCGCGGGAACTTCGGCGCCGTGTGGCAGGCACCCTGGGGCATCAACGTGGCGGGCAACCTCACGGTGCAGGCGGGCCCCTGGTCGGGTTCACCCTTGTACCAGCTGTCGGCCACGGATCCGGACGTCCTCAAGTACGGGCCGGCCAGGTTCACGCTCGCGAACGGATCCACGGCCCCCAATCCGCTGGCGACCCGCAACCGCTACGTCTTCAGCAACCGAGGGGAAGGTCAGGTCAAGGCGCCGACGATCAACACGGTCGGCTTGAAGCTCGGCAAGGTCCTGAAGTACCAGCGCTACCAGGTCGAGGTGGCAGGGAACATCTTCAACCTGCTCAACGCCGGGGACTACACGCAATACAGCTACAACAGTGCGTACCAGAGCTGGAGCTCGAACTTCCTGCTGATGGTCAACCAGCAGCCGGCGCGGGCGTTCCAGTTGACCATCGTCGGCCGGTTCTAGGTTTCACCGGTCAGCGCGAGAGCGGATTGGCGGCCGGGGTTAGGCGACCCCGGCCGCTCGTCGTGTACAGGGAACGCGGGTTTGGCTGGTGACGGCGCGGTAGCCACGTTTACGAGCGCCAGCTGGCGATCAGCGCCGCTACCAGCAGATGCTGCGCCGCCTTCCGCCCACCATCGTCCCGGCGGAAGCCGCCGTCCGGGCCGCGCGAGACGTCAACGCGATGTTCGAGCCTGAGCTGGGCGGTGGCACGCGGCAATGAGGCGCGATACTGCAGCGTGGTGGTGAGGGCCGAGACGGTCTGGCGAGCCAGCGTCCAGCGGCCGGCGGAATCCCACACCAGCTCCGGCCGGAGGGCCACGCTCCATGGCCCGGACGGCAGCCACTGCATGGGCGCCTGCGCGGCAAGCCACCACGCGCGGTCGCCGGCCGGCGTGTCGAGCCGCTCCGTGGCCACCTGCCACTCCAGCGCCATCACCGCCCGCGGCGTCCGCCGTTCGACAACGGTGTCCGAGAGAACACGCCAGAGAGACGGCGACGTGTTCGCCTGGTGGGGTCCGGCCAGTATCGTTTCCTTGATCAGCAGGCGCGGCGACAGCTGAAAGGCAAGCTGAGCGCCGCCGTTCGGAGCGTCGTTGGCGTCGGCGAGATGCCAGTAGCCGTTGGTCACGAATCCCGTGAGCGTGACCCGCGGCGACAACGGGTACGTGGCATTGGCCCCCATCATCAGGAACGGCGTGAAGTCGGCGCTCCACGGCCTGGTGTAATTGGCGTTGTCCCTCGCGTAGAGGGAGTCGTAGCCAATCAGGCTGGCGAAGATCCCCGCCTGGACCGTGAGTCCGTTGCCCGCTGGCGCGAGGTACGAGAGGTTGGCCAGCCCAACATGCCGCAGCCACTCGTGGCCCGAGAGGTTCGGCGCCGTCGCCGAGAAGCCAAACAGTTCGGTGTCCTTGCCGGCCTGCACCATCAGTTCGGTACCCCAGCGCGATGACGGCGACGCGATCCGCTTCGCCGAAATGCCCGCCATGTTCAGGTTGGGCCCGCCAAGGTGCCAGGTCGTGCCGCGGCCGCGGAATACTGTGCTCTCGGGATCGGTGAGGTCGAAGAGCGCGCCAACGTCGGCAAAGCCGCCCCACTGCCAGGCGGGCTCCGCCGGTGGCGCCTGTTCGGCGGATGCACCGGCTGCCGAACCAAGCACCACGAAGGCAAGCGCCGCGGCCGTGGTCGCCCGCCGTCCCAGGTGGAAAGGCACGCTCGTCACGATGACGTTGGGCCTGAACAGGAGGGCGCCCTTGATCAGCAGCGCATGCTGGTTGTGCAGCAAGTGATGCCAGAGCCGCCGCGGCAAGAACTCCGGCAGGATGACGGTGACGTAGCCATTCGGGCTGGCGGCCTGCACCTCGTCGAGATAGCCCAGCAGCGGCTCCATCAACGATCGGTACGGCGACGGCAGCACCACCAGCTCCACCCCCTGCCCCCACTGGTCCCACTGTTGCCGGAGGCTGGCGGTGGCGGCCGGGTCGATATCGACATAGACCGCCCTGACGTCGGCCGACAGGGTGCGCGCGTACTGCAACGCCTTGACGACGGCTCGCTGGATCCCGCCAATCGGCACGACCACCGTGTGATGCCCGGCCACTTCCGGCTGCCAGTCGCGCAGCGTCAGTTCGGCGGCCACCTGATCGTAATGACGCCGGGTGATCGTGAAGATCAGGACCAGCGTCGGAATCATCACCACCACAATCCACGCGCCCTCGAATGCCTTGGTGGTCGCGACGATCAGCAGCACGATCCCGGTCACGGCCGCGCCGAAGCCGTTGATGGCGGCGCTGCTGCGCCAGCCGCCCGTGCGCAGGCGCCACCAGTGCACCACCATGCCTGATTGCGACAGCGTGAACGACACGAACACGCCGATCATGTACAGAGGAATCAGCGCGTGGGTGTCGCCGCCGAAGACTACCAAGAGCACCCCCGCCAGCAGGCTCAGGATGACGATGCCGTTCGAGAACGCGAGCCGGTCGCCCTGGTTCATGAACTGCCGCGGCAGGAAGCGGTCGCGCGCCACGATCGACGCCAGCCGCGGGAAGTCGGCGTAGGCGGTATTCGCCGCCAGCACCAGGATCAGCATGGTCGCCGCCTGGACGGCATAGTACAGCGCGCTGCCGGCGCCAAACGTCCCGCGCGCAATCTGCGACACCACGGTCTCGGTGGCGCTGGGAACGATGCCGTACGCGTGGGCCAGCAGCGTGATCCCCATGAACATGGCGATCGACATCACGGCCATGGCGACCAGCGTGGCAGCGGCGTTGCGGCTTTCGGGTGGGCGAAACGCCGGCACGCCGTTCGAGACCGCCTCGACCCCGGTCATCGCGGTGCAGCCATTCGAGAACGCGGTCAGGATCACGAACAGGCCCAGCGCCTCGACCCCGCCCGAGCCCAGCGGCAACGCATCCGCCGGCGCCGGCATCGGCGCGAGGCTCCCGGCGAAGTACCGCCATGCGCCGACACCAAGCATGGCAAAGATGCTGGCGATGAAGAAGTAAGTCGGGGCCGCGAACAATCGTCCCGACTCACGAACCCCGCGCAGGTTGCCGATCGCCAGCACGGCGACGAAGGACAGCGACACCTCCACCGTGTTCAGGTGCCAGGCTGGAATCGCCGACGTAATGGCCGCGACACCCGCGGCAATACTGACGGCCACCGTGAGCACGTAGTCGATCAAGAGCGCCGCTGCCGCGACCAGGCTGGGCAGGCGGCCAAGATTCTCCTTGGCCACGATGTAGGCCCCGCCCCCGTTCGGGTAGGCATGAATCGTCTGCCGATACGAGAACACCACGACCGCCAGCATCGCCGCGATGACCGCGCCAATTGGCGTGACCAGGCTCAGCGCCGCGATGCCGCCCATGGTCAGGACGCGCAGGATTTCCTCGGTCGCGTACGCGACCGAGGACAGCGGGTCGGACGACAACACGGCCAGGCCGGTCACCTTGGAAAAGCGCTCGTGGTGGGCGAGGTGCGACGGAATGCGAGCGCCGACGAGCAGGCGCTTGGCCTGCGACAGGAACGATACTTCAGACACGATGCCTCCAGGCGCCGACGGGGTTAGCTGACGGGCTCGAGGTTGGAGTCCTCTACCGGCGGTTCGGCCGGATACGCCCCGGGGACGCGCCACGCGTCCCGTTGGGTCCCCCGCATCGCGCCATGGCGGCGCGAACTAGGCTGCTGATCCGATTGTAGTCCCGAAAGCCGTAAGGAATTCGTAAGGGCGCCAGCCGCCGCTGCCGGCCGTATCATCTGGAGAGATGAACGAGACGACGGCCGCGTTGTTGCTCCTGCTGGCGGTGCTCGCCATTGCCGCGGTCAGCAGCCGGGGCCTCGCCGTGGCCGCCGCGCTGGCTCGCCTTCGCCGGGTTCAACTTCTTCTTCCTGCCACCGGTGGGCACCTTCGCCATCGCCAAGCGTGATGACCTGGTGGCGTTGTTCGTGTTGCTGGCGGTCAGCCTGATCGGCAGCCAGCTCTCGCATGTCGCCCGGCGCCGCGCCCAGGAGGCGCTGGCGCTGGCCCAGCAACGCAACGAGGCCGAACTGGCCCGCAAGGCAGCGGCCGCGCGCGCGGCGCTGGTGGCGTCGCTCGGCCACGACCTCAAGACCCCGCTCACGGCGCTGACGGTGGCCGCCGGTAACCTCGGCAACCGCCGACGTGATCGCCGCGACTCGGCACTAGGCCGCGCTCGCGCACGTGCTCGTAGGGCGTCCCCTGACAGGGCGCCCGGCGGCCCGGCTGGCGGACCGCCGGTGCCTATTGGGGGTTGGGCAGGTACATCGACATCACTTGCACCGGGGCCGTGATGTCGACGAACTGGTGCGGCACGCCCGACGGGACGATCAGGAAGTCCCCCTTGTTGAACACGTTGCGCGTTCCGCCTTCAATACCCGTGCCTTGCAGGTTCGTACCGTTGCGGGTCGGCGCCACCAGGGTCCCGCCCGTGAGCATCGTCGCCGAGCCCTCGATCACGTAGAACAGTTCGGCCTGCGCTTCGTGCAGCGAGGCGCCCTGCGGTTGCGGCAACCGTCGTTCGACTGACACGTTGTAAGGGGCCAGGGAGAAGACGCGTACGGACGAGGCCGGACGATCGGTGGGCAACTTGGCCAGCGCCGCCTGCAGGTCTGCCGCCTTGAAGTGCGTGGCCTTGGTGCGGTCGGTCGGCGCCGGCGCCGGGGCCTGCGCGGCGACGGAAGCTGACAGTACGGACAGCAGGCATACGGAAACCAGGATTCTCATTGGGCATCTACTCCACGATTGCCGGTCTGACCGCGTCCTCGGACGGCGTGGAGCGTCATGGCGCGTAGCTTAGCCGACTTGGCGCGCCGGCGCCCCGGGGAAAGGCGGCGGGAAAGGAAGCGCCGGACGCGGCCGTCCGGCGCTTCGCTCGAACGACTCAGGCCTTGCCCAGCACCTGCTTGAACACGACCATGGCCTTCTGCATGTCGTCCATGGTGCCGAGCGAGATGCGGGCGTAGGTTTTCTCCATCGGCGGGAAGTCGCGGCCCACCGCCACTCCCTGCGCCCGGCAGGCGTCGCGGAATTCGACCGCCGGCTTGCGGATGTTGACGAAGATGAAGTTGGTCTGCGAGTCCGGCGAGTCGAAGCCCATGGCCTTGAACTGGTCCTGGGTCCAGTCGCGGACCCGCTTGTTCTCGCCCTTCTCCCATTCCATGTGGGCGGTGTCCTTGAGCGCCGCGATGCCGGCGACCGCCTGCAGCTCGTTGATGCTGCCCAGGCCCCAAGCCCGTCCGACCCTGGTCATGGTCTCGGGTTGGCCGACGGCGTAGCCTATGCGCATGCCCGCCATGCCGTACGCCTTCGAGAACGTGCGCGAGATGAACACGCCCGGCAGTTCGAGCGCCAGCTTCACCATGGTGCCCGAGCCGGGCAGCGTGGCGTATTCGAGGTAGGCCTCGTCGATCAGGATGCCGGTCTCGGGCGACCGCTGCTTGATGATGCGGACGGCCTGCTCGATGTCCGCCATCGTGTGCACGTTCGACGTCGGGTTGTTGGGATTGCACAGGAACACGAGGCCTGAGCCGACGGCGCCACGGATCAACGCCTCGAGATCGAGGCGCAGCCTGGCGTCCACCGGCGTCAGCTTGACCGGGGCGTTGATCTGGCGGGCCGTGCCCGCGGGCTGCGAGTACGACGGATCCGCGGTCACGAAGGCGCGGTCCTTGTTGCAGTAGGCCATGACCGCCGCGGTCAGGATCTCGCCGGAGCCGGTGGAGAGGATGACGTTTTCCGGCTTCGCGCCCGAGAAGGCGGCGACGGTCTCCACGAACGTGGCAAGCGTGGGCGGCGGATACCCGAGCCCGAGATTCTTGGACGGATGCGCCTTCAACGCCTCGATCACCTTGGGGCTTGGCCCCCGCAGGTTCTCATTACTGCTGAGGCGAATCGCAGTGGCCGGCCCGTCCTGGGGGCGCCGCCCGGCGCCCTGCTGGACGAATGCCAGCAGCTCCTCGTTGCCGTAGCCGATAATGTGCGCCGCGGAAGCCGCGGCCGCCGTGCCCACCCCAAACCGCCGAACGAACTCGCGACGTGAAAACGCCATAATCAATCCTCCGCGAGGCGCATGGTAGCACCAGACGCTACGCCTCCGCCCCCGTAAACTGGCTTTCGTGGAGCGCCGCGTAGCGGCCCCTGGCGGCCAGCAGTTCCGCGTGCGTGCCCTTGTCGACGATCCGGCCCTGCTCCATCATCAGGATCACGTCGGCATTGCGAATCGTCGACAGCCGGTGCGCGATCACGAACGTGGTGCGGCCGCGCATCAGCCGGCCCATCGCCTCCTGGATCAGCACCTCGGTGCGGGTATCGACGCTGCTGGTGGCCTCGTCCAGGATCAGGATGGCCGGGTCGGCCAGCAACGCCCGCGCGATCGTCAGCAGCTGCTTCTGGCCCTGCGACAGGTTGGTCGCCTCTTCGTTGATCAGCGTGCCATAATTCTCGGGCAGGGTGCGGATGAAGTGGTCGGCCTGGGCCGCCTGGGCCGCCTGCACGATTTCCGCCTCGGTCGCGCCGGCGCGGCCATAGGCGATGTTGTCGCGAATGGTGCCCGAGAACAGCCACGTGTCCTGCAGCACCATGCCGAACAGGCGCCGCAGCGCGCGAATGTCGACGCCGTCGACCCGGATGACACCGGCATTCACGTCGTAGAACCGCATCAGCAGGTTGACCAGCGTCGTCTTGCCCGCGCCGGTCGGCCCGACAATGGCGATCGTCTGGCCCGACGCGACGTCGAGCGACAGCCCTTCGATCAGGGGGACATCGGGCGATCGAGCTTGGCCTGCATCTGCTGGAACAGCGGCACGGCCTTCCACATGATCAAGAAGAACACCACCGCCAGGATGGGGATCACCGCGATCAGGACGCGCGCCAGCCGCGCATCCTGCGAGAGCGACAGCGTGACGCCGCCAATTGCCATCATCGGCGCCGAGATCGCCATGCTCAACAGCATCAGCAGCACCTGCTGCACCTGGGTGGTGTCGTTGGTGGTGCGGGTAATCAGCGAGGCGGTGCTGAAACCGTCGAACTGGTGCACCGAGAAGTGCGCCACGCGGTCGAACACGCGGGCGCGGACAATACGGCCGAAGCCGGTCGCGACCCTGGCGGCGAAGAAGCTGCCGGCCACCGCGCAGGCCGTGCCGGCCAGCGCCATCACCAGCATCAGGCCGCCAATCTCGACGATCTTCCGCGTGTCGCCCCGGACGATGCCGAAGTCGACGATGTCGGCCATCAGGCGCGGCAGGTACAAGTTGGCGAGCGATTGGGCGAGGGCGAGCACCGTGACGAGCGCGACCGACCCGCGCAGGGGTTTGAGAAGGGCGAGGCGCATCCCCCGGCCGCGTCGAACTACCTGGCCTTCGCCCCCGGCGGACCGGCCCGCAGGTACTGCGCCGGCCAGGCGATCTCTTGCGACAGTTCGCGCGCCGCGCGCAAGGGAAAGTACGGGTCGCGCAACAGCTCGCGCGCCAGCAGCACGGCGTCGGCCTGCCCGCTGGCGACCATCTGCTCCGCCTGCGACGGCTCGGTAATGAGGCCCACCGCGCCGGTCGGGATGCCGGCATCACGGCGGATGCGCTCGGCGAACGGCGCCTGGTAGCCGGGCCCGATTGGAATCTTCGCGTGCGCGGCATTGCCGCCGCTCGAGCAGTCGATGAAGTCGGCGCCGAGCGGCTTCAACTCGCGGGCCAGTTCGACCGACTGCTCGATGTCCCAGCCGCCCTCGACCCAATCGGTGGCCGAAATGCGCACGAACAGCGGCAGGCCCTCGGGCCACACGCCGCGGATCGCCGTGACCACCTCGCGCACCAGCCGCGTCCGGTTCTCGAAGGATCCGCCGTAGGCATCGTCGCGCCGGTTGCTGAGCGGCGACAGGAACTCGTGCAGCAGGTAGCCATGCGCGGCGTGGAGTTCGACCACGCGGAAGCCTGCCCCCAGCGCGCGGCGCGCCGCGTCGGCAAAGGCCGCGGTCACGCGCGCAATCCCCGCCAGGGTCAGCGCCTGCGGCATCGGGTAGTTGTCGGCGAACGGCACCGCGCTCGGCGCCAGCACGTCGGGCCACCCGCCATCGGCCGCGCTCACGGCGCCGTTGCCGCTCCACGGGCGGTAGGTGCTGGCCTTGCGGCCCGCATGCGCCAGTTGCATGCCGGCGACGCTGCCCTGCCCGTGCACGAAGCGGACGATGCGCGACAGGAAGTCGACGTGGTCGTCCTTCCAGATCCCCATGTCCTGCGGGCTGATGCGGCCCTCGGGCGTGACCGCGGTGGCCTCGGTCAACACCAGGCCGGCGCCGCCGACGGCGCGGCTCCCGAGATGCACAAGATGCCAGTCGTTGGCGAAGCCGTCATCGCTCGAGTACTCGCACATGGGCGAGACGAAAATGCGATTTGAGAAGGTCTGGCTGCGGATGGTGAGGGGATCGAAGAGGCGCGGCATCACTAGAACAATAGCTTGTAATCGGCGTAGTTCACCGGCACGCCCGCCACCAGGCTCCGGTTCTCCGCGGCCGCGCGGCGCACCGCGGCGCCGAGCTCGTCGGGATTCGTGGTGCGCAGGGCCTGCACGCCGCACGCCTCCGCCATCTTCACCGTGTCGATCGGCGTGAAGTCCATGCGGTGCCGCGGCAGCTTGCGGTTCTCCTGCGCCAGCTTGATCAGCGAGTAGCTGCCGTCTTCGAGCACGACGGTGATGAACGGCGCGCCGACGCGCTCCGCGGTTTCCAGCTCCTGGGCGTTCATCGAGAAGCCGCCATCCCCCACCGCCGCCAGCACGGGCGCCGCCGGATGCGCCAGCTTGGCGCCGATCGCGGCGCTCAGCCCGTACGCCATGCCCGACAGGCCGTTCGACATCCAGAACGTGCCGGGGTGCCGGCTCGGCCAGAACTGGCCGAACAGGTATTTGTGCGAGCCGACATCGGTGGTGACGATGGTCTCGGCGGGCACGGCGGCGGCCAACGCCCGGATCAGGTCACCGGGCCACATCGTCGCGGCCGAGGTGGCGCGGCCCGTGAGCAGGTCCTTCCGCTGGCGCTGGAACCCGGCAAAGGGCGTGGCCCATGGCCGGGGCGCGGCCTCGGCGGCCAGGGCATCGAGCAGCGCCGCGTGGTTCACGAGCGCCACGCCGGCCGGCACGAGACCCCCGACGTTGGGCGCCTCGAGCGTCCACTCAATCGGCAACTCGGCGTGCCAGGTCTTGTCGATCTCCACCGGATCGAGGCCGAAACCAATCAGCAGGTCCGACGCCTTGAGCGCATCAACCATCAAGCCATCGGCGGCCATGCCGCTGATCACGCCGACAAAGTTTGGGCCGGTCTCGTCAGCGATGCCCTTCACCTTGGGCGTCACGGCCACGGGCAGGTTCCACTCGTCGAGCCAGCGGCGGATGCGAGTGGCGTTGGCGTTGGCGAGGCCGAGGCCGATCAGGACCAGCGGGCGTTCGGCCGCGGCCAGCCGCGCGCGAAGAGAGGCGGCCCGGGCGGCGGCGTCACCCGCGGCAGGCAACCCCACGAAGGGGTTGCCGCCACCTGTGTTGGCACTGGCCGTGATCGGTTTCAACGCCTCTCGCGCGGAGAGCGTCAGGAACGCGGCACCGTACGGCCGCTCCATGCAGGCGGCGAGCGCGCGCGCCACCGCATCGCCGGCGTTGGCGGCCGTAATCTGGTCGGTCATCCGGCAGACTGGCCGGTAGATCTCCTGGAGCGGCAGCAGTTGATGCGTGTGACTGGCCGGCAACTCGCCCGGCAGCTGGGCGCTGATGGCGAGCAGCGGTTCCTGGTCGAGATACGCGCTCGACACCGGCAGCAGGAGGTTCGCGGCGCCAGGTCCCAGGGTGGTGAGCACGACACCGGGCTGGCCGCGCAGCTTGCCGTAGACCGCCGCGGCAAGGCCGGCGTTGGCCTCGTGGCGCATCAGGACGAAGTCGATCCCTGCCTGTCGCAACTCGTCGATCAGGACCAGCACTTCGCCGCCGGGAAGCCCGAACACGCGATCGATGCCGGCCGCCGCCAGCGCCTTCGCCACCGCCGCCGCTGTAGTCATGCGGCATTGTAAAGCGAGACAGGAGATCAGGAGTCCAAGAGAAACTGTTTCTCCTGATCTCCTGGCCTCCTGTTAGTCCCGGTCTCCTGAACTCCTTATTTCGCGGCGAAGCAGTAGAAGTAGCCCTCGCCCCCGGTGGGACGCAGGTGCTCGAGCCCGCAGCCCTTCGACGGATGCGCCGAGTTCCACGACGTCGGGTTGGCGCCGCCGCCCTGCCGGTCGAAGTGCCCCACGGTGGCGCTTGAATCACCGGCCGAGCTCGTCCAGTTGTTGCAGGTCGCGCCCGAGGCGGTGCCATCGAGGTTGGTGCCGGTCAGGATGTCGTGCTGGTTGGGCGTGTCGCCACGGCCCTTCACGACCTCGCCCTTTTCGGTGAGCGAGTTTTCCTTCGACAGCTTGTTGTTGTCGCTGTGCAAGTCGGCGACGCTGGCCGCCACCTGCACGCCCTTGGCGTTGAACCACGGGCCGGGGCCGATGCGGTCCTTGGCGTTCACGGCCGGCTGGCCGTTGGCCGCGGTCGCGCTCAGGTAGGCGCGCCACACGCGGTTGCCGGCGCCGGCGGCCTTGGCCAGGGCCTGGCAGTGCGCATCGGCGCCCGCGAGGCCACCGAGATCGGCGCCCTTGCCGGGGCCGGTGCTGGTGATGAAGAAGCTCAAGTTGCCCTGCGCCGTCACGGCCGGCGCGCTCGGCGCCATCAGGGCGATGGCAAATCCCAAAACCACGATCCGTTTCATTCTGTCCTCCGAAAAATGGGGTCGGGGATCTTTTCCCGACCACCTTGGTGAAAACCAGCCTACCTTCGTAAGCCGATGACCGGTCCTTTAGCCAAAAACCCAAGCATTCTGAGGTGCAGTCGCACCGTCACCTGAAAATGATCCCCGACCCCTTTTTCAGCGCGCCGCGGGGAGCGGCCCCACCGGCTTCAGCGCCGCCGGCTTCGCGCCCGAGGCGCCGAGCGCGTCGTACATCGCCGGCACGGCCGCGATCAGCTCGTTCGTGTCGGCCACCAGCTTGACCATGTCCTCGCGCAGCTCGCCGGCACTGCGCACCTGCTGGGCGGTCGGCAGCGACGTCGAGCCCATGATCTGCCCCTTGACCTGCCCCAACTGGCCGCGCGTGTTGGCCTGCTGCCCGCCGAAGCCGCCGCCACCGCCGCCCTGTCCCGGGCCGACACCGAGCCGCCGGCGCAGGTCCGCCAGCTTGGTGTTGACGTCGGCAAGAGCCGTCTTGCCGGCCGCCGGCACGTTGGCGGCGGTCTTGACCAGCGCCTCGGCCGCCGTTACCTGCGTCCCCAAGGTGGTGACCGCCTCGGCCGCCGCCAGCGCGACGCCCTGCAGTTCGTGCAGGCCGAGCGCCGTGTCGTGCCACGCCTTGCGGTCGGCGTCGGTCATCGGCATGTCCTTATCGCCGCTCACGCGCACCGGCTTGGTGGCCACGTCCTTGCCGTCCACGACCAGCGTCACGCGGTACTCGCCGGGCAGCACGTTGGGGCCGTTGTTACCGCCGCCCCCGAAGCCACCGCCACCACCACCGCCGCCGCCCTGCTGCTGGCCCGACAGCGGCGGGAGCGGCTGATGCCGCAGGTCCCAATAGACGCGGTTAACCCCCGCGGCGCGCGCGTTGCGCAGGTCGTTGCCCGTGAGTTCGCGCACCTGCGTACCCGCGGCATCGCGAATCCTCAGCGCGACGTTGGTCTGCTCCTTGGCCAGGTAGAAACTGATTGGTGCGCCATAGGTGGGGTTCTTGCCGAAGAACGGCTTGTCGGTGACGAAGCCGCGGTCGTTGGCCGGGTTGAACTGCATGGCGCCGCGCATGTCGAACAGGAACGCGTCGGCCTTCATGGCCTCGGCCGCCTGCTGCAACGGCGTCGCGTCATCGAGGATCCAGATGCTGCGCCCATGGGTGGCGACAATCATGTCGTTGTCGCGCGGGTGAAACACGATCTCGTGGATCGGCACCGTGGGCAGGTTCGACTTGATGCGCATCCACTTGCCGCCGCGGTCGGGGCTGATGAACAGGCCGAACTCGGTGCCCGAGTACAGCACGTTCGGGTTCTTCGGGTCCTCGGCCATCGCGGTGACGGCGTGGCCCTTGGGAATGCCTTCGCCAATCGAGCGGAAGTTGTTGCCGCCGTCGACGCTGGCGTACACGTAGGTGCCCATGTCGTCGTTACGGTGGTTGTCGAAGCTCGCGTAGACGACGTTCACTTCGTGGTTGGAGGGCGACAGCCGCGACACATAGGCGTTTTTGGGCACACCCGGGAACCGCGTGGTGATGTTGGTCCAGGTCTTGCCGTCCCGGGTCATGTGCACCTGGCCATCGTCGGTGCCGGCATAGAGCACGCCCGCCTGCTTCGGCGATTCCACCAGCTGCACGATGTTGCCGTACGACTGCACGCCGTCGTGCTTGGCGATCTTGAAGTCTTTCGCGGCGACCCCCATCAACGACAGGCCTTCGCGGTCGGTGGCCGCGCTCAGGTCGGGGCTGATTGCGGTCCAGCTCTGGCCGCGGTCGGTGGACTTGAACACCTTGTTGGCGCCGACGTAGATCGTCGCCGGGTCGTGCGGCGACATCAGGATTGGCGTGTTCCAGTTCCAGCGATACGGCGCCTCGCCGCGGGCCGGCAGCGGCCGAATCGTCTTGCGCTCGTTGCTGACGCGATCGATGCGCGAGATGTTGCCGTCCTGCGACTCGGCGTAGATGATGCGCGAGTTGGTGGGATCGATC
>CAYGMD010000005.1:42062-56518 GCA_964350785.1 uncultured Acidobacterium sp. | reverse complement strand
GCCGCAAGGATCCCGCGTCGGTGCGCATGCTGGCCTCGGCCAACGCCTCGCACGAGGAGTTCTCCCTGTTGAAGCGCCTCGCCGAAGACCTCACGGGCGAGGGCGGCGCGTCGCACGTGCACGTGGCGTGGCGCCGCACCGAGAAGCAGCAGCCCGCCAACACCAAGTTCCGGGTGCCGGCCGTGGATGCGCCCAACGTCAACGGCGCGCGCGACCTCGGCCTCGCGGTGGTGGGCGACAACGGCGCCGCACTTGGCGCCGGCGATGCGGATCTGTCGGCCCTGCGCACGGCCATCGACCAGGGCGGCGTCGCGGTCCTCTACGTGCTCGATCCGGGTCCCGACGGCTCGATGGGCGACCTCACCTGGCTGATCGAGGCCCGCAAGGCCGGCCGCGTGCCGGTGATCGTGTACCAGGGCGTGCTGCAGTCGGAGCTGTCGAAGGCGGCCGACGTGGTGCTGCCGGGCGCGGCCTGGGTGGAGAAGGACGCCACCTACACCAACGACCAGGGCATGGTGCAGGCCGCCTCGAAGGCCATCAACGCGCCGGGTGAGGCGGTCGAAGACTGGCAGATTCTCACCAGCGTGGCCGCCGCGCTGGGCTTGCCCTATACCTACACCACGTCGCAGCAGGTGCGCGCGGACGTGGCCACGTTCATGGCGGCCCGCCCCGAATATGCGACCCTCACGGACACGGTGTTCAACCGTCCAGTGAGCGCGGAACACTGGCTCAAGGCCAGCAACCCCATGGAGCGCTGGAAGTGGGACACGATGTTCCAGGACCTGCCGCCCGTGAAGGGCCACAACGTGCAGATGGAGCAGATGGCCCAGGCCACGGTGATTCCGCTGCGTCTCGTAACGGACGAGATCTCGCGAGCATCAGAGTAAGAGTTGCCAGAAAGGCGGCACTTGAGTGCTGCCGAGATAAACATGGAAAACGTTTCACTGTTCGGCGCCTTCGTCGCCGGGGTGCTGAGCTTCATCTCCCCGTGCGTCCTCCCGCTCATTCCCGGCTACCTGTCGTTCATCTCGGGCGTGTCGCTCGAGGAGATGCGCGGCATGCCGGGCGGCGGTGCCGTGGCGGCCGGCGGCGTCAGCGCCGCGGCCAAGCGCCAGGTGATCGTCACCTCGCTGTTCTTCATTCTCGGCTTCTCGCTGGTGTTCGTCACGCTCGGCGCGTCGGCCACCTACCTGGGCCAGTTCCTGATGGAACGGCTCACCATGTTCGGCAAGGTCGCCGGCGTGCTGCTCGTCATCTTCGGCCTGCACACCATCGGCGTCTTCAAGATCCCGTTCCTGCTCAACGAAGCGCGCGTCCAGGCCAACACCAAGCCGGCCAGCATGATTGGCGCCGTGATCGTCGGCATCTCGTTCGCCTTCGGCTGGACGCCGTGCATCGGCCCCATCCTGTCGGCGATCCTGCTCGTGGCCGCCCAGCAGGACTCGGTCGGCCAGGGCATCGTGCTGTTGTCCACCTATTCGCTCGGCCTCGCCATCCCGTTCCTGCTCACGGCGCTGGCCATCAACCAGTTCTTCGTCGCCTTCGCCAAGATCCGCCGTTACTACCACGCGATTGAAATCGTGTCGGGCGCGCTGATGATCATCATCGGCGTCCTCATCTTCACGAACCGTTTCACGGTCATTGCGCAGTGGCTCACGCCGTACCTGCCGACGTTCTGAAGTTGAAAGTTGAAAGTTGAAAGTTTCAGTTGGTAGTTGCAGTTGCAGTTGGTAGTCTGCGCGCGAAACGGCCACTGAAACTCTGCACTGTAACCACCAACTTTCAACTTTCAACTTTCAACTTTCTGCTATTCTTCCCCTCGTGGGTCGCAGGTCCGTACGGATTTCGCTCTTCGTCCTCGCCCTGCTCGCCGCCGCCGGCCTCGGCTACCGCGCGGTGGAAGACGAGCGCGCGCTCGCCTCGGCGCGCCAGCAGGGCGCCGCCCTCGAGCAGGCCGCCGAAGAAGCGCTCGTCTCCCTGCTCGACGCGCGCGCCGCCATGTATGCCTACGTCGCCCCCGGACAGGGCACCGACTTCTGGGGCCGGCGCGCCGGCACGCTGCTCGACACCTTGCGCCAGCGCCTGGTCACGCTCGATGCGGCCGTCTCCTCCTCGGGCGGGTCGCTGTCGGATGCGCTCGACGCCATTGACCAGCTGGCCGCCGCCGACAAGCGCGCGCGGCAATACGCCGATCGCAGCGAGCTGCTGCTCGCCGGCGACGTGCTGTTCACCGAAGTCCGCGACCTGCTGAACGCCGTGACCGGGCAGGTCGCCACCACCCGCGCCGCCCTGCGCAGCCAGTCGGATCGCCGGGTGGCAAGCCTGCGCCAGGAACAGGCCGCGCTGGCGGCCGCCGGCGTCGGGCTCTGGGTGATCGTGGCGCTCTTGCTGCTGCCCCCCGGCACGCCCGAGGCCGTGAAGGACCCGGCCGAGTGGCGCCAGGAGCTGGCCGTGACCCTGAAGAAGACCGAGGCGCCGGGCGACCTCAACCTCGACATCAGGAAAACCGAGCCGCTCGACACGCCCATGCCGGCATCCGCCGGCTTGTCCGCCGGAGCTTCAGCGAAGGTGGAAGCGGGCCCCGACCTGAAGCTGGTGGCCGAGATCTGCTCCGATCTCTCCGCGCTCACCGACATTGGCGCGCTGTCGGGCGCGCTGGCCCGCGCCAGCGACGCCATTGGCGCCAAGGGCCTGATCGTGTGGGTCACGTCCAACGACGGCGGCTCGCTCACCCCCGTCTCGACCCACGGCTTCGACCCGCGCATCGTCGAGCGCATTGGCGCCATCGACCGCGCGAGCGCCAACCTGACCGCCGAGGCCTTGCGCGAAAATGCTCCCAGGGTCAGCGCGGGCACGGCCTCGGCCGGTGCCGCCATCGCCGTGCCCATGTACGGGCCCACCGGGCCGGTCGGCGTGTTGTCGGCCGAACTGCAACCGGGCAAGGACGCCAGCGAGGCGTGCGTGGCCGTGGCCTCGATTTTCGCGGCCCAGCTGGCGACGCTCACCGCGCCGCTGCCGGCCGCCGCCGTGGTCGAGCGCGGCGTGGAAAGCGCCGCGTCGTGAGCCTCACGGTGGTCCTCGCCGAAGACGATCCCGACATCCAGCTGGTGGCCCGGCTCGCGCTCAAGCGCGTGGGCTTCACCGTGCGGGTCGTGAACAACGGCCAGGAGGCGCTTGACGCCGTCCGCCAGCAGGCGCCCGACGTGGTGCTGCTCGACTGGATGATGCCCGAGCTCGATGGTCCCGAGACGTGCCGGCAGCTCAAGGCCGATCCCGCGACCGCCGGCATCCCGGTCGTCTTCCTGACGGCCAAGTCGCAGGAGGCCGAGATCCAGCGCGGCTTGAGCCTCGGCGCGGCCGGCTACGTCACCAAGCCATTCGACGCCCTGTCCCTCGGACAGCAGGTCAAGGACATCGTCGCCGCCAGACGTCCGTGAAAATCAAGACCCGCGCGTACGCAGGGCTTTGGCTGGTCGCGTTGCTGGCCGCCTCGGCCGTCGCGTTCATCCTGCTGGCCCTCGACATCACCGCCGGCATGGACGCCGAGCGCCAGCGGTTGCCGGCCGCGCTGAACCTCAGCGGCCAGATCTGGCGGGGAGTGCTCGGCAATCGTCACGACCTCAAGGCCTACGCGGTGGGCGGTGACGCAGCCCTGCTTCAGCAGGTGGAGCAAGGCCGTCGGACGGTCGACGACGAGTTGGCCCGCCTGTTCGCCGTTGCCCGAACACCAGAGGAGATCGCCCGGCTCGACCGGTTGAAGGCGGCGACCCTGGCGTGGTGGACGGCCTGGGACCGGCAGATCGCTAGCCCGCGCACCGCTTTCGACCCGTCAGTCCTGACAGCCGGCGACGTGGAGTTCGCGACCCTCGAACAACGCTTGCACGAGTTCGAGACGCTGGTGCGCGAAGAGCAGGCCGCCGGCGACCTGCTGCTGCAATCACGGCGGGAGTTGTTCTTTTCGGCCATCAGCCTCATGGCGGCGATCGCCCTGGTCGTGGTCATCGTGCTGGCGGTGGCCATCAAGCGCGTCCTGCTCGACCCGCTGACAGCCTTGACCGACTCGGCGCAACGCATCGAGCAAGGCGACTTCAGCGCGGCTCATCAGACGCTGCGCGACGACGAGATCGGCGTGCTGACCAACTCGTTCGCGAAGATGGCGCAGTCGATCCAGGCCCGCGAGCACGAGCTGGCGACGGCGCTGAGCGAAACGCGCGAGCTGGCCGTCGTGACCGCCGAGGCCCGCCGCCGCGTCGAGGCCGCGCACGCCGACCTGCTGGCGACGGTCGAGACGGTGCCCGCGGCGCTGATGATCTTCAACACCGACGGCAGCGTCCGGCTGCGCAACCGGGCGGCCACCGAGGTGTTCGGCATCGAGCCGCAGAACCCCGAGCTGCGCAAGAGCTATTGGACGCGCTTCAAGCGCATTGCCAAGGACGGCTCGCTGATTCCTCCCGACGAGTGGATCTCGGCGCGCGCCCTCGCCGGCGAGTCGGTGATCAACCAGGAGCTGGAGATTCACCATCCCGACGGCCGCGTTTTCCCCATCCTGGCGAGCGGCGCGCCGCTGCGCAACGACCTGGGCCACGTCGCGGGCGCGGTGGTCGCCTTCCAGGACATTTCGCGGCTGCGCGAGGTCGACCGCATGAAGAGCGAGTTCGTGTCGGTCGTCAGCCACGAGCTGCGCACGCCGCTGACCTCGATCCGCGGCTCGGTGCAATTGTTGCTGGATGATCCTTACGCGGTGGCCGATCCCGAGCACAAGCAGTTGCTGCAGATCGCGCTGAACAATTGCGAGCGGCTGGTCCGCATCATCAACGACATTCTCGACGTCGCGAAGATCGAGTCGGGCAACATCACCCTGCACCGCAAGCCGGTCAACGTGGCCGACATCGTGCGCCAGTCGATCCAGGTGGTCGAAGGCCCGGCCCGGGCCGCGCAAGTGGCGATCGACGCCAGGCTGCCGGCCCGGCTTCGCCCGGTGATGGTCGACCCCGACCGCATCGTCCAGGCGCTGGTCAACCTGCTGTCGAACGCGGTGAAGTTCGCGCCGCAGGGTTCGACCATCGCGATTACCGCCGCCGGGTCCGACAGCATGATCACGCTGGCGGTGTCGGACCAGGGCGAAGGCATCGCCCCCGAGAACCTGCACCGCCTGTTCCAGAAGTTCCAGCAGGTCGACAGTTCCTCGTCGCGCCGCAAGGGCGGCACCGGCCTCGGCCTGGCCATCACCAAGTCGCTCGTCGAACAACACGGCGGCCGCATCCACGTCGACAGCGAGGTCACCAAAGGCACGCGCTTCTCGTTCACGCTGCCCGTGGCCACGGTGGAAGAGGTCCAGAGCGTGGCGCTCGCGCCGGTGGCCGCCAACAGGGACGGCACCGCGCGGCTGGCCGTGCGCCGCGTGCTGGTGGTTGATGACGACGATGATTTCCGGACGTTGGTCCGGGCCCAGCTGCACAACGCCGGCTACGAAGTGCTCGACGCGCGCGATGCCGCCTCGGCCCTGCAGATCGCCCGTACCATGCGGCCCGACGTGATCACGGTGGACCTGCTGATGCCGGGCCTCGACGGCTGGGAGTTCATCGAGCGCCTCCGCGCCGAGGCGGCGCTCGCGCGCATTCCCGTGATCGTGGTGTCGGGGGTACCCGAGGCGCTCGACTCGCACCGCCGTCCCGACGGCGTGGCGGTCGTCACCAAGGGCGAAGGGATCGAGCGCTTGCTGCGCGAAATCGGGCAGGCGCTGGGCAGCCGGCACGGCGCCACGGTGCTGGTGGCCGAAGACGATGCCGATCTGCGAGGGGTGCTGACCGCGTCGCTGACCCGCAACGGCCATCGCGTACTGCAGGCCCGTGACGGGGCCGAGGCGCTGGCCGCCATCGAGCGCGAGCCGGTGGACTTGCTGGTGCTCGACCTGATGATGCCGAACATCGACGGCTACGAAGTGCTGGCGCGCCTCAGGTCGAACGACCGCGACGCGCGCATCCCCGTGATCGTGGTCTCGGGCGCCGACCGCTCGTCGAGCGAGCTGCGGTCGCTGCGGCTCGGGGCCAACGTGTACCTGACAAAGCCCATCGAGGCCGCAGGGCTCGCCGAAGAAGTGACGAGGCTACTCAAATGAGCGAGAAAGCCGCCATCCTGGAACGGGCGGAAAAGGAACGCGTCAAGTTCCTGCGCCTGCAGTTCACCGACATCCTGGGCGTGATCAAGAACGTCGAGGTCCCCGACCGCCAGTTTGCCGACGCCCTCGACGGCAAGATCATGTTCGACGGCTCGTCCATCGAAGGCTTCGTCCGCATCGAGGAGTCCGACATGTACCTGCGGCCGGACCTTGCCACCTTCCAGGTGTTCCCGTGGACCGACGCCAACGGCGCCCGCGTCGGCCGCCTGATCTGCGACATTGCCAATCCCGACGGCAGCCCCTTTGCCGGCTGCCCGCGCACCACGCTGAAGAACGCCATCGCCCAGGCCGCCGACCGTGGCTTCACCATGATGGCGGGGCCCGAGACCGAGTTCTTCCTGTTCCTGCGCCGCGACGGCCGCGCCACCACCGAGACCCACGACCGCGCCAGCTACTTCGACCTCGCGCCGATCGACCTGGGCGAAGACGTCCGCCGCGAGATCGTGATCGCCCTCGAGCAGATGGGCATTGCCGTCGAGGCCGCCCACCACGAAGTCGCCCCCGGCCAGCACGAGATCGATTTTCATTACGACGACGTGCTGACGACGGCGGATAACGTGAGCACGTGCCGGTTCATCGTGAAGAACGTGGCGCTCAGGAACAACCTGCACGCGACCTTCATGCCCAAGCCCATCTTTGGCGTGAACGGCTCGGGCATGCACACCCACCAGTCGCTGTTCGCCGGCGGCACGAACGCGTTCTTCGACGCGGCGAACGAGATTCAACTCAGCCAGACGTGCATGAACTACGTGGGCGGCCTGCTGCAGCACGCCAAGGGCTTTTGCGCCATCACCAACCCGCTGGTGAATTCGTACAAGCGCCTGGTGCCCGGCTACGAGGCGCCGACGGCGATTGCGTGGTCCGAGAAGAACCGCAGCCCGCTGGTGCGCGTACCCGCGTCGCGCGGCGATTCCACCCGCGTCGAGCTGCGCATGCCGGATCCCTCGTGCAATCCCTACCTGGCGCTCGCGGTGATGTTGCGCGCCGGGCTCGACGGCATCGACAACAAGGTCGACCCGGGCCCGCCCGTGAACAAGAACATCTACAAGATGAGCCACCGCGAGCGGCGGCACTTGCGCATTGACGACCTGCCGGCCAACCTCAGCGAGGCCCTGGACGAGTTCGAGAAGGACGCGCTGGTGAAGGAAACGCTCGGCGAGCACATCTTCACGCACTTCCTCGACGCCAAGCGCGAAGAGTGGGACGACTACATCCGCCACGTGTCGCCCTGGGAGATGGACCGCTACCTCGGCGTGTATTGATCAGGGGACGATCCCGCGTCCGCCGCTGGTGACAGGCTCGGGGCCTGGGGCTTGAGGCGTGGACCTTGGGGCTTGGGCCTGAAGGCCCGTAACTGCCTGTTAAGTAAAGAAGATCTGCGTCATCCGCGTCATCTGCGGCTCCGGTGTCTCGAGTGGTACGACTCTTGATATCTGGGTGGTAGGCCGCGGCGGATCACCGAAGGGCGAATATTCAGGCAGGCGCTGGCATCGCCGCTCTTCGGCCGCAATCTTCACGATTCCGCTGCGGCCCTTCGACTCGCTCAGGGCAAGCCTTTGGAGGGCCGCCACATGAAAAAACTGTTTGTCACTCTCACTCTGGCGGCAGCTGTCGTGACCGGCGCTTGCGCTTCGATGGGCTCGCGCTCCATCTCCGAGGTGCAGACCAACCCCGGCAAGTTCGCCGACAAGACCGTGACGGTCGAAGGCGTGGTGACCACCTCGTTTGGCATCCCGCTGGTGCCGTTCAAGGTCTACCGCATCAGCGACGGCACGGCCGAGATGCTGGTGATCTCGGACAACAACCGCATCCCCGGCAAGAACGCGCGGGTCCGGGTCCGCGGCGAGGTCGAGGAAGTGGCGCTGATCGGCGGCCGGTCGTTCGGGCTCCACCTCCGCGAGAAGAGCATCAAGTTTCTCTAAGTGCCAGAAGGGCGGCACTTTAGTGCCGCCGGTCCAGGGCGGGCCGTATGTGCCCGCCCTTCGTTTTCGCGGCCTTGTGAAATCTAGTACAATGTCTGGCTGTGGAAGCCATTGAACACCCCTCGCCGCTAGTCGCGATCATCAACGCCGTCATCGCGGCCCTGGGCATTCACGCCACGATCCCCGACCACATGGTCTTCGTCGGGTTGATCACGCTCATCATCCTGTTCATCGGCCTGGCCATCCGCTCGTCGCTGAGCGTCGACCAGCCCGGCAAGCTCCAGATCATCCTGGAAGACGTCGTCTCGTTCCTGGTCGGCGTGCTCGAAGACAACATGGGCCGGAAGGGCCGCAAGTTCCTGCCCCTGCTCGGCACCTTGTTCGTGTTCATCCTGCTCGGCAACCTGATGGGCCAGGTCCCCGGCCTCGGGTCGCCCACCAGCAACATCAACGTCCCGCTCGCGTGCGCGCTCACGCTGTGGCTCTACTACCACGCGCAGGGCGTGATGGCGAACGGCCCGCTCAACTACCTCAAGCACTTCGCCGTGATGCCGGGCGTGCCGCTGGCGCTGGCGCCGATGATCTTCGTGATCGAAATCATCAGCCACCTGTCGCGCGTGCTGTCGCTCACGCTCCGCCTGTTCGGCAACATCTTCGGCGAGCACCTCGTGGTGCTGATTCTCGCCAGCATCGTGCCGTTCATCGCGCCGCTGCCGATTCAGTTCCTGGGCTTGATCGTCGGCCCGCTGCAGGCGTTCATCTTCCTGACGCTGGGGGCCATCTACCTGACCGCCGCCACCCACGTGGACGACCACGGCGACGACTACGAAGGCGAGCCGAGCGGCCACGCCCCCGCGCACTCGCACTAACCACGAAGCACGCGAAGGACACGAAGAATACTAATCTTCGTGGTCTTCGTGTCCTTCGTGGTTGCTACTGATTAATCTTCACCACCACGACCGTGCGGTCGTCCGACTGCTCGGCGTCGCCGCAGAACATCTGGACGGCGCTGAAGATCTCCCCGACAATCTCCTTCGCCGGCTGCAGGTGCGTGCGCTCGATCACCTCGATCAGGCGGGGCGCGCCGAACTCCTCGCCGGCCTCGTCGAACGCCTCGGTGATGCCGTCTGAGCAGAGCACCCACACGTCACCGGCCGTGAGCGGCACCTGCACTTCGTCGTAGGTGGAGCCGCCAAACGAGCCGAGCGGCACGCCGGGCATGTCGATCTGCACCGCCTTGCCGGCGCTGCACCGCACCGGGTACGGCAGCCCCGAGTTGGCAAACGTGACGATGTGCTTCTTGAACTCGAACATCGCGTAGCAGAGCGTGCAGAAGTACTCCTCGAGGTTGCGCTCGTGGAGGATCCGGTTCATGCCGGCCAGCACGGTGGCGGGCGTGCTGCGTTCCTTTTCCAGCCGGCGCCGGAAGGTGCGGCCGCGCACCATCTCGCCGATCGCGGCGCTGTAGAGCGCCGCCGGCACGCCCTTGCCCGACACGTCGCCCACCGCCACCACCAGCGTGTTGGGTTCGGGTGACAGGAAGTCGCACAGGTCGCCGCCCAGCTCGCGCGCCGGGTCGAAATGCCATGCCACGTCGACGCCGCGCAAGCGCTTGGGCAGCTCCTGGGGCAGCAGCGCCATCTGCACGCGCTGGGCAAACCGCAGTTCCTTCTCGAACCGCGCCTCGCTGGCCCGCACCGCGTCGTAGAGCCGCGCGTTCTCCAGCGCCACGGCGGCTTCCGACGCCAGCAGCGTGAGCAGCTTGACGTGCTTCTTGTTGAACGCGTCGCGGTCGGGGCTTTCGAGGTCGAACACGCCGATGCAGCGGTCCTTGAGCATCAGCGGCACCACCAGCTCGGAGCGCACGCCGGGGACGGCGTGGATGTAGCGCGGGTCCTTGGTGACGTCGGGCACCAGCACCACTTCCTTGTGCAGCGCGGCGTAGCCGACCAGGCCCTCGCCGAGCTTCACCGGGTCCATCGCCCGCGGGTCGTCGCCGTACTTGATGGCCACCTTCATCTCGAGCGTCTGCGTGCCTTCGTCGAGCAGCAGGATGCCGAAGATGCGGTAGTCGATCACCCGCTTGATGAGGTGGGCCAGCCGCGTCAGCAGCTCGTCGGGATCGAGAATGGCGGTCATCTCGCGGCCGATTTCCGCGAGCGTTTCCAGCGTCTCGGCGTACTCGCGCTCCGACTCGAACAGGCGGGCAGTGGCAATGCCCTGGGCGACGTGGGCGCCGAACTGGCGCAGGATCCACTCGTCGCGTTCGGTGAACGCGCCGAGCTGGTCGCTCAGCAGGTTGAGGGCGCCGATCACCTTGCCCTTGTTGCGCAGCGGCACCGCCAGCTGCGACTTGGCCCCGGGCACCACCGCCAGGTAGCGGGGGTCCGAGTCGACGTCGTTCAGCACGATCGGGCGCTGCTCGGCGACCGCCGTGCCGACAATGCCCTGGCCCACCTGCAGCGTGAAGTGGCGGACGATTTCGTCGGGATAGCCCACCGCGTAGGCAATGCTCAGTTCCTCGCGCTGCTCGTCGAGCAGGTAGACCGAGAACACGGTGAACTTGGTGAGCCGGGAGATGAGTTGCGGGATGCGCTCGAGGAGGGCGGCGAGGTCGAGCACGGAGCTGACCTCGCGTCCAAGCTCCGCGAGAATGGCCAGCAGTTCGGCGTCGGAAGCCGTGCTGCTGGCAGCGCCATGCGGCGCGGGTTCAGTCATATGTGTTGGTTGTCGGCATCCAGTAGCCAGATGCCAGTAGCCAGAGAAGCTCTTGTCTTTCTGGCTACTGGCTACCGGCCTCTGGCTACTGACTCGAAGCTGCCGAAGGCAGCGTGTACTTCGTCACCCAATCGTAGATCCGCTGCATGCGGTCCTTCTGATGATAGTACTCGCTAATACCGTGTCCCTCGCGCGGGTAGAACACCAATTCGGTGGGCTTGCCGCGGTCCTTCAGGCCGCGGTACAACTCCAGGGCCTGCCCCACCGGCACCCGCTCGTCCTGGGCGCCGTGCAGGATCAGGGTCGGGGTCGTCACCTTGTCGATGTGTGACATCGCCGAGCGATCGAGGTAGAGCGGCAGGGTCCTGGCATTGGGAATCCCGCCGAAATAACTGATCAGCACGCTGGGGATGTCGTTGGTCCCGTACATGCTCCACATGTTGGTGAGGCCGGCGCCAACCATGGCGGCCTTGAAGCGGCTGGTCTGGGTGATGACCCAGGCCGTCATGTAGCCGCCGTAGCTCCAGCCGATGTGCGCCAGCTTGTCGGGGTCGGCAATGCCGCGGGCCACCAGCGCGTCGACGCCGGTCATGATGTCCTTGAAGTCGCCGCCGCCCCAGTCGTTGACGTTGTGCCGCAGGAACTTCTCGCCGTAGTTCGTGCTGCCGCGCGGGTTGGGATAGAACACCGCCCAGCCCTTGTTGGCCCACACCTGGCCGCCCTCGAGGCCGCCCAGGCGGAAGCCGTTCACATAGGCGCCCGCCGGCCCGCCGTGGGCGACAACCAGCGTCGGGTACTTGCGGCCGGCCTGGAACCCCACCGGCTTCAGCAGCACGCCCTCCACCTCCACGCCGTCGGCGCCCTTCCAGGTGACAACTTCGGTGTCGCCCTGCGCCAGTTCAGCCAGTTGCGGGTTGGTGGTCGTCAGCTTGCGGAAGTTCTGGTACGCCGGGTCGGTGACGTAGACCTCCGACGCCGAGTCGGGTGTGTCCATGGTCAGGGCGATGGTGCGGCCGTCCTTGCTGATCGAGGTGCCCTGGAGCGTCTTCTTCGAGCTCAGCTGGGTGTAGCGGCCGGTGGTGAGGTCGTACGCAAACGCCTCGGTGTAGGCGCGCTTGCCGGCGACGAACACCACGCGGTTGCCTTCGGCCGTCCACACCGGGTTGCCCGCGTCGGTGTCGAATCCGGGCGAGGACACGTCCTTGAGGGACTTGGCGGCGACGTCGTACAGCATCAGCTTCGACTGCAGCGTGACGCCCGGCGCGGTGCCGTCAGGCAGCGGGCTGCCGCTGTACGGCTCCGAGGTCCAGGCAATCGACTTGCCGTCGGGCGACCACCTGGGCGACGTGTCGCTGCCGAAGTTGGGGCTGATCTTCTCGATCTGCCTGGTGGCGACGTCGGCGACGTAGATGTCGCGGCGGTTGTCGCGCAGCATGGGCGTGGCGCCGGCGCCGAACACGAAGCGCTTGCCGTCGGGCGCCCACGAGGGCGCGCCGCTCACGGTGTAGGTGGTGCCTTCGGTGATGCGGGTTGCCACGGCCGCACTAAAGTGCGGCCCTCCTGGCACATCGATCACCCACACGTGCGCGTAGCGGAAGTCGCCCTCGAACACGCGCTCGTCGTCTCGTTTCTTGATGTTGGCTTCTTCGTCGGCGCTGCGCGGGTCGGTGGCCACGTACGCCAGGCGGGCGCTGTCGGGCGCCCACGAGTAGCTCGACACGTTTTCCTTGCTGTCGGTCAGCTTCCACGCCTCGCCGCCGTCGGCGCGCATGATGTAGACCTGCGCCTTGACGTCGTCGCCGGCGCCGCGCGCCGACACGAAGCTGATGTAGCGGCCGTCGGGCGACCACTGCGGCTGGCTGTCGCCCTTCTCGCCCGAGGTGAGCTGGCGGGCCGGCGTGGCGCCGTTGGCGGGCACGATCCAGACGTGGGTCCGGGCCTCCATGCGGCCAGGGTCTTTCTCGCTCACCCACTGGCGGACCGTGTACAGCACCTGGCTCCCGTCCGGCGAAATCGCCGCCCCGCCCACCGTTTTCACGTTCAGCACGTCGTCAAAGGTGACGGCCCGTTTGGACTGGGCGAATGCCGATGAGGTGAGTGCGACGACAAGAACGACAAACCTAAAGGTTTGTCGCCACGGGGCAGGGGTCTTGCGCATCAGGTCCTCCAAGGGGCGAAGTATAATTCTGATCTTCATGGAGATTGCACTTCCGCTGGACTACGCGGCGATCGCGCGGATTATTCCTCATCGCTACCCGTTCCTGCTCGTGGACCGCATCATCGAGTTCGCGCCGGACCGGCGGATTGTCGGGATCAAGAACGTGGCGATCAACGAGCCCTATCTCAGCCGCAACGGCGGCGGGCGGCCGACGTTGCCGCCGACGATCCTGACCGAGGCGGTGGCCCAGGTCGGCGCCATCCTGATCCTCGCCAAGCCCGAGAACAAGGGCCAGCTGATCTTCTTCCGCGGCATGGAGCGCGTGCGCTTCCGCGGGCCGGTGTACGCCGGCGACCAGGTGGTGATCGAGGCCAACGTCAAGCGCCTGAAGAGCCGCATGGGCGTGCTCGAGGGCCGCGCGCGCGTCGGCAGGAAAGTGGTCATCCACGGCACCATGACGTTTGCGCTCGGGTCGGAATAGTAGCCAGTAGCCAGTAGCCAGTAGCCAGAGAATGCAACGCCTTCCGAAAATCGCTGCGCTGACCACAGAAGACGCCGGCTGGGGTTTTTTCCTCTGCACCTACAAGGAACTGCGCGCCGGGCGCAGCGGCAGCGAGTTCGCCATCCTCAACCTGCAGGATGCGTCGGGCCAGACCACTGGCAAGATCCTGTCGGACCTTGATCGCCTCAAGGGCGAGTTCGAGGCCGGCGAGTTCGTGCGCGTCGAGGGACGCGGCAGCCTTTACAACGGCCAGGTGCAGCTCATCCTCTCCACCATTCGCCGCGTCAATCCCGACCAGGACCGCCTGCAGGGCTTCCGCGAGGACGAATGCATCCTGAGCGCGCCGCGGCCCATCGACGAGATGTGGGAAGAGCTGCAGGCGCGGCTGCGCGGCGTGAAGAACGACCACATCCGCGTGCTGCTCAACCGCGTGGTGACCGATCACGCCGATCAGCTCAAGCTGTGGCCGGCGGCGCAGACCATTCACCACGCCTATCGCGGCGGCTTTCTCGAGCACATCACCAAGATGGCCGAGGTCGGCGCGCTGCTGTCGCGGTCGTACGGCGCCAACGACGACCTGGTGCTGGCCGGCGTGGTGCTGCACGACATCGGCAAGCTGCAGGAGCTGGCCTACGAGGGCGGCACCGGCAGCTACACGCGCGACGGCAACATGGTGGGCCACATCGCGCTCGGCCTGATGCTGGTGCGCGAGGCCATCAACGGCATTTCCGGGTTCCCGGTCGAACTGCGCGCCGAGGTCGAGCACCTGATCGCCTCGCACCACGGCACGCGCGAGTACGGCTCGCCGGTGGAGCCGAAGTCGATCGAGGCCTTCATCCTGGCCTCGGTGGACGAGCTCGACGCGAAGATCAACCAGATCCGCCGCGCGATTGCCGAAGACCCATCCACCGACGAGTTCACCGCCTGGCACAAGCGCCTCGGCCGAGTCCTCTACAAGGGTTAGCCGCATGCGCCGCG
>CAYGMD010000005.1:0-41962 GCA_964350785.1 uncultured Acidobacterium sp. | reverse complement strand
CGCCGCGAGAAGTATCCGGCTCGACAGCGGCTCGCCCAGCAGCACAGTGCCGAGCGCCACCGCGATGATCGGGTTGATGTACGCATAGAGCGACACCAGCGACAGGCGCAGGTGCTGGATGGCGTAGATGTACGCCGAGTACGCCACCAGCGAACCCGCGATCGACAGGTACGCCATCGCCGCCGCCGTGCGCGGCGTGAACGACAGTGCCGCCCAGTCGCCGTGCACGGTCGCCGCCGACAGCAGCATCACGCCGCTGAACACCATCTGCAACGCCGAGGATGGAAACGGGTCGTCGCCAAGCTCGTGCCGCTTGGCGTACGACGTGCCGGCCACCCAGCCGACGCACGCCAACTGGATCGCGATCACGCCGCCGACAAACGCGCGCCCGCTTGCGCCCCCTTGCGACATTTCGGGCCACACGAGGATGACGATGCCCGAGAAGCCGATGGTGAGGCCCACCGACGAGCGCACCGAGAAGCGATCGCCGTTGGGCAGCAGGCGCTCGAGCAGCGCCGACCAGAACGGCGTGGTGGCAATCAGCACGGCCGTGAGGCCGCTTGCCACGTACTGCTGCGCATACACCACGAGGCCGTTGCCCATGATGTTCATCAGGACGCCCAGCAGGACGAGCGCGCCCCACATGCGCATGGGCGGCAGGCGCTTGCCCTTCGCGAGCAGGATGCCGCACAGCAGCACGCCGGCCGCCATCCAGCGCAGGCCCGCCACCAACAGCACCGGGACCGTCTCCAGCGCGACGGTGATCGCAAGGTAGGTGGTGCCCCAGATCAGGCAGACGCTAACGAAGGCAAGGTGCGCGAGGCTCACGCGTGACCACCCCCTCCTTCGCCAAGCCTACGGAGGGCAGGCAGCGTCTTCTCTTTCGGAATCGCGATGCGCGGATCCTCTTTCACGGTCTCGAGCACGATGGTCGTCCGGGTTGACGTGACGCATGGCGCCGAGGCAATCTGCTGGCGCAGGATTTGTCCCAGGTGCTCGGCATCGCGCGCCCGGACCTTGAGCAGATAACAGTCGTCGCCGGCGACGTGATGCACCTCGAGCACTTCGGGAATCTTGCTGAGCTCGATCGCCGACGGCATGTCGGGGCCGTGCTCGGACGTGCGCACCGACACAAACGCCAGCAGCCCGCGATCGACCACATGGGGGTCGATTAGCGCGACGTAATCCTTGATAATGCCCTTCGCCTCGAGCTTCTTGAGCCGCTCGGTCACCGCCGACGGCGCCAGGCCGACGGCCTTGGCCAGTTCGGCCTGAGTTGTTCGGGCGTTGTACTGAAGAATATCCAGTATCGAGCCGTCAATTTCGTCGATCATTCGGAAATAGTAGCCATTAACTGGATGTTATTCAAATCATGAGCTTCTGGAATGAAGCGTCACCCGCGGCACGGAAGGCCTTGATTGCCGCCTCGCTGGGCTGGCTGCTCGATGCGTTCGACGTGATGCTGTACGCCCTGATCCTCACCGCCGTGGTGAAGGACCTGGGGCTGAGCCTGGCCACGGGCGGGCAGTTGGCGTCGCTCACCCTCGCGGCCTCGGCCATTGGCGGCCTGGTGTTTGGCGTGGTGGCCGACAAGCTGGGCCGCACCCGCGCGCTGTCGCTCAGCATCCTGCTCTACTCGGTGTTCACGTTTGCCTGCGGCCTGGCGCAGAACGTGTGGCAGCTCGCCATCTTCCGCTTCCTGCTTGGCCTTGGCATGGGCGGCGAGTGGGCAAGCGGCGCGACGCTTGTCAGCGAGACGTGGCCCGAGAAGCACCGCGGCAAGGCGCTGGGGCTGATGCAAAGCTGCTGGGCGATCGGCTACGGCGCCGCCGCTTTGGTGGTGGCGCTGGTGCTCCCCACCTACGGCTGGCGCGCCGTGTTCTTCGTGGGCATCATCCCGGCCCTCTTCACGCTGTGGATCCGCAAGAACCTCGAAGAGCCAGAGATGTGGCAACGGTCCCGTCAGGAATCGCAACCCCGTCAGGATGTGTCACCCCGTCAAGGTGTGCCAACCCGGCAAGCATCGCTCTCGCCCCGTCTTGGAGCGCCAGTGAGGTTAGTGGCGCTCCTAACCCTGATGAACGCCGCCACGATGTTCGCCTGGTGGGGCTTGAACCTGTGGGTGCCCTCGTATCTCTCCTTGCCGACCGCGCAGGGCGGCATCGGCCTCTCCACCACCACCATGTCGATGTTCGTCATTGCCATGCAGGTGGGCATGTGGCTTGGCTACGTCACGTTTGGCTTCATCAGCGACACGTTCGGCCGCAAGCCCACCTACGTGACTTACCTCGTGCTCGCGGCGGCGCTGGTCTGGGCCTACGGCTCGACGCGCGAGCCCATGTTCCTGCTGGCCCTCGGCCCGTTCGTGGCGTTCTTCGGCACGGGCTACTTCAGTGGATTCGGCGCCGTCGCGTCGGAGATCTTCCCCACCGCCATCCGCGCCACGGCGCTTGGCGTGACCTACAACAGCGGCCGCCTGCTGAGCGCCGCGGCGCCGTTCGTGATCGGCAGCCTCGCGCAGTCGCAGGGCTTTGGCCTGGCGTTCACGATCACGGCCGGCGCGTTTCTCATCGCCGCGTTGTTGTGGATTGGGATTCCCGAAACCCGCGGCCGCCAGATGGTCTGAGCACACGCAGCGGAGGATGCCCTCTCGAAAAAAGAGTACTGACGGTGCGTTTTATTGAGCGCTCCACGTCGATTTTTTTCGAGAGGGCATCCGCCGCTGCGTGTGCGACGACAGGCAACCCTGAAGGGTTGCCTCCACACCGGCGCTAACTGATCCGATTGCGGCGGTTGCTCTCGTCCGCGATCAGCGTCGCCGTCTCGGTGGCAATGCGGACGCAGTTGCGGCCATCGTCTTTGGCGCGGTACAGCGCCTGGTCGGCGCGCGCGATCACGGCCTGCACGTTGACCTCGCCCGGCAGCGTCTGCGCCAGGCCAAAGCTCGCCGTGACGGTGAGCGCTTCGCCCGCCCAGAGCACCGGCCGGTCGGCAATCTCCTTGCGCAGCGTCTCGGCCACGCGCCGCGCGCCGTGGAGCGGCGTCTCGGGCAGCAGCACCAGGAACTCCTCGCCGCCATAGCGGCACTTGAGGTCCGAGCCGCGCAGCACGTCCTTCATCCGCTTGCCCACCGCGCTCAGCACCGCGTCGCCGCACAGGTGGCCGTGGCGATCGTTCACGTCCTTGAAGTGATCCAGGTCGAACATGATCATCGACACCGGGGTCTGGCTGCGGCGGGCGCGGCGCAGTTCGGCGTCGATCACGTCGAGCGCGTGCCCGCGCGTGAAGCAGCCGGTGAGCGCGTCGCGCACGCTGTTCTCCTTCACTTCCCGGAACAACTGCGCGTTCTTGACCGACACCGCCAGCAGCGCCGCCGCCGCTTCGACAATGCGCCGCTTGTCGGCCGGCAGCGTGCCCGCCTCGGGCCGCACGCCCAGCACGCCCAGGGCGGTGCCGGCGACCAGCAGGGGAAAGCCAATGGCGCGGGGCGCCGCCGGTGGCGCCGCCTTGTCGGCCGCGCCGTTGGCCGCCAGCAACTGCTCGGCGAGATCGCCCCATTGCAGCACTTCTTCGGCGCCGCGGGTGTCGCCCGACAACGCCTGCCACCCCGTGCCCTCGCGCACGAGCACCCACACCTGGTCGGTGCCGGCCAGCGCCGGCATGTGCTGGCCGACGGCGACGCGAATCGAGTCGAAGTCGAGCGCGCGGCCCAGCGCCTGGCCAAAGGCCACAAGCCGCTCGAGTTCCTCGGCGCGATGCTGCGCCGCCCGGATCGCCGCCTCGGCGGCCATGGCCTTGGCCTGATCCTGGTGATTGCGGCGGAACTGGTGGAACAGGAACGCGACGGTCAGCAGCACCAGCGCCGGAATCAGCGTGAGGCCGCTCTGGCGCTCGATCTCGCGCGCGTAGTCGAGCATCCGCGAGATCGGCGACGAGAAGATGACAATCAGCGCCGTTGTGAGGGCGCCGATGAGCAACAGATCCTGGCGGCCAAACAGCTTCATGGGAAACAAGGGCCAGTATCCAGTATCCAGAAGCCAGTATCCAGAAGAACTCTTGTCTGGCTACTGGCTACTGGCTACTGGCTACTGGTATAAATGCTTGCCATGAAGACCCTCGGAAAACCCTTCACGGTTCTGCTCAGTATGGCCGGGCTGGCGCTGGTTGCCACGGTGGCCATTGCCGCGGCCTCCTCCGCCAAGGCCATGGAGGCCAAGCAGGCCTCGAAGGGCGCCGCGACCGCGCCTGCGAAGGCGGCGCCAACGCGGAAGACCGCCCCCCCGCTGCCGGCCATGGGCTTTGCGCCGGTGCGGCCCATGAACATCGTGCGCGCCACCTACGACTTCGCCGCGCAGCACCCCGAGATTCTCTCGTTCGTGCCCTGCTACTGCGGCTGCGGCGCCGACGGCCACAAGGCCAACGACTCGTGCTTCGTCGCCAGGCGCGACGCCAGGGGCAACGTGCTCGAGTGGGACACGCACGGCTTCGGCTGCACCATCTGCGTTGACGTCGCGCGCGAGGCCATGCAGCTCTACTCGTCGGGCGCCGACGTGCACTCCATTCGCGCCGCCATCGAAAAGAAGTGGACGCCCGGCAACGCCGCCGGCAAGACCCCCACCCCGTTTCCGCCAAAGAAGTAAACGCGTGGATGTGTTCCAGGCCGTTCCCGAGGGTGTTTACATTGGCACCCTTGGAGCGGCCAGCACGACCACGATCGCCGCGAACCCGCACCTGAAGTCGATCTTCGGCTACCCGCCGGAGACCGCCGAGGGGCTGGTCCAGCCGTTTGACGTTGCGCGCTTCGTCGATCTGCAGGCGCGCACGGTGTTCATCGAGCGGCTCGATCGCGAAGGCGCCGTCACCGATCACCTGCTGCGCCTGCGCCGCGTCGACGGCGCGCCGATCTGGGTCGAGGTCACCGCCAGCGCCTCGTACGGTCGTGGCGACGAACCTTCCTCGTCCGCCGAAGCGCGTCGCGCGAAGGTGGAAGGTTCGTCGGGAGCGCAGCTCCGCATCGAGGCCCTCATCCGCGACGTCAGCGAGCGCAAGAAGCTCGACGACCAGTCGCGCGACGGCCGCTACCAGTTGCTGCAGGCCGAGAAGATGGCCGCGCTGGGCCAGACCATTTCCGGCGTCGCGCACGAGCTGAACAACCCGCTCGCGACCATCCTGTCGTGGGCCGAGCGGCTCGCCGAACGCAACGTCGACGACAAGACGCGGCAGGGGCTCGAGGTCATCCTGGCCGAATCCGAGCGCGCCGCCCGCATCGTCCGCAACCTGCTGACCTTCGCGCGCAAGCGGCAGACCACGCGCGCCATGGTGGACCTGAACCAGGTCGTGCGCGAAACGCTGGCGCTGCGCGCCTACGAGCAGAAGGTCAACAACATCCAGGTCGTCGAGGCGCTGGCGCACGGCCTGCCCGACGTGTTTGCCGACGGCCACCAGATCAAGCAGGTGCTGCTCAACCTCCTGATCAACGCCGAGCAGGCCTGCCTCGGCGCCAACGGCCGCGGCACCATCGTCGTGCGCACCTCGCACGATGCCGAGCGCGGCTCCGCCGTGCTCGAGGTCAACGACGATGGGCCGGGGATTGCGGAAGAGCGGCAGGGCCGGGTCTTCGATCCGTTCTTTACGACGAAGGAAGTGGGCCAGGGCACCGGGCTGGGCCTGACCGTCGCCTACGCCATCGTCAACGAGCACAGCGGGCGCATCTGGCTCAAGTCGACGCCTGTCAGCGGCCCGAAGGGCCCCGCCGAAGCGCCAGGCGCGAAGGCGGGTACGTCGTTCTTCGTCGAGCTGCCGGTCAGCGGCCAGCACCTGAACGCGCCGGCCGCGCGCGCGGCGCAGCAGCCGATTTCGCTCGAGGCGTTCAAGGGCTTGCGGGTGCTGGTGGTGGAAGACGAGCCGGCGCTGGCGGTGGCGGTGTCCGAGGCGCTCGAAGACGCGGGCTTTACCGTCGATCGCGCCGGCGACGGCGAGGAGGGACTGACCCGCCTCACCGAAGCCAACTACGACCTGATCGTGTGCGACCTGAAGATGCCGCGCATCGACGGCATGCAGTTCTACCGCGCGATGGCGGCGGCGACCCCGGCGCTGGCGCGGCGCGTGATCTTCGTGACCGGCGACGTCGCCGGCACCGACGCGGAGCGTTTTCTCGAGGAGACCGCCTGCCGCTGGCTCTCCAAGCCGTTCAGGTTGGGCGACTTGCTGCGCGCCGCCCGCGACACGTTGTCCTGAGCAGCCTCCTGGTCCATGTGGTGTCCGGCTTTAGCCGGACCATTGCCAGCCACCAACACCAACCCGGCCCGCTTCTGAGCGGCGTGCGAGACACGGGTATCGGATTCCGGGAGTGAAGCCTTGGCCATCTTCTTGTCCACCGTCTTGTCCGCCAGAGCTTTAGCGACGGCGGAAGCCTTGGCGAAGGTGGAGGGCTTCACGGCTGCCATCTGGGTGCCGGCCTCGAACGCGGCAAACGCCGCCTTCAGCGCCGCCGATGCCGCCATCGGCGTGATCTCGGCGCCCAGCGCGTTGCGCAGCCGCTTGATGGCGCGCGCGTGCAACTGCGACACGCGCGATTCGTTGACGCCCAGCTCGGCGCCAATGTCCTTCATGGTGACTTCGTTGTAGTAGTAGAGCGCGATCACGCGCTGCTCGCGCGGCGGCAGCGTGGCAATGGCGTTGCGCACGCGGCCCTTCACCTCGTCGCGCTCGTACTGCAGGTCGGGCCGCTCCGGCTCGGCGGGCACCATCACGGCCGGCAGCTGCGACTCGTCCACGTTCTCGGCGCTCGAGAAGGGCGAGGTCGATTCAATGGTGTTGATGCGGACGATGGTCTTGCCGAGGCGCTTTTCGTCGGAGCCGATCTCCTGGGCCAGGTCGGCCAGCGACGGCTCGTGGCCGAGCGACTTGCGCAACTTTTCCCGGGCGGCTTCCAGTTCGCGCCGCACGCGGCGGACGCCGCGCGGCCAGGCGTCCTTGCGCAGGGCGTCGATCATGGCGCCGCGGATGCGCCGTTCGGCAAACGTCTCGAACTTGATGCCCCGCGAGTCGTCAAACCGGTGCGCCGCGTCGATCAAGCCGATCACGCCGTCCTGGACCAGGTCGCTCAGGTCGATCGAGTGCGGCATGGTGGCCGCCATGCGCCGGGCCAGCGCCTCCACAAAGGGGATGCCGGCTTCGACGCGAGGGTTCGAGTTCGGCGCCGTAGCTTCAGCGAAGGCGGCCTCATCAGTCATCGGGGTCATCTCAAGAATCTCCGTTGCCTGCCCTAAGGCAAAGGTGATGCCCGAGATGTGTCAGGGTGGTCAAAGGCGTGCACTTCCCCGCATCGATTGTGCTAAATGTCTGATAAGTCAGCCACTTACACGGCCCTGCCCAGACCGGCGCAGCCAAAACTGCGTCCCGTTGCACTACAAACAACGCCAAAACAATGGCGTATTTTGATGGCTGAAGGCCAAAAAATTGGCGCGTGAGAATATTTCCGTACACGCGATTACGATTCTTGTCGGGGGTCGGGAGTCGGGAATCGGGAGTCGGTATGAGGGCGGGAAGGGCGGAATCGGTCACGGAAGCAACAGGATCGACTCCCGACTCCCGACTCCCGACTCCCGTCAGTTTTTCTACTTGGACTCGGCGACCGTCTGGCGCAGTTCGCGCGAGACGGCCATGGCCTGGAGCGCGGCGCTTACCACCTGCGACGCGCGCGCCTTTTGCGCGGCGTCCTGCGCCTTGGTCTCGAGCAACTCGGCGTGCGCGAGAATCACGCCGAGCTGATTGTTCAGCCGGTGCAGGAGCTCGCGCGGATCGTCTCCGGTCATGAGCGGGCTTTGCATTTCTCTGGCTACTGGCTACTGGCTACTGGCTACTGGCTACGCGACCGCATTCGGGCTGTTCGGATGCTTGGTGCCATCCGGTTCGCGCCACAGCGTGTCGACGAAGATCCGGATGCTGCCGCCGGCCGTCCGCAAGTACTCGACCTTGTTTGCCGCGATCCAGTTGTAGATCGTGCGCCGGCTGACGCCGACCATCTCGCACGCCTTCATGATGCTTACAGTTTGCCGTTCCACAGGGGTTGCCTCCACAGGGTTGTATCGGAAGCTGCCAGCGTGAGATTAGGTGTGCAGCTATTGACAGGGCCGTGAAGGGGCGTCAATATCCTGACAGCCCATGACCCACCTGCTGCTCGTCGATGACGAGGAATCCCTGCGAAGTGTTGTCGCAGAACGACTTACGGACGAGGGATTCGAGGTCGTCCAGGCCGCCGACGGCGAGTCAGCCTTGAAAGCGCTCGACGGTTTTGCTTTCGATGTCATTGTCTCGGACCTGCGCCTGCCGGGCGTTGACGGCCGCCAGGTCATTGATGCCGCCCTCACCCGCTACCCCGGCATAGTCGCCATCGTCGTCACCGGCTACGGCACGGTGAAGGACGCGGTCGACATCATCAAGCGCGGCGCCGCCGACTTCATTTCCAAGCCGTTCCAGTTCGATGAGTTGAGGCATGTGCTGGCCAACGCGCTCGAGCAGAAGCGGTTGAAGAGCGAGAACGCGTACCTGCACCAGCAGCTGGACGAGCGGTTTGGCCTCGGGTCCATGGTCGGCAAGAGCGCGGCCATGCGCGCGCTGTTCCAGCTGATCGAGACGGTGGCGCCGACGCCGGCGACGATCCTGATCAGCGGCGAGACCGGCACGGGCAAGGAGATGGTCGCGCGCGCCATTCACCAGACCAGCCCGCGGCATCGCGAGCGCTTCGTCGCCATCAACGTGAGCGCGATTCCCGAGGCGCTGCTCGACGCCGAGTTGTTCGGCCACGTGCGCGGCGCGTTCACCGGCGCGGTGGCCATGCGCCAGGGCCGGCTCGAGCAGGCCGACAAGGGCACGCTGTTCCTGGATGAAGTGGGCACCATGCCCATGGCCTTGCAGATGAAGATGCTGCGGGTGTTGCAGGAGCGCGAGTTCGAGCGCATTGGCGACAACCGCACCATCAAGGTCGACGTCCGCATCGTCGCCGCGACCAACGCCGACCTGTTGAAGATGGTGAAGGACGGCTCGTTCCGCGAGGACCTGTACTACCGGCTCAACGTGATTGCCGTGCACCTGACGCCGCTGCGCGAGCGCCCCGACGACATCCCGCCGCTGGTGCAGAACTTCCTCGAGAAGTTCACTCGTCGACTCCCGACTCCCGACTCCCGACTCCCGTCGGTATCGCAAGAAGCCATGCGCAGGTTAATGGCCCACCCCTGGCCGGGCAACGTCCGTCAGTTGGAGAACGCCATCGAGCGCGCGCTGGCCATGCTCGGCGGCCGCACGCAGATCGAGATCGCCGACCTGCCGCCCGACTTGCAGCCGGCGGAGCAGGAACCCGTCACGCCGTCGGTGGATCTGCCGGAGGACGGCATCGACCTGCCCGCGATGATCGCGCAGATCGAAAAGGGCCTGATCGACCGCGCCCTGGCCCGCACGTCGCAAAACCGCGGCGCCGCCGCCCGCTTGTTGGGATTGAAGCGGACGACGCTGGTCGAGAAGCTGAAGCGAATGTAACGCTCACTGGCGATCAACTACGGCGGATGATCTGGTCCGTGAACACCGTCACATCTTTCGCCTGGTGCAGCAGCAGGTCCAGCGGCGTCGTGCGCTGCGTGCGCGATAACGCGGCGTGCAGCACGGGCAGCTTGCGCGGGCCGACGGCAATCAGCCAGATCTTCTTCGTGCGCAGCAGGAACGGCAGCGACAGCGTGAGGCGGCGCGGCGGCGGCTTGGGCGCGTCTTCGACGGCGACCACGCGCAGGTCGTCGGCCATCAGCGCGCGGTGGCCGGGGAAGAGCGAGCAGATGTGGCCGTCTTCGCCGACGCCGAGCAGCGCCAGGTCGAGTCCGCCGCCCTTGATTTCGCGGGCGAGCGTGGCGTCGTACTTCATCGCCGCGGTGCCCAGGCCCGAGGCGCCGAGCTTGTCGTCGAAGACCATCGGGAAGGCGCGCGGCGCCCTGGCGCCGAGTGGCGACAGCAGCAATCGCTCGGCAATGCCGTAGTTGCTTTCGGGGTCGGCCGCGGGCACGGCGCGCTCGTCGGCCCAGAACAGCGAGATGCGCGACCAGTCGACGTTGGCGTTCTTGAGGGCCCCCAGGAAGATCAAGGCCGTGGCGCCACCAGATAGAGCACACGAGCGCTGGGCGGGCCCAACATCTTCCTTGGCCCAGCGTTCGAAGGCTTCGGTCAGCCGCGGGCGCAACTCGTCGATCCGGGCAACCACCAACTCCATTCCGAGTTAGCATACTTCGTAGATCATTCGATCGATCAGCCGTTCACCAGATCACGCGATCAGCCGTCCGATCGCCAGATCGCCAGTTCACGAGATCACCAAATGCCACCCCGCTACGTCTACTGGACAATTATCGTGGACGGGCAGCCGACAGCGTTCCGCGCCGGTTCTCTCGAAGACATCATGCCGACCTTCAACCGCTTGAAGGAGAAGCAGCCGAACGCCGAGTTGAAGTGGTTCCAGAACGGCCAGCTCTGGCCGTCGCGTCACGACGCCCAGGACTTCATGCGCGCGCGCGGCGAGCGTGGCCGCGCGAAGGATCCCCGCCAGTCCCCCTCCGCTGAAGCTGCGGGGGACAAGGGCGGCGACGCCGGCAGCCCCAGGCCCGAGCGCGCCTGGAACGCGAAACCCGACTGGAAGAAGCGGTCCACGTTCTCGGCGAAGCCCGACCGGCCTCGCGTCGGCCGCGACGAGCCGGCAGGCGAACGGCCCGCATGGGTCCCCAAGGGCGCTGTGCCAGAAGGGCGGCCCTTTACGGGCCGCCGTGAGGCCAAACCAGAATGGTCTCCAAAGGGCAACGCGGGCGACAAACCCGAATGGAAGCCCAAGGGCACGTTCAAGCCCAAGGAGGCCGGTCACGCCTCCGGCTGGGGAGAAAAACCTGGTTGGAAGGGTAAGGGCGATGCGGACAAGCCGGCCTGGAAGCCCAAGGGCACGTTCAGGCCTGCCGAAGAGGGTCACCGCCCCTCCGCGCGCGATCAGGCGCGCTCGTCGTTCCGTCCCAAGTCGTTCACGCCCAAGGTGGATGATGGCCGCACGCGCAGTTCGCGCGTGCAGAGCCGCAACGACAAGCTCGAGTGGTCGCCCAAGGGCGCGGCGCCGCGCGGCGATGGTCCCAACGCAGGGTTTGCCAAGAGCGATCCCGACGCGCCGAAGCGCAAGTGGGTGCCCAAGGCGGAGTACAAGAAGTCGCTGGGCATCGAAGCCAAGCGCGACGACAAGTGGCGTCCCGGCGGCGAGCACAAGGACCCGAAGCAGAAATACAAGGACGCGAAGAAGGCGAAGTGGACCAAGTTCAAGGCCAACATCCGCGCCCGCTCCGCCAAGCCGCGTAAGCCGAAGGACGAGTAGTGATTGCTCATGTCGTGTTGCTGAAGCTGCGCGCCACCTTGAGCGCAGTCGACCGCGAGGCGCTGCTCCAATCCATGCGCGTCGCGTTCACCGGCATCCCGGAGATCAAGCGCGTCCGCATCGGCAAGCGGATCCTCGTGGGCCGGGGCTATGAAACACAAATGGCCGAGCACTTTGAGTACTCGGCCATCATCGAGTTTGATTCCGAAGCCGATCTACGCGTCTACCTGGATCACCCGCAGCATCAGGAGTTGGGCAAGCGCTTCTTCGAGTCGGCCGACGCCGCCCTCGTCTACGACTACACCCTGGTTGACGCGGAGCACGTCAGGGAGCTTCTGTAGCGGTCACTTCTAGCGTTGTATTTTACCTTGCATTTATGGCTCTGTAGTCCATAATTGCAAGGATGATTACCCGGCGTGTCGGCCGGCGCCTGGAGCAACTCGTCGACAGCTATCCGGCTGTCGGCCTGTTGGGACCGCGCCAGGCGGGGAAGACGACGCTGGCGCTTGACATGGCGGCGAGACGACCGTCGGTCTACCTCGATCTCGAGTCTGTCGCCGACCTGGCCAAGCTCGCCGATGCCGAGCGTTACTTCGCGGACCACCAGGATGAACTGGTCGTGCTCGACGAAGTGCATCGCTTGCCGGGCCTGTTTCAGACCTTGCGAGGCGTCATCGATCGCGGCCGTCGGCAGGGCAAGGCTACCGGCCGCTTCCTGCTGCTCGGCTCAGCGGCCATCGATCTCCTGAAGCAGTCTGGCGAATCGCTGGCCGGCCGCATTTCCTACCTTGAACTTGCCCCATTCGACGCCTTGGAGGTGCCGGCGGTGGACCTCGACAAACTGTGGGTGCGAGGCGGCTTCCCGCCGAGTTTCCTTGCGACCGGCGATGCGCAGAGTCTCAAGTGGCGCCAGGACTTTGTCCGCACCTATCTGGAGCGCGAGATTCCCCAGTTGGGGCCGCGCATTCCGGCCGAGACCCTGCGGCGCTTCTGGACGATGCTGGCCCACAACCAGGCGGGACTGTTGAATGCCGCCAACCTGGCGCGGGGACTGGGCGTTGACGGCAAAACCGTGGCCCGGTACCTGGACCTGCTCGTCGACTTGCTGCTGGTCCGACGGCTGCCGGCCTGGCACAAGAATCCTGGCAAGCGACTGGTGAAGTCGCCGAAGGTGATGGTGCGCGACACGGGCCTGGTGCACGTCCTGCTTGGTTTGAGAAACAAGGACGAGCTGCTGGGACATCCGGTCGCGGGTCAAACCTGGGAGAGCCTGGCCATCGAGACCCTCATCGCCGCCGCCCCAGAGGGCACCGACGCGAGTTTCTATCGTACGGGCGCTGGCGCGGAGATCGACCTCGTCCTGGCGTTGCCGAACCACCAGTTGTGGGCCGTGGAGATCAAGCGAAGCTCGTCGCCGAAGACTGAAAAGGGATTTCACCTCGCGTGCGCTGACATCAAGCCGGATCAACGGTTCGTCGTCTACTCCGGAAGCGAGCGGTTCTCTGTTGGAGGTGGCGTGGACGCGATAGGTTTACCGGCGCTCGCCGCTCTTCTGCAGATGGTCAGATAGCATCGGGAGTTTCGCGTCCAAACGCGCGCTTGAGCGAGCGCATGATGCCGGGCTTCTTGCGGACGTCGTCGAGCTGTTCGAGCAGCGTCAGCGCTTCTGAAATGGTCGACACCGGGCGCACGCCCAGGCGCCTGGCGCCGGCCGGCACGTCCTTCAGGTGGCCGTGCCACACCAGGATCACCTTGGCTTTTGATTCCACGGCAATGTCGAGGCAGTTCTCCGGGCGATCGTCCACAAACGCGTCCAGGTGCAGGGCGTCGGCAATCTTGCCGCGCGAGCGTTGCACCACCATCACGCTGGGAAAGCGGAAGCCGTGCGCGTCGAGCCAGCGCTGCGACTGCACCTGCGTGATCTCGCCGGCGGTCGACGGCCGCGTCGTCAGGAAGATGATCTCCCACTGGCGTTCGCTCGCCGCCTTGGCGATGCGCGCGATGATGCCGGGTTCGAGCTCGGGGAGGCGCGTCCAGAAGTTCTCGATCTTCTTGACGTGGTCCCACAGCTGCATCTGCTGGCGCGCGGTGAGGTGCAGTTCCTCCATGGCCGCGGCGCTGGTTTCGTCTTCCGGGGTCTTCGGCGTCTCGACCGCGCCGTCAAGGCTGGGCGGCGCTTTTTTGTACGCCGACTGCGCCAGCGCCTCTTCGCCGAACAGCTTGAGGGCTTCTTCGTGCAGGGCCGAGTACATGTCGGCGACGGTGCCGTCGAGGTCGAATCCAATACGCAACGGCATCAGCTGTTCACTTCCGGAGGCGAGGGGAGCGCGGTCATGGGTTTGCGCTCAGCGGGTTATGCCAACGCAGGCCGGGAAAGCGGGCGAAGTCGGCGTCGGTCGAGCACAGCGTGAGGCCGTGTTCGATGGCGAGCGCGGCCAGGTGCGCGTCGGGCACCATGCGGCTGGTGACGCGGGCGTCGATCAGCGTTGTCAGGATCTCGGCGTGGGAGGCGCCGGGGGCGGGTATCCAGACGTTCTCGCGGCGCAACCATCCCCGGGCCACCTGCCAGGCGGCGGCCGGCGTGATCGGCTGCCGAAACACCACTGGATTTGACGCGAGGCGGACGAAGGCGAGAATGGAATGCCAGGGCACGCCGACACGAGTCGTCCCGCTCAGCGAGCGCTCGAGCCACGGTCGCGCCACGGCATGCTCGGTGGCCGCGGAGTTGTGAGCGTAGAGCAGCAGGTTGGCGTCGACCAGGATCATCGGTGCGCCTCGCCTTCGGCCCGCGACAGGACCTCTTCGATGTTGTCGAGGCTGCCCACCAGGCTGGGACCGAGGTCGAGGGGTTCGACGGTGAAGGCGGCCGCGGCCGGAGGCGTCGTCGCCAGCAGCGCCAATCCGACGCGCAGGGCTTCGTTCACGGTGTCTTTAAGCGAGTTGCCCCGCGAGCGCATGGCGCGCTTCAGTTGGGCGGCAACGTCGGGATCCAGGGTCAGGGTCGTGCGCACATCTTGATGTTAACTGTTGATGTTTGTGATGTCAAACCATGATGCCTAGGCGATAACTCCCCTGGCTTGCGCGTGGTTCGCGAGGAACCGCCGTGACGGGGCCGTGGCACCAATGCGTAACGGCATCAGCTGTTCACTTCCGGAGTCGGAGGGGGTTCGCTCATGACCGATGGTGCCACCCGGGAAAGGGACAGCACTTGTGCAAGGGCCGCGGTTGCGTGACCTGCTACGTGATCATCGCCATCACGGAGTGGCCGGCCGGCCGATTGAACTGATCTTCATCGGAGACGGTAAGCCTCCTCGTCCTCGTCACTGGACCATTCGCCGAGCGTGCCTTCTATGCCGCGCAGATAGGCGAGGTCGAGTGGCTGAACCCGCCGGACCTTCGCGATGCCCTCGTCAGTTTCCCAGAGCAGCAAGTCACCGGGCTTGATGTCCAGCGCCTGGCGAACTTCCTGGGGGATGGTGGTTTGGCCCTTTACCGTGACTTTTGCTACTGTCGCCATTGGCTCCCAGAGTAAGGACGCATTACGTCCTTACTATGCCACTCCCCTTGAGCTACGTCTAGACGGCGCCCTCTGGCGAGAGACAACAGCTTCTTCGCGCCGATGCACGGATTACCGGTAGTCGGGTATACTAGCGACGTGATCCAATCGTTCGGTGATCTCGCGACCGAACACGTCTTCTACGATGAGAACACGAAGCCGGCGCGAACGATTCCGAAGTCGCTGTGGCCGTCCGTGCAGCGCAAGTTAGCGTTTCTGCACGCCGCCACCTCGCTGGGCGACCTGAGGGTGCCGCCGGGTAATCGGCTCGAAGCACTCAGGGGCTCGCTCGCGGGCCGATACAGCATTCGGGTGAACGACCAGTTTCGAATCACTTTCCGGTTCGAAGCCGGCCATGCCTGGGAGGTGCGTTGTGAAGACTACCATTCGTAAAGTGTCGCGGAGCCGCGCCGTCGATTTGCGGCGGATGCGGCGTCCTCCCACTCACCCTGGCGAGATGCTGCTTGAAGAATTTCTGAAGCCGCTCGGCCTCAGTCAGGCCGAGGCGGCGGCACGCATGCGGATGACGACGAACCGGCTCAACGAGATCGTCAAGGGCCGGCGTGGCGTAACGGCCGATACCGCGTGGCGCTTGTCGGCTTTGCTGGGGACGTCGCCTGACGTCTGGATGAATCTGCAGGTGCACTGGGACCTATGGCACGCAGCCCAGACCATGCGAACCGCTTGAGCTTACCGGTGACGTGAACCGTGCGATTCACACTGCGCTCGGGACGCCCGCGACGCCTGACGTGTTGCCGTAGATGAACTCGGCCGGCCGGGTCGCGTTGGCCATGATGCCGCCCACCAGGCCGCCGTGGCCGGCCACGAAGATGCGTGAGGGGGGTGTCATCTCGGTCATGGTTCAGCCCTTCAGCAACGCTTCGATGTCGCGGCTGCCTTGCAAGACACGCAGGATCAGCACATCGTCGCCGTCCGACTGATACAACGATGATGTAGCTGCAGCAAGAGAAATCGGCTGGTGATGGTCTCGACTAACCGGTCGGCGACTTGTGCGGTGCCGCTCTCGATTGCGGTGTAATACCAGGCCGCATCCAGGTCGGTCTCGGCCTCCGCAGAGATGCGGTGCATCAGCGTGGCGCCGAAGATGCCTCGGCGAGACGGGCGCGTCCACGCTGTTTAACGTTGTCGAGGAGCGTTTGCACGGAGGACTCATCAAGCGCGCGGCCGTGTCCTCGCGCCAAGGAAGCCTCTGCATCGTCGACTGCCGCCAGGATTTCGGCACGGGTCCGTTCACGCTCTTCCCAAAGAGCCAACGCCTGCTGGACGGCCTCTTCTTCCCGGGCTAATCGGCCGCTCTTGATCGCCTGGCGCACAAAGGCCCGCTGGTCCGGGGTCAGTTCGACGTTCATAGGGTCACGGTAAGAGCTGTTTCGGCCGGTGTCAAGGCCACGTCGCCCTCACTCATGGGTGTCATCACGCTAACAGTTGCGCAAGTGCGGCGCTTCCGGTGGCGGCGTCGGCCTCGCTTAGCCGGCGTAAAGCGTTATCTAACAATGGTTTGTGACGTCATGCAATCACACCCTAGGCACCTTAGGCACCTTAAGCACTCGTTACCCCCCTCGCCTGGTCGTGGTGCTGAAGGAACCAGTCGTAGGTGCCTTCAATGCCTTCGCCCAGCGCTGTGTGGTGGCGCCACCCCAGCGCGTGCAGTCGCGAGACGTCCAGCAGCTTGCGCGGGCTGCCGTCGGGCTTGGTGGTGTCGTAAACAATGGTGGCGGCCGGGTGGACGATGCGGCGGACGAGGTCGGCGAGGCCGGCGATGGAGATCTCCTCGCCGGTGCCGACGTTCAGGTGCATGGCGTCGCTGTACCGTTGCATCAGGAACACGCAGGCGTCGGCCAGGTCGTCCACGTGCAGGAACTCGCGGCGCGGCGAGCCGGTGCCCCAGATGGTCACTTCGTTCCGGCCTTCGGCCTTCGCGTCGTGGAACTTGCGGATCATGGCCGGCAGCACGTGCGAGCTGGTGAGGTCGAAGTTGTCTTTCGGGCCGTACAGATTGGTCGGCATGGCCGAGATGAAGTCGCTGCCGTACTGCGTGCGGTACGCCTGGCACAGCTTGATGCCGGCGATCTTCGCAATCGCGTACGACTCGTTGGTGGGCTCGAGCGTGCCGGTCAGCAGGGCTTCTTCCGGCATGGGCTGCGGGCAGTTGCGCGGGTAGATGCAGGAGCTGCCCAGGTAGAGCAGTTTCTTCGCGCTGAACAGGTGTGCCGAGTGCACCACCGTGGCGTGGATCATCATGTTGTCGTAGATGAACTCCGCCGGCCGCGTCGAGTTGGCCATGATGCCGCCCACGGTGCCGGCGACGAGGAACACGAACTCGGGCCGGTTGGCGCGGAACCAGTAGTTCACCGCCGCCTGGTCGCGCAGGTCGAGTTGGTCGCGGGTGGCCGTGAGGATATTGGTGTAGCCGAGATGCTCCAGGCGCCGGACGACGGCCGAGCCCACGAGCCCGCCGTGGCCGGCGACGAATATCCGTGAGTTGGGTGTCATTTCTGCCATGTCAGTGGGATTCTACGGTGGAGGTAACCCTTCAGGGTTGCCTGATTGCCATAAAAGCCACGACAACATGTGACAAACCGCATATCGCCACAAATATACTGATTAACGAGTTTTGACGTTACTTCCCCTCTTATCGGCCGTCGCCGCCCGCACGTTGCCGGCTGACTTTCGCCGGGCCTGAGTTCGCGCGTCGTGCTCTGCGATACCTGCGGATCGATTGACGTGGTGCGGGCGCGGGCGCGCCTGCTGGACAAAGTGGTCCGCCTGTTCACCGGCAAGAATGTGTTTGTGTGCCGGCGGTGCGGCTGGCGGGGGCGGCGGGCGTGGAGGGAAGAGGACCGGGTGGAGCGGAGCAACCTGGCGCCGGATTCAGACCCCAAGTTGACGGCGCTGGACGACGAAGCCCACGGCTAGAGCGTGTCGGCGAACCACACTGCTCGCACAAGGCCATCGCTAAGCGACGGGCGAGCGCTCGACGCGGCCGGGGATGAAGTCTCTGACCAGGGCGCCCAGGTCCCGCAGCACTTCGTCGCTGCGGCCTTCGAGGGCAAGGTTTTCGAGGCGGGTAATGGCGTCGGCCAGGCCGTGCTGGCGGGGCGCGGTGGCGGTCTGCACGCGGAGGATCTTGGCGATCGACGAGGGCTCGGCGAACTCGCCGTCGCCCACGAGCTCTTCGAACAGCTTCTCGCCGGGGCGAATACCGGTGAACTCGATGTCGATGTCCTTGTCGGGCACGTAGCCTGCCAGCCGAATCAGGTCCCGCGCCATGTCGACTACCTTCACCTGCTCGCCCATCTCCAGCACGAAGAGCGGTGCCTGGTCCGCAAGCGCGCCCGCGTGCAGCACGAGCTGCACGGCTTCCGGGATCAGCATGAAGAAGCGCCTCATCTCCGGGTGGGTCACCGTCACGGGTCCGCCCTTGGCGATCTGCGCCAGGAACGTCGGGACGACGCTGCCGTTGCTGCCCAGGACGTTGCCAAACCGGACCGCGGCAAAGCGGGTGGTGGGCGATCCGCTTAGTTGGCCCACAATCAACTCCGCCACGCGCTTGGTTGACCCCATCACGCTGGTTGGGTTCACGGCCTTGTCGGTGGAGATCAGGACAAACCGCTCCACGCCGAACCTGAGGGCGCTCTCGGCGACAATCCGCGTTCCACGGACGTTGTTCTTCACGGCCTCACACGGGTTGTCTTCCATGAGCGGCACGTGCTTGTGGGCAGCCGCATGGAACACCACATGCGGTCTTTCGTGGCCAAACACCTGATCGATGCGTCGGGCATCCGTCACGTCAGCCATCACCGGGCGCAGCTCAACGTCGGGATGCCCCTTGGCCAGCTCGTTGTGAATGTGGAACAGGCTGTTTTCGTAGCGATCGAGCAGCACCAGGCTGGCCGGGCGGGCGGCCGCGATCTGCCGGCACAGTTCCGAGCCGATCGACCCCCCGGCGCCGGTGACGAGAATGCGTTTGCCTTCGAGGAACTGGCGAACGGGGCTGTAGTCGAGACCGACCGGGTCTCTGGCCAGGAGGTCTTCCACCTTCAGTTGGCGAATCTGACCGACGTCGACCTGCGCGCCGACGAGATCGTGCAACCTGGGTAGCGTAGTGATGCGAATCTTGTAGGGTTCGAGCGTGCGAACGATCGCACGAAGGGTCTCTCTGGAGGTACTGGGGATGGCGATCAGCAGTTCTTCTGGTGCGTAAGTCTTCAGAATGTTCGGCAAGTCCGCGCGGGCACCAAGCACGGGGACACCGTGGATGCGCAGGCCAATTTTTCGGTAGTCGTCGTCCACAAAGCCGATCGGCGTCGCCTGGAACTTGTCGTTCTGGCGCATGTCGCGAACGATCAACTCACCGGCGTCACCGGCCCCATAGATCAGCACCCGCCGGCCACCGTGCGGTGTGGCCATCTCACCGTAGATGCGACGCGTCAACCTAATCCCTGTCATCAGGCAGATCAGGAGGACGGCGTCGATGATGTAGATCGAGCGCGGGTAATGAAGAACATCCGCGCTAAACACGGCGATTAAGTAAAACAGGAACGAGCTGAGGGATACTCCGAGAAGGATGTTCCTGAGATCCCAGAGGCTCGTGTACTTCCACAGTCCCTCGAACAACCGAAAGGGAATGAACGAAACAAGCCGGACCACCACCAGCCATGGCAGCAGGCGCAATCCTAGTCCGGCGAACTGGTCCGGTATCGCTCCATCGAACCTCAGCCAGAAGGCCCAGTAGTTCGACAGAACGATTAATCCCGCGTGCAGCAGCACACTAATCGGCCGACGGATATAGAGTAGGGAGTGGAGTGCGCTTGCCATCTGGCTAATGCCGGCCTTTAGTGTGTGACGCCGTCGCCACGGATAACCTTCAACAACGTCAGAAAGATAATCTTTAGATCCAAGAGGGCGGTTCGGTGTCGAAGGTAGTGCCCGTCGAACTCGACCTTCCGCTCGTTCGATAACGTGTCACGCCCATTCACTTGCGCCCAGCCCGTGAGCCCTGGCACCAAGTGATGAATGCCGTTCTCAGTTCTCAAGGCAATCAAGTCTCGTTGACTGTCTAGCGCAGGCCGTGGGCCAATTAGCGTAATGTCACCTTTGAGAATAGAGAACAGTTGGGGGAGTTCGTCCAAACTGTAACGCCGCAAGAAGCCGCCAACTCGAGTCAAATAGCGTTCAGGTTGAGATAGTAGGTGGGTAGCTACCGTTGGAGTATCGACCTTCATCGTTCTAAATTTCGGCATCCGGAAAATCGCGTTCCTTTGCCCAACACGATTTGACCAATACAGGACCGGCCCTGCCGACGTGAGCTTGATGGAAGCCGCGATTAGTATCAGCACTGGCGCCAGCACCACCATGGCGCCGACCGACACCGCTATATCGACAACACGACGCATTCAGGGTCCGACTTGGGATAGGACTAAAACCACTTCTTGGCGGATCCCGTCCTGAAACCTCCGCGGCGAAAAGGCGAAGTCCCTTACAGCCTGCTCGTGGTCGAATGCCTTGTTCTCGGCAATTCGACGTGCCTGCTCCGGCCTGATCGGAGGTCTACCGAAGAGACTCCAAAGTGTGAGTCCCCCAATCACGGGAGAAAGAGGAATCGGAACAATCAGCCGGCGCAGGCCCAATGCGCTGGAGACTTCCCTAATGAGGTCGGCTAGCGTCAACGGGTCCTTGCCTGACAGTTCATAGGCCTTGCCAATCGTAGCGGCTGAATCCAAGGCCTTTGCGACCGCGTCGGCGACGTCTTCGACGTGAACCGGCTGCTGAAGGGCGCGCGGCGAAACGATTGGGATGACTGGCGAACGGGCGACGAAGCCTATCAGGCGCGCAATGTTGCGATCTCCCGGGGCGCCATAGATCATGGTTGGGCGCAAAATCGTCCAGCTCAGTGAACTCTGGCGGACCAGTTGCTCGCCTCGCTCGCGTATCGGCTTCGACGCAACCGGAAGCCCGGTCAAGATAGCGGTCGTACCGATGAAGATTGCTCGGCGAATTCCTGTCGACTCAGCGCTTCTCACGATGTTCTCGACCCAATCGAACCCCAGCGACGCGACATTTACCAACGTGTCCGCCCCGGTGAACGCCAGGCGAAGGGCCGCCTCGTCTCGAAGATCGGCGACAGCCACCGTTACTCCGGCGACGTCGATTCGCCCCGAGTCACTAGTGCCGCGCATCACCGCGCGAAGCTCCGCGCCTGGGAACCGCGCGCGAAGCGCCCGAACGACAAATGGACCGGTGAATCCCGTTGCTCCCGTAATGGCGATCAACCTGGGTGACGAGCTCATCTCTGCTGCTGAATCGCCTGGAGCAGGCCCAGGTAGCGAGTCGCCAATACGCTGCGGTCGTAATCTCGGCGCACAAAGACTCCGCCGTTCTTGGCCAACTCCTCAGAGCGTTCGGGATCAGATCGCAGCGTGCGGATGCTTTCGGCGATTGCAGTTGCGTCTTCGGGATCTACGACCACTGCGCCACCAGATCGCTCGAGAATGCGACGGGCTTCGCCGCGCACAGATGCGACGATTGGACGCTCGCAAGAAAGGACCTCGAACATCTTCGAGGGAATGAACGTATCGAAGACTGGAATATTACGAAGGGGTATCAGAACAATATCGGCGCTGGCATACCAGGAAGGCATGGTGTCTCGAGGCTGGCTCGGTAGGAACTGGACGTTGGTGAGTTGCCTCTCTTTCGCCAACTCAACCAATCGCTTCTTCTCAGCCCCGTCACCGACGAACAAGAAACATACGCTTGGATCGTTTCGGAACTGATGCGCCACTTCCAGTATTGTCGAGAGCGCGTGAGAGATTCCGTGGGCCCCGATGTAAAGCACCACGAAGGGTGACTGGATTCCGTGGGCGACCCGAAGGGCAAGCCCGGCGCTGGGCTTCGGCAGAAATGCGCTCGTATCGACGCCATTGGTAATCACTTCGACGTGGGCTGAGGCCAGACCGCGGCGAACCAGGACGTCGCGGAAGGAATCAGTGACCACCACTACCAGCGCGGCTCGACGATAGAGGAACATCTCCAGTGTTTCTAGGGCCTTGATCAGCCAGCGGTTCTTGAGGATTCCGAGTTCAACGAATACGCCCGGCCATAAGTCTCTGACCTCGAACACATATGGCTTGCGCCAGAGCCAATGTGCAAAGCAAACGGTCATGACGACAAAGAATGTTGGCGAGGACACAATGAACACGTCGGCTCGACGCAGGCGCGGAACGCTCAGAATCAGCGTGGACAACATAAACGACAGGTGACTAAGCGTCTTTCGAACAATTCCTTCGTTCGGTGTCGCGTAGAGCCAATTGCGCCAGACCTTGACAAGACCTATCCGTTCCCGTCGAAAGATGACGCCCCGATACTCAAGAGGGACCTGACCGCTTGGGTGGTTTGGTACGCCGGTCACAACCGTGACGTCGTGCCCCTTCTCGGCCCACGCCCGTGACAGTTCGCTGACACGGGCCGCGGGAGCCGCAGTCTCGGGGACAAAGTACTGGCAGAAGTAGAAGATCCGCAAAGAGGTCTAGTGAAGGACCTCAACGTCAGCTGTCAACGCAGGTCCTTCGCCTCGGATGTCGTAGTGCGAAGCCCCGAGGCGAACGGAGATTCCGTCTGAATTTCTGGAAATCGAAACGCTTTCTGGACCAATGTGTGGCGCGATGACATAACCACTGAACGAGGCCCCGGAGCTCCTGCCGGTCATTGCCAGCGTCCACACAGGTAAGTGCCGACCAAACTCTGGAGCGTACCACCCTTGTCTGGGACTCATCTGCCCGCGCATTGTCCGGGCCTCAGTTACGCCAAACCAGGCAATCGTCAAACGCTGCTCCGCCGTGGAGAGCAGGGCGTGATCGGGTCCAGCGAGCACAATCTCCGCCTCCGGGGCGGCGTGCAGACAGCTCTCCCAGTCGTGGACACCGTCGGCGAGCAATTCGTCCAGGACGAGCCAGGCGCGATCATCGAGGCTGACGATCGTGCGGCCGACCACCACAGGGTCGACAAGTCGCCGGTACCCATCATGGCGTGCCGTAACACCTTTCAGTTTGACAGTCTCTATTGCATGGCGGTCGAATACGCTTGCCCGCCTAGCCACTCGAAAACTGCCCCAGCACTCAATCTGGTCAAAGCCATCGATCGTCACGGTGTTGTGCGCGCGTGAGCTTCGGTAGTACTCGCGCCAGGCGCCAGCAGCGTACTCGCCAACGCCGGCATCGACAATCAGCCTGCGCTTGTCGAAGCTGAGTTCGAAGCTAAAGAAGTCGGCGTGGGCATGCGCCGGCAAATCGTCAGGACACGCGCATCCAACGTCGGCCAGGATTACTCCTCGGCCGCCAAGCGTCGTGACACAGATGATGCCACTATCTTCCGTCGCAGTTCGATCCACGGAAGAACCACGAAACTGACACGGCGATTCAACTGCGGCCGCGAGTAGAGCGTGTCGCACCGACAGCGCGGTTTCGTAGGGCTCGTCGAGGGCAGCAGCCGCGGCGGCCAACAGCTCAGAGGTTGGCGGCGCCTCTCCGTGAACACTGTCGTTGAACAAGGCGATCTGGCCGTCCGGATGAGTGACAGTAGGCAAGTAAGCTGCCATCGCTCGCAAGCTGTCTGCCAGTGAGCGCGGCACGGTGAATCCGCCAAGGCGAAGCGCGAACACTACCTCGATTACATCGGCGAGGACGAGGGCGTGGTACATGGGACTGCGCTCGTAGTGCGCTCCGTCTGTCAAGAGTTGTGAAGCCAATTCTCGGTCGAAGACCCTGAGATATCGTTCCCGCCAAGCATCCGCCGTGGCACCTTGCCATACGCACGCGCTGATGCATAACGCCTTGAGGTTCTTAAGGAGGTGGTTTCCGCCAACGTCATATTCCAGGTTCCGTTCGACGAACGTCGCCTGTTGGGCGAGGGATAACCAGACATCCTTGCCAACAATATCTGGCGAGGGCGAGCCGAGCTGAATTGCAAAGAGCCAATTGACGATTCGCTCTGAAACCACGAACGGATGCCATGGATCTGCGGTCTCTCCAAGGCGACACGCTGAGATCCATGCGGTCATTAATTCCGAAACCTCAGTCCAGGAATCGGGGTCTGCGGCAATGAGGTCAAGCAGGTAGCCGCTATAGTGCAGCTGATATCGCCAAAGCTGGGACTCGTCGGCCGCTGCCCATTGAATAGGCCTGCCGAGATCCACGGTCTTGTTGAGGAACGTGAACCTCCCATGGCGAACGGCCTCGCTGACCTCACTCGAGCGCCGGAGTTGTTCTTCGGAACAAAGGGCACATGCAAATGTGCCGCTGGGACGCGTGCGCCAGACCCGAGCGGGAGCAATGAGTTCGGCACGTCGCGCCAGTCGCGAAAGCCGCCGCTGCGCAGTTGCCGGTGATAGGCGCCTCAGTCGCTCCTTCCCGCGCAGTAACAGGCGTGCGACGATCTGAGCCCGCCTGAGATGGCTGACCGTATGGAGCAGCAGCTGCGCGTGGCGAAGAGTGAACTTCAGGACGTCCAGTACGACTCGGCGCTCATTGCCGCACTGCGTTGGCCAACGAGACGGTTACGCGGCCAACCTCCAGCAGTTCATCGAGGGGAATTGGTGGCAATCTGGCGCCCTTCACTGCGTCGACAAATGCCAGGGTACACGCGCGCTGTCCTTTGTCTTGCCGCCATACGTTCAATTTGCGAAAGCCGGGCCAGCCGTATCCTGTAAGACGACGGTAGTTGTCGAGTCGCAGCACACGTCCTGCCGTGAACACTTCAAGTCGCTCTTTGGGATAGGCCTTGCTACCGTTTGCGAGGTAGTGAATCGTGCCGATGGATCCGTCAGCAAAGCCGAGTTGAATGGTCATGGTTTCAGGTGGCGCCCCGGCCTGAATGGAGCTCGCAGTATGCGAGGTAATCACGGCACCGGCGAGGAACCGAAGGAGGTCAACAAAGTGGCACACCTCGCCCAGGAGCCGGCCTCCACCGACCTCCGGATCCAAGGTCCAGTGGTTCTTCGGGATGGCTCCGGCATTCACGGTCATCACAAACGCTTTTGGTGCAGGCGTCGCGTCAAGCAGTTCCTTGATCTTGGTCACTTGCGGTGCGAACCGACGATTGAACCCCACCATCAGGATAAGCCCGCTGGAAGCGTGGGCGATGGCTTGCTCGATTTCTTCCAATTCAGTGAGAGTTAGGGCGAGAGGCTTTTCGACAAACACGTGCTTGCCAGCACGCAGGGCCTGGCAAACGAGCTCCGCATGTGTGTTGTGGCGTGTGGCGATGACGACTGTATCGCATTGCGAATCAGCAATGGCTCCAGTGCAATCTGTCGTCGTTGCGACGAAACCGAATCTTCGGCCAGCATGCACTCCGCTGACGCCGTTCATGGAAACGATGACCTCTAACACCGCCCCTGCGCTTTTAAGGGCTGGAGCCAGGACTGAGGTGGCGTAGTTTCCAGCGCCTACAAGCGCGACTGCAGCTCGTGGGCGGACACTGTTGACGGCGGCAAACGAGGGAGAGATCGGACCAAGGTTCACCGTGTCTGTACGCAGGGTCTCGTTAGAGCATTTGCCCGCATCTGCGTACTCGAGCAGGATGCCCAGGGACGGCTCACTGCCACCCACGAGCTCATATGCTTTCGGCGCCTCATCGATCGGGAAGCGGTGCGAAACAAGTGACGCCACGTCAAGATGGCCCTCGGCCATCATGTCCAGAACTGCCTCGAAATTGCGTTGTTCTGTCCAGCGCACAAAGCCGATTGGGTAGTCCTGCCCTAGTTGTTCGTAGTTCGGATCGTAGCGGCCAGGCCCATACGAACATGACACCTGAAACGACAGCTCCTTCTCGTAGAAGTCGGCACGCGACAACTCGAGACCCGTCACTCCAACAAGTACGATCCGACCGCGCTGGCGGCACATTCGCGCTGCCTGATGGATAGGCTCACTGCTCGTTGTCGCGGCGGTCACCAAGACGGCGTCGACCCCGCGCCCGCGCGTAACACGTTCAGCCGCGACGATCGGGTCCTCTCCTCTTGAGAGATTTACCGTGTCGGCCCCGTGTCGGCGCGCAAGCTGAAGCCGATCGGGATCGAGATCGATTGCCAGCACTCGGCAGCCCTGGGCGCGTAGAAGTTGGACCGTCAGCTGGCCGACTAGACCTAAGCCGGTAACAACGACAGTCTCCCCCAACGTCGGCTGCGCCAACCGAATTCCTTGTAAAGCGATCGCCCCGATCACGGTGAAGGCAGCGGCCTCATCGCTTACAGAATCCGGAACCCTGGCGCAGAGATTCAGCGGCACGCTTACCACTTCGGCATGCCTGCCATTGGACGCGACTCGATCACCAATGGAATAGCCTTGTACGCCGGAGCCAACGACCAAGACTTGGCCCACATTGCAATATCCGAGCGGCAGCGGTTGATCCAGCTTGTTGAGCACGGCTTCGGCGGTCGGCCAGAGGCCATCGGTCTTGATCTTGTCCAGGACCATCCTTACCTTGTCGGGTTGCTGACGAGCCTTGTCGATCCATCCGGCCTTGCCGAAGTCCGTCAGCATCCGTTCTGTCCCCGGCGACAATAGTGATCGGGTGGAACGGATCAATAGATGTTTTGGTTGAGTGACGGGGCACGGGACATCGACTACGCTTGTCGTGCCGTCTCTAAGGCTTTGAAGTATCTGCTTCACAGAGTTGTGTCAATAAGTTGGCTTCGTGGTCAATCCATCGAGACCCTCGGATTGCGGCCCATCGATCTGAGATCAGTGTGGGCGTCGCGCCCCAAAGCTTGGGGCCGTGATGCGCCCTTCGGCCAATTCGGAGATAACAAATCGTACCTTGCCGTTGCTCGTTCTCGGCAGGTGGTCTACGTACGTAAACTCAATAGCTATCTCGTGTCCCAAACGACACAGGAATTCCTGGCGAAGGTGAGCCTCATCAACCGACTGGAAGCCCGGACCTCTCACAATACGAACGAGAAGACTGTCCATGCGCCGTTGAACAATCTGAGCTTCGCGAACGTGTTCCATGTCCTTGAAGACGTGGTCGAGACGACCAACTCGCGCGCCATCAGGAAGGACAACATAGTCCTCCTGACGGCCATCGATCATCGTGACAACTCTGCCGCCTCGTCCGCAGGAGCAGCGATCGTTGCTCAATGCGGCAACGTCCCCGACTTCGTACCTAATCAGCGGTGTGGCTAGGTTTGTGAAGTTGGTGCCGACCACAGCGGCCGCGTTGTCTTGAAGTGGCAGAAACTCGACGGCGGCATAATCTTCGTCAACGTGCATTCTTCCTGCCGGGCACTCAGATGCATTGGCGACGCCTTCGGCCATTCCGTAATGCTGTCGCGCCGAGATTCCGAAGGCCTTCCGAATCAATTGGCTCTGGAGGGGCAAGACGTTCTCAGCGCCCAAGGTTACCCAACGCACGGGATAATCAAGTGTTTCTCCATTTTCGAGAAGATAACTCGCGAGCAACGCCAAGACACTTGGGTAGCCGTGAATCCATGGGTGCTTGTGCCGACGTAACTCCGCGACGTAGTCGGCGGCTGTTTCTGCGGTGAGATGGTAGGCGCTAAACATCAGCTGTTTAGAAGAGTAGTTGGCACGCCAGAACGGGCCTGTCCTCTGACTCAGCGGGACTAAAGATCGACCTCCGAAGTATGCGCACCATGTCCCTCGTCGAATGCCATGCCACCCGCGGTAACGCCACCACACCGCCCACTGCTCGCGAACGGCTGCCTCGGTCACGGGAAATCGAAGCCCGCTACCCGTCGTCCCGCTTGTGTGAGCGACCCTGACGGGACCCGTCGCTCCGGTCGGTGTAAGAGTACCGCGGTCTTGAGCATCCCGCACGATCGCTTTCGTCAAAACCGGCAACACATGCAGGTCGTCCAATCCACGAACGTCCTGAACACGCACTCCGTGATCGCCAAACCATTGGCGATAGAACGGCAGGATGGAGGCGGCCGTCAGAAACTCCCGCAACCGTCGATCGCGCCACGCCGCCAGGCGTGGTGGCTCCCACTGGTCTCGCTCCTCGTACTCTGTGAGAATCTGATCAAATGGCGGAGAATATCGTCTGCGTTCGACGAGCCAGCCGTTAGCAGAGACAGCGGCTTGCTGAAGCCAGATCGGAAGCTGAAGATAGAGACCCTCCAGTCGATTAGCCGACATCTTGGAGATTTCGCGATCGTTCTATCTGACCCCGCCAACCAAAATGCGGCTGGAAGTGAAACACCGAATCGTCCGAGATCTCATCGAGTTGGCACGCCCATTCACTGTGGTTGCTCAGTAATTGGACATCGCGCCAGTGCCAGTCTGCCAGCGGCAGCGTTGCACAGTCGAATGCCTTTCTCACAATGGGAATTCGATCTGGATCGAAACCCATCAGGACTGCACAAGCAGCATCAACTGATGCGGGATGCGTCCCAAATACGATCAGACCTGCCGCGACTGGATCTGGGTTCATTGGTCCACGACCTTCGCCCGCAACAATGCCGTCAACCAGGACAAAATGCCGCTTGCGTCCAGCTGGACCTGGCGTTCGAAGAGTACCGTCACGGTTGCCGTACATGAGGAGTTTGTTGAGGTCAAGACACATCCGCCAAATCGTGTCGTTCCCCCACCAATTGCCGCTCCGGACGACCTCTTCAGTGTCACCGAACACACGGCGACCGAGGGCACGCGCGGCTCGATGGGCAATCGGACCAGCGACCGGAAGGCGACGAGAGAGGGCCCAGAAGTAAGGGACAATGCGGCGCTCTGTACGATGGACTTGACCGTTTCCAGGGTGTTCGTCGCCACCCTTGGACGAATCGCCTTCCGTGTGGTGCGGCAACCAATTCTTGTCACCGTTAATGCCGACGAGATTCTTGAGACTAACGGTAATCCCAGCCTTCTTGTGAGTTTTCAGCTTCGGTAGGCTGAAAAGGACATCGCAAGCGATTGCGCTTCCCGCAACCAGGTACTCGTGCCGGCCACTCGTATGATGGCTGTTCACTTCACTCGTATCGTAGTCCGCCCCATAGTAGCGCCCGGCACCAGGGTGGCCATGAAACTCGCTCTGATCGGATAGGTCGTACCGGACGTAACCTCGTCGGTCACCGGCAAGTTTTCGACGTTTGGTAATTACTCCGTCACGGTTCTGCCATTCTTCTTGGCGTAGGTCAGCTACTTCAAAGGGGACGCCTTTGCTCACAAGATATTTGTAGACTTCATTAAGTCCTAACACCTCACTGATAGCGGAGAAGGATGAATCGGTTTGCGGGGCGTCGCCGACCCAGATCCGACCTTGCCCCTGCAACGCCTTCCAGACAAAGTCTGTCACGGCGCGAATCACACTGCCGTGGGTCAATACGTACTGCCATCCGTCGGGATCTCTCGGATGAGATTCCTTGACCAGATTGGGTTTGAGAAGGACCGTTTCGCCTGGAGCAATTAGCCCAGAGAGCGGATTCCAGTCTCGCGTTCCGAAGTGATCAGAATCCAGGCCAGAGACTCTGAATACTTCACGAACGGCCTCGTAGACATTATTGCGTGCTTCAGAACGCTCCGCGAACGGCGCTTCAACGGCTCTCGTGTCCGGGTGGAACGGAGCCGCTGACGGATACGCGGCAGCCTTCGCCTTGATTGCACCCACAATGTGTGGAGAGATGATGCTTGTGAAATCTTTGGCCACTGTGGAGATCCTAGAAGTTAGTGGACACATAGCATTCGCCAAAAGAGGGCGTGACGTCTCCCCCGAAAACGACGGCAAGCAGAACTAGAGGAAGATAGCGGCTTCGGACGGTCCAGGACGGGAGTGAGGACCATGACGAAGTCGAAGTTCAGCGAAGAGCAGTTCGCCTACGCGCTGTGCGAGGTCGCCTTCGCGGTCAGCTGCGTGCAGGCCTATCACCTGGCGCAGTTCAGCCGAGCCGCGTGGTATCGCCGGTCGACTCGAGACGACCAGACCAGGGCGCTTGAACGTCCATCAATCCACGTCGATCGAGGATGCGCAGACGAAGACCGAAGCCTGGCGGGTCGACCACAATCAGCGTCGGCCACACAGCTCGCTCGGCCATGTGACACCGAACGAGTACGCACAGCAACATCGGAATTCAGTGGCCGGTTTGAAGCCGCTTTTCTCGTTTCGGGATGAACGTCAACTGGTGCTGGTATCTGTTTGACCAGCTGAGCTCCCAGATGATCAGTGTTTTCGTGGACTTTCCGCCGTGTCATTAAGCTCGGCGGTCGGATCGGGCGGTCTAGGCTTTGTGGCTAGATCGACAAACTCGTCATAGTTGCGAATGTAGTCGGACGCGTCATAGCCCGCCGATGCCGCGACCAGTAGAACCGCATCTCCGGAGAAGCGATACTGCGTACTCCACACCATCGGCTCCAGATGAAGGGCGACACGAGGAGAGTCCAGACTAACCTGCTCGCGGTCAGTTCCGTCGTCAACCAAGACAGAACATTCCCCGGCGACGCAAATCAGTAGCTGGTGGAGCGTGCGGTGACAGTGCTCCCCACGAACCTCTCGACTGGGCACTCCGAATACAAAAAATATGCGCCTAGGGAGAAACGGCAAGCCCCGGCCCAATTCTCCAACCGCCAGACCACCTCGCAGGTCTTCGAAGTATGGCAACCGATAGAGAGTGGCACCTCTGACCCTCGTCGGCTGAACATCGGCCTCTGGCGGTTCGACAGAGATCGAGGGTCCGCGGCTTTCTAGACCAACCCTTGCATTAACATACCCCCTGACGTACGCGGGGTTGCCGATGACGATAGCATTAGGTGGCACGTCATGCATTACAACAGCACCTGCTCCGACCATCGCATTGCGGCCTATCGTTACGCCAGGCAGGATCGTCGCATTAGCGCCGATTGATGCGTGTGGGCGCACAGTGGTTCTTGCGAAGGCCGAGGGTGGGCGGCGGCTTCTAGGAAAAGGGTCGTTGGTAAAGGTAGCGTTGGGCCCGACGAACACGTCGTCCCCAAGCGTCACACCGTCCCATAGCTGCACGCCGCTCTTCACGGTGACGCGATCGCCGACAATGACGTCGTTTTCGATGAAGACGTGGTCACAAATATTACAGTCCGCGCCAATTCTTGCTCCGGCAAGCACGTGAACAAACGCCCAAATACGTGTCCTCGGACCAATCTTCGATGATTCGACGATTGAGTTGGGGTGCGCAAAAACATCTCGCAGATTGTCGTTCACGATGGCAGCTCCGTCCTTTGTACCTATACGGCCTTGTTTATACAAATGGCCTGATCACTGTTGTGCCGGTCGGCACCTCGCGAGAGGAAGATCCTCAGAGTTCAACCGTATAACCTCGCCGTGCCCTGAGGCAGGAGTCGATACGTAACCGGCCGCGTCATGCCGCTCGAGCAGCGACGGCGGGCGTGTTGAGAAGCGTGACGGAGCTCAGGCTGGGCGATGGCGGCCTCGACGCGGGCCGATACCCACTAACCCCTGAAAGCACTGGAGTTGGCGATTGAATTGTCCTTAACTCTCGGCATGCCAAATCCGTATGACGTGGCGCTTCGCGAGCGCGCCGTGGCGGCGTACGAACGGGGAGAAGGGACATACGCCGACGTGGCCGCGCTGTTTCTGGTGGACCTTCGCACGCTGGAGCGGTGGGTGGCCCAGCAGCGGCGGACCGGGTCGGTCAGGCCGCGGCGCAAGGGCGGCGGGTGGCGGTGTCCGATCGCGCTGCCGGTCCTCCATACGGTGATCGCCGAGACGCCCGATGCGACCCTCGCTGAAATCTGTCGGGCGTACAACCGGCGCGTGCCACGCGCGCAGCAGACGACGGTGACCAGCTGTCGCCGGGCGATGCACCGCGAGAGATATGTGCTTAAAAAAAACGGCCGCGGCCGAGCGAGATCGATCGGCCGGACGTCCAGGCGAAACGCGCGGCGTTCGTGAGGTGGCGCCGCCGGATCGATCCGCGGCGCTTGGTCTTTCTGGACGAGGCGGGCGCCAACCTCGCGATGGGCCGCTCGCATGTGTGGGTTCCGCGCGGACAGGAGTATGTCGAGGCGCGACCGATGAACTGGGGCGACAATCTCACGCTGGTCGGCGCGATCCGTCATGATGGCTGGGTGACGCTCAGCACGAAGTGGCGCGCGATGACGACCGCGAAGTTTGTGCGGTGGGTGCGGGACGGGCTCGCGCCGCGCTTGCGGCAGGGCGACATCGTCGTACTCGATAACCTGAAGGCGCACCGCGAGCCGGCCGTCCGCGTCTTGATCGAACGCCGCGGCGCCACCGTCCGCTATCTGCCGCCCTATTCGCACGACTTCAACCCCATCGAATCGGCGTGGGGACTTGCGAAGAAACGCATTCGCAGCCACGCTCCTCGCACCGCCGTCGCGCTGCGACGGGTCGCTCTCGCGGCCCGCCACGTCAGTCCGTATCACTGCCAACAATGGTCTGCTCCTGCAGGGTACGGCAACTCAAGTACCTTCAGGGATTAGCTTCGCGGTTTCATAGAGCGTGTAGAAGAGGGCCGCGACCTACGTCCCGCGCAGCGACTTAGAGCCGTCGTGATTTTTCCTGCCGACGACCGGGCAGTCTGTTGCGTTCGCCTCGAAGTTCCGTTTCGCGTGGGTCCAGCAGTGCGCGGTTGCAACGAACGTCGGGCCCATCCCCCACCAACATTTTGCACACTGATGCCGTGGGCCTCGAGCACGTCCTGGTAGTCTTCGCTGGCGTACGTGCATCCTTGCAGGCCGGCCTCAGGGCACCGCCGCTTCAGCGCCATCTCCAGCGCCTTAATCGTGAGGTGTCGGTCGTTCACGGCGCTTATGGCCCAGCCGACGATGAACCGCGAGAACAAATCCAGCACGGCGGCGAGGAACAGCCGCTGGCTGCCCCCTATGACCAACTCGGTGGTGTCGCCCACCCAGCGCTGATTTGGAGCCTCCGCTTCAAACGAAGCAATCACGGAAAGTCAGGGGCGTAACGCTGCTGAGCCTGAGGCTGCCTGTGGAGTGGGTGCGGTTCCTGTTGCGATGTGCAACAGAACACAGCAAACAGCAAAGATTGGGGGCTGAGCCTGGAACATGAAATATGTGCCGTACCCTCCAAGAGCTGCCATAGCCACTAAACTGGCAATCCGGCCTGCAATTTGCGGCCGGTTGCCGGCGTTCCCAAGGGCCATCAACCTGAGAGTATTCCTCGTCACCACGGCGATAATTGTCACGGCCAAGAGTATTCCCATGAATCCATACTCTGCGGCCATTGAGACGAATAGGTTGTGGGGGTCGGTTTGGTGGACTCCGGTCATGATTTCCCAGTATACGTCTCGAGCAATCTCGGGCAAGTTTGTCTCGCTGAGCGGTCCTCTTAGGGAAGGGTCCCCCATTGCGATCGAAACGTTGCCCGGTCCGGCGCCCATGAATGGACTGCTCAGGAAAACGTCTAGGCCTCGAGCCGACGTTCCTATACGGGCGATCGACGAGCTAGCGTCAAAGTAGCTGGACTTGCCCATTGACGGGACGTTGAGGGCATCGTCCAGAACCCCGGTGAGACTTCCGTCTAAGGCGAAACGGTCGACCGCGAGTAGCAGGGCCGCGAATAACGTAAGAACCCCCACGGCTGCTCTAGTGCGGCGGTTTGCGCACGCGGCGATCACAACCGTCGTCACAAGGACCCCAGCGACGCATGCCCGGTCATAAGTCGCAAAGACGAGTGCTACGAACAGCCCGACCGCGAGGACGTATCCCGCTTTGTGGGTCGTGATGGCGAAGTATGCAGCAGATGCAACTCCGAGGATTAGTAGCTGACCCACAAACAGATCTCCCGATTGGAGAAAGCTACGGAATGCACCCCGGTAGTTCAGCGAATAGTAGACGATTGGCTCGGGCAACCAACCAATGAGTGCAAGCGCGGCTTCTAGCACAACAAAGAGACCGCTGACCACAACCAGTCTGAACAGTATTGCAACCTGCTTGGCATCAGTAACGAATTTGAGTGCCGGAACGACCAGCATCGCGGCAGCAATCGGCCATAGAGCCAACATCATGCTCACATGATCGTTCGAGCGTGCGTCTGGCGCTCGGAAGCCTTCAGCCATGAGATGAGCAATACCCAGCATACAGACGGCGCAAAGCACGGCCCATACAACTCGCATTTCAGGACGCGACCTAATCAGCCTCAACCTCGAAAATTGCGCTCGAGCAGCAGCGACCGCGACCGTAACCAAGCACACCACCTCAAGTAGGCTGTACATCGAGCCGGCAGAGGGAACGATTCCGAAGCCAATCGAGAACAGGCTGTCCGCTTCTGGCGGTGGGCCTTTCTTTGGAAATAGGAGAAAAAAAGACCACCATGTGTAGATCGACACTATGGGCGGCGCCAACAGTCCGTAGTAGACGATGTACGGCACCGCTCCAAGGAGGCAGCCCGCACCGAGAAGCCAGAATCGGCCAGGGTTGTATTCGCTGAAATACCCGAAGTACATCAGCATGAGTGCCAAGCAGTAAAATGGAAACGCCCTGACAAGAATACTAGTCGCGGTCCAGCTGCTCTCTAGTTGTGTGCTATTTCCCTCAATCGACTCTGTACTTAGAGGTCGGACAGACGCGTGCGCTGGCCGACACATTCTTACGGCAGATTCATTGCTACGGTACCTATCAATACCGAGCCTCTTGACAGTCGCGGAAAACCCATGCGTACGTGCCGTTCGTGAGGTTTTAATTTGATTCGGCAATGGTGCTTTGAACAGTGCGGTTCAACGACTTAATGGTCAGTTATTTTGCTGATTCAACGTTGCTGTGCCTCGTTTAGTGCGCCACCGGTGCAGCGAATTCCAGAGGCTCTTTGGAAAGAGCAAAGTTATCGTGAGCACCGCATACCGCACGTTGACGTAAGCGCACGGCGCCAAATGCGTTAAGGCTTCGAACCGCCGATTCTGAGCGACAAGCCATCGCGCCCGATAGTAACGAGCGCGTGCAAAGGCTTCGCGAAATTCCCTATGGTGGCGCCGGACAATACCGGGGTGCCTTTCGATGATCCGCTTGAGAGTATAATCGCGCTCCCTTCCCCATCGTTCGATCGTTTGGTTAGTAAGGCTGCCGTCATGCACGCGGTATTTTGCTACGGGTTGTGATAAGGCTTTGAAAGCCTCAGTTGCTGCCAACTGCATGAAGAGACAGTACTCTTCCGAGGCCATCGCATTGGCGTCAAACGAGAGGCCTGTCTTCTCGAGAACTGAGCGCCGCAACATCACGGCGGGCACTGCGATCTGGAACTGTCTAAGAAGACTACCGAAGAGATCGCCTGACTGTTCGGGCGGAACGAAGCGACCCGTTTCGTACCCGCTTTCATTGATCCGCAGAAACCCGCCATAACATACCGCCCACGGTCCACTGTCCATTGCTGACACTAGTGTCTCGAGAGTATGAGGAAACCACACGTCATCGCAGTCCAGAAAGGCGACTAGCTCACCTCTCGCCTGTTCGACGGCTCTGCGGCGAGCCTCGCCCAAGGTGGTTGTCACATGGGAGCGAAAGTAGCGTACTCGATGGTCGTGGCTCGAAGCGATCACGGCACTATCGTCGGTCGAGGCGTTGTCCCAAAATACAACTTCCCAGTCAGAAAAGGTCTGACAGGAAACAGAATCTAATGCCTCCCGTAGGAATTGTTGCCCATTCAGGCAATTCACTATGATGCTCACTCGCGGTGGTCGTTCCGGCAGCGACGGCCGTCCTACCATTCCCAACCCTCCGTCGCAGCTAGAATTTCAATTGAGTCTGACTCTGCGGGATCGTGCGGCAAATCAGTGCAATTCGCTACAAGTGCAGGACCGTCCCCGAGGCACCTCCACGCATACCATACGAGAGGAGGAATAGTGAGAAGATGATAGGCGCCTGGGCGACCAAGTTCGTGCAATTCGATGCGGCCATGGCTTGGGGACTCTCGTCGGTCGTCGTATAGCGCAAAACGGACCTGCCCTCTTGGAACGGCTAGGTGTTGCGTGCTTCGATGATGACGTTTCCAGGCCTTGCGGATGCCGGGATTGATTTCGGAGAAGTACGCTTCGCCGAATCCTGCAAACACGGCCCGGTCGGCGCGCATCATGTGCAAGACTGCCCCTCGCTCATCCTCGATCACTCGAAGCTTCTCAAGAGTTACTCCGTGGATCGCCGAAAGCCTTGGCTGAGTCGTTACTCCGTACTCCAAATTTGACCCTTGCTGCGAGCCAAGTCGCAATACTCAAAGATTTGTTGCCGTGACACATCGCAATGGTCCGTCTCGGAGCTTGCGTAAAACTGCCGGTACCACTGTGCAGTAAGGCGGACAGATTCCCCAAAGGAAAGGGTTGCTTTCCACCCGAGTTCAGCAAGCGCTTTATCGCACGAGAGTTTCAGGAGGTTGGCTTCAGTCTTGTGTTCCGTAGGACCAAGTTGCTGTGGTCTCCAGGTTGCGGCAGGCCAGTAGTCGGCAATCGTGGCAATAAGTTTCTCGACAGGTTGGTTTACGGAAGCGTCCGGACCGAAATTGAAGGCGCCTCCGTCTATTTTCGTGCGCCTGTGCCATAGGTTCGCACCGAGCCAAAGGTAACCACTCAACGGCTCCAAGACGTGTTGCCATGGGCGAGTTGCTTGAGGGCTGCGAATAGCCACAGCCAGACCACTTGACCATGCACGCACGCAGTCGGGCACTATGCGATTGGCCGCCCAGTCCCCTCCGCCGATTACATTGCCTGCACGGGCAGTAGCAATGCACGGCCCGTTGATGTGCTTAAAGAAAGAATGATAGTAGGAGTGGCAGAGCAGCTCGGCACATGCCTTGGAACCACTGTAGGGATCGTCACCCCCTAAGTGATCTGTCTCACGATAGCCCCACACCCACTCAGCGTTTCGATAGCACTTGTCACTCGTAACAAATACTGCGGCGCGAACGTCTGGGCGCTGACGGAGACAATCAAGGACGTTCATCGTGCCGAAGGCGTTCACTTCGAAGGTGCCGATCGGATCGTCGTATGAGCGACTTACGAGCGCTTGCGCCGCAAGGTGAAAGACAATTTCTGGTCGAAAGTCGTCAAACACTCGAAATAGATCAAGTCGGTCTCGCACATCGGCCTGATAGTGCGACAGGCGTTCCTTCAGCCGGATCGCTTCGAAATGCGACGGGTGCGTTGGAATATCGACTGAGTAGCCAGCAACTGTCGCGCCCAATTCAAGAAGCCATGTTGATAGCCAAGATCCTTTGAAGCCAGTATGACCTGTGACTAGAACCCGACGTCCAGCGTAAACGTTGTCAAACATTGACGACCCTAACCCCTGAAAGCACTGGAGTTGGCGATTGAATTGTCCTTAACTCTCGGCATGCCAAATCCGTATGACGTGGCGCTTCGCGAGCGCGCCGTGGCGGCGTACGAACGGGGAGAAGGGACATACGCCGACGTGGCCGCGCTGTTTCTGGTGGACCTTCGCACGCTGGAGCGGTGGGTGGCCCAGCAGCGGCGGACCGGGTCGGTCAGGCCGCGGCGCCACCGTCCGCTATCTCCCGCCCTATTCGCACGACTTCAACCCCATCGAATCGGCGTGGGGACTCGTGAAAAACGCATTCGCAGCCACGCTCCTCGCACCGCCGTCGCGCTGCGACGGGTCGCTCTCGCGGCCCGCCACGTCAGTCCGTATCACTGCCAACAATGGTCTGCTCCTGCAGGGTACGGCAACTCAAGTACCTTCAGGGATTAAACTATGGGCGCCTCCAAGGCGCGTGGCCGGCGTGCCACAGATCGTTCAACACGTCCCGATCGCGGACAGTGTCCATCGCGTGCCAGAAGCGATTGTGACGATAGGCCATGAGCTGGCCCTCAGCAGTCAGACGTTCTAGTGGTTCCTTCTCAAGAACGGCCTGATCTCCGGAGAGATAGTCGAAGATCGCCGCTTCAAACACAAAGAACCCGCCGTTGATCCAGCCATCCTCGACCTGGGGCTTTTCCTTGAACGTGCTAACCACCATACCGTCTAGTCCGAGGGCACCGAACCGCCCAGGAGGCCGTACCGCCGTTACTGTGGCGAGCCTTCCGTGAGCGCGATGGAACGCCAAAAGGTCCGCAATATCGAGATCGGCGACGCCGTCACCATAAGTCACCATAAATGTTCCGTGACTGCGGAGTTGCTTCTGAAGACGGTGAAGACGCCCTCCGGTCAGTGTTTCACTTCCAGTCTCCGCCAGATGCACTGTCCAGTTGTCAGTTTTCAGATTCGTGAAAGTCAACCGACCGCTTCCAAGATCTACAGATAGATCGCTATTTCGAACCCGGTAGTTAACGAAGTAGTCTTTTATGATATCGCCCCGGTAGCCAAGTGCGACTACGAAGTCATTGAAACCGTAGTGCGCATATAGCCGCATTATGTGCACGATTATTGGCGTGCCGCCAATATCCACCATGGGTTTGGGCTTGAGCAACGTCTCTTCAGAGAGGCGAGCGCCACGGCCCCCTGCTAGAATCACGGTTTTCATAGGTAGGGAACTATTTGATCTGTGGAACTAGAACGTTCCGCACTAGGGAACAGATGCTATCCACTTCGGCCTCTGTCAGGCCAGGGTGCAGCGGAAGGCTCAAGAGTTCCGTATAGAGGAGCTCAGTCACAGGCAACGATGTCAGGCCCCCACCGTAGTAGCTAAGCAAATGGTTAGGCTTGTAGTGTATGCCGGTCTGAACGCCAGCCGCGCCTAGCACTGCCCGAATTTCATCTCGACGACCGTCGGCAATCCGAAGAGGTTGGATATGGGGCACGACCTCACGAAGGTCCGTTTCGAACAACTGAATTCCTTTAAGATCTGCCAGATTCTCCCTATATCGTCGTGCGAGCCTCACTCGCGCAGGAGCGAAGTCCTTGTGAAATCGAGACAACTGCACGCGGCCAATTGCCGCGAGCACGTTGCTCATGTGGTATCGCCAGCCCTGTCGGGTAACGTCGAACTCCCAACTTCGCTGACCTCGGAACCGGTTTTCAGTATCTTTTTCGACACCTAGCAGCCTTGCGTCCTTCACACGCATGAGCACCTCGGGATCAGCAGTAACGATGGCTCCGCCTTCGCCCGTTGTAATATTCTTGACTCCGTCGAAGCTGAAGCATGTTATGTCGCCAAGGCTGCCGATCATCATTCCGTTGTGCCGGCAGCCAAAGGCGTGTGCGGCATCTTCAATGACACGGAGTTTGTGTTGGGAGGCGAACCGGTAGATCGAGTCGAGATCGCCTGGGTTGCTCGCAAAGTGGACGGGCATGATCGCCCGAGTACGCGGTGTGAGACGCCGTTTAGCGTCAGCTAAGTCAATCGTGACGGTGCCAGGCGACACTTCACACGGGACCGGGATTGCCCCAGCTCCAGAAATGGCCTGATAGGTGGCGACGTAGGTAAGTGACTGCACGAGTACCTCTGCGCCAGGATCGAGTGAGGCCTCGACCGCGAGATGCAGAGCCGCCGTGCCTGAGCTAACCGCTGTGACACTGTGCGCAGGTACACCTAGAAAGTCTGCTACCTCCTCCTCGAACCTTTGCACTTCGGCACCCATGCCAAGGTAGCCATCTTGAACCAGAACACGAGAGACAGCATCGGCTTCCTGGCATCCGATCATGGAGCGAGACAACCGAATCATGCTTATCAATTCGATGAAGGCACAAGCAAGCGTCTGGCGCGCACATGCTCATAGAGGCGACGCGTCAGCCCTTTATTCCGCAGCGCAGCGGGGATTCCTCCCCATGTGAACCGAGCACGCCCGGCCGCCGCAAGAAACCGCTCGACACCACAGTCGATGGAGTGGTGATCGCGACAGTACTCAAACGACTTCTGTGACAGTCCGGCCGCGTCCAGCGCCAGCGCATCAAAGATGGGACTGACGGTACCCCCCTCCGGACCCACAAGGTCGGCGTCGATCAGTCGGCCAAGCTCGTCGCGATCCGCGGTGAAGAGCCAGCGAAACCGGTAGTGGGCTGGAACGGCGCCGTAAGAATAATCGAGCAGCACTGTGGGCACGCCTCGTCGGGCTCCTTCGAGTGCCGAAGTCCCCATAGCAAAGAGGACGTCACTGCTCGACAAGGCACGGGTCAGGGAATCGCCGGTCAGCGTCCCAAGACGTTCCATGATCACATGCCTCGGGTTGGGCGTAACCACCTGTTGCTCAAGAGGACCTTCTCCCACCACTCGCATGACCACTTCTTGCCCCCGCGCAGCAGCATGGCGCTCGATTGCGCGTAGGGTGTGGTTCAGGATTGAAACTTTGAAGTCGTCCAGCCGCCCCAGCCACGCCGCCGTGAGTGGCTGCTTCTCCGACAGCCTGCGGGGATTATCGGCCGGCACGTCCACCAACACTGGCAACAACGTCGGGTCCGACAGCGCAACATCAAGATACCTGCGCGTGGTATCTAGCGTCGAACCGTCCATAAACCAAAGCGAGTGCTGGCAATGCACTTCCTCCAAGAACGAACCGAGGCGCTTTGTGTGCATTCGCATAACGGTGTGGTTCGCGAGGTGCTGCACGCTAGGGTAACGGGTCTGCAGGTGTCGGCCCCAAGTTGTGGGGATCAAGGTCTGCACGAAATTCATCGCGTGGAGCACCCAGAACGCTACGCGGGTCTCAGGTGCAATGTTCAGCTCCGGCCGAAGTGTTGCTGGCAGGATACCCTGCATTACCAGAAGTGAATCCGCAGGCACTCTTAGAGATTCGCCGGCCTCGAACGGCATCAGTCGTACTCCAGGGGCACCCTGTGTAAGGTTCGCCAGACATCCGTTCGGATAGTCCACAACAATACAATCGTAGCCGCGGGCACCAAGCGCTTGAGCCATGCGAGCGAACAAGAATGGCACGCCGCTCACCAGGTGGTACGGAAAGAAAAATGTGACTGTGGTCGGTGGGTCAATTCTAGGTGCGGGCATCGCAAAACTCCGGTAGCGCGGCGGCAATCCGATCGATTTCGTTAGGCTTTCCATAGTGTCGCCACACGCCGACGTTCCTCTTCGACACAGCTGGATCGAAGTGCGCCCTCGGTCGGATATGAGTGTCTGTCGGCTCGCCGAGAAAGGCCAGGACGCGTTTGAGCGTCATGTCGTAGTCAAGTACGAGATCTTCGAACGTCAATCGCAGAACGCGCGCATGTCGCGCATAGTTCGTCTTGCGCCGGTAGAGCCTGTAGCGGGTGATAAAGGTTTCCACATCGACAGCGGTCGGCTTGTACGATAGTCCCTGAACGTAGTTGTCGCGCGGGTCTCGGTCCACAACGATCGCTCGAGCGTCGTCGAAGTACTGAAGCGAGCGCGCTGGGTCAAACGCCTCAAAAGCATTGTGGAGGACTACCGTTCGAGTATCGGGACTAACGTTCGAGGTGAGCAACGCCTGAAGGTAGTCTCGGGATGCAGCTACAAACTCGTCAGGAGCTGCGAGCACCATTTCGAACGCCCTGGCTCGATTGATGCCGATTGTGCTTAGTAGTTTGCGCGTGAATAACTCAGCTCGCCCAAGATCCGCCATGGCGTATGGCCAGGCGGCAGACCATTGCGCAGTGACCAGTCTTCGGACGTACTCATCGGAGAGGGCAAAGAACCGACGCTGGAAATGTTCGTCGTAGTTCCAACCCACGGCTTCAGACCAACTCGACGGACTGTAAATCGAGTTGCTACTGCCTAACCTACGCACAAGAGTGCGGAATCTTCGGATCGCTGCATCGCTACGGATAGGCGACCAGTGTTCAACGAGCGCGGCGTGGAGATCGTGGATACCGCCCTGTATTCGCAACAGAGCGAACTCGAATGCAAAGTGCTCCACATGATAGCCGCGCATTTCTCGCATTAGATCAATGACGGCGTGTTTCCCGGTAAAGGCGTAGCCGCTGAGATCGAGGAAGGTGTTCGCCAAGCGAGTCTCAGGCGTAGGCACACTTCACCGCGCGGCGGCTAAGGGAAGCCCGCGATCTGCTCTTTGGTGAATCGCATGTTTCATCGTCCGACCCGTTCGGCTAGGCTAGTACGACTTTGTCAGATCCGCAGTTGACGAAACCGTTGTTCGGCTTGTCTCA